>JBBTCX010000319.1:0-39262 GCA_038043045.1 Planctomycetota bacterium | reverse complement strand
CACGTTGAAAGCAAAGATGACATTTTGTGGGAGCTGGTGTCGGCAGCGGCAGATCGGTTTTTCGCGGCGGTTAAGCCGATCGTGGAATCCGACGTCGTCACGATTGAGAAAATTCGACGATGCGTGGCCGCACATGTGGGAGTGATCACGAGCAATTTGTCGGCGGCGGCGGTTTATTCAACAGAGTGGCGATATTTGAGCGAGGGTCGGCGGAGGCAATTTGCGGATCGACGGCGGGAATATGAACAGGTTTTTCGGCGGTTGATTTCGCAGGGGATTCGTGAAGGGACGTTGGCGGACGTGGATGAGAAGTTTGCGGCGTTGCTGATTCTGTCGTCGATGAATTGGGTGTATCAGTGGTACCGGACTGACGGGCCGATGACGCCGGAGGAGATCGCACGGACGTTGACGGGGATGTTGCTGAATGGGTTGAAGCGGGTGGGGTCGTGAGAGGCGAGTGCCACGAATTGGCATGGTACTACTGCTCTCGTGTGGATAAGGACCACTGTTCTAACGAACAGTGGCACACCGGCAGGTCGATGACCTGCCCTGCGATTTTGCTTCTTCACGGTCGCGGCTCGGTATGAGTATGGGAAGGTGAATAATGGTGGTGGCTGGAACGGGAATGGTTGAGGGTTGCACGGCGGCGGTCGGGGACGATCGGCGATTGGCGGCGTTTGAGGCACGGATCAACCGGGGAGAAAAGATTGAACCGGGGGATTGGATGCCGGAGCAGTATCGGCAGGAGTTGATCCGGTTGATTCATGTGCACGCCAACAGCGAGATTTGTGGGGCGTTGCCGGAAGGGAAGTGGATTCCGCACGCGCCGACGTTGAAGCGAAAGTTGGCCCTTTGTGCGAAGGTGCAAGATGAGGTTGGGCATGGGCAACTGTTGTATCGAGCGGCGGAGACGCTGGGGGCATCCCGCGAGCAGATGATCGAGGATTTGATTTCCGGTAAAGCCAAGTTTTCCAACGTGTTTCATTATCCGGCGGAGACGTGGGCGGATGTGGCGATCATCGCGTGGTTGATTGATGCGGCGGCGATTATCAACCAGACGATGATGTCGGAGGGTTCGTATGGGCCGTATGCGCGGGCGTTGAAACGCATTTGTTATGAAGAGGCGTTTCATATGAAGCACGGGTATGAGATGTGCGTGGTGATGGCACGGGGGACGCCGAAGCAAAAGGAGATGTTGCAAGAGGCGCTGAATCGATGGTGGGGTCCGATCATGATGTTTCATGGGCCGGGTGATAAGGTGTCGAAGCATACCGAGTTGTTGGCGCGTTGGCGGGTGAAACTGAAGACGAATGATGAGCAGCGGCAGCAGTTTTTGCGGCAGTTCGTGCCGAAGATATTTGACTTGGGATTGACGCTTCCTGATCCGAATTTGCGATTCGAATCGGCGACAAACACTTGGCACTACACGGAGCCGGACTGGGAAGAGTTTAAGCGCGTGGTTCGCGGGGGCGGGCCGGTGACGCATGAGCGAATCGCGGCGCGGCGAATGGCGCACGAAGATGGCCGCTGGGTGCGCGAAGCACTGGAGGCCGCGGCGCGGAATAGGCCTGTGCCGATGCCGGGGATGAATTAGGAATAATGGGTAAGCAACGATGGCACGCCGTTTCCATTACTCGGGGGTTCAAGCATGAAGAAGGAAATCATCTCGCAGTTGCATTCGAGTTTCGAGAGCATTGCAAGAACTGATGCCGAACCGGGGATTGAGTTTTGGTGCGCGCGGGACTTGCAACTCCTGCTTGGGTATGCCCATTGGCGCAACTTTCTCCCGGTCATTGAAAAGGCCATGAATTCCTGCAAAAACGCCGGTCACGAGCCCTGTAACCATTTTGCGCACGCGCGCAAAATGGTGTCGATCGGGTCGGGCGCTGAACGACCCATTGATAGTTTCGTGGCTGACACCCCGTTTCAACCAATGTCTGGTCAAAAGAGCTGAATTAACGAAAGGTCGTTGTCTATGTTTCGTGTTGAGGATATGCGTGAGCGGCTGGACAAGCGGCCTTTCGAGCCGTTTCGAATCTGTTTGACGGATGGAAGAACGTACGATGTGAACCATCCCGATCTGTGTATGCTCGGTAGAACGACGGTACACGTCGGTGTCCCGGAATCGAAGGTCAAGCGATTGGTGATGCGGATTGACCAATGTGCCCTCGTTCATATCGTGCGTATTGAACCGATTAACGGACATGCCAAGCGCGGGGCATCCAAAACGCACCGGAAGTCTGGTTAACGGATAAGACATGACTGACACACAGTGGCAGGTATATGAGGTGTTTCATCAGCAGGCGCGGGGGGAGGCGCACGTGCACGTGGGGTGTGTACATGCGCCGGATGCGGAGATGGCATTGTTGATGGCCAAGGAGCAATATGCACGGCGGCAGGCGTGCGTGAATTTGTGGGTGGTGCCGGTGAGCGCGATTACCGCGACGAAATATGAAGACGACGATATGTTCGAGCGGGCGACGGATAAGAGCTATCGGGAATCGTGGGGGTATAAGACGCCGAAGACGACTCATGCCGGAAGCGGGCAAGATGGAGACGTGCACCTATGAACCGATTTGAAACGGCGAAAGATTTGCCCGCGATGGTTCGACCGGCGGTGGTGGATTTACTTTTTCGAATGGCGGACGATGAGTTGATCATCGGGCATCGCAATTCGGAATGGACGGGGCATGCGCCGATTTTGGAGGAGGACATCGCGTTTTCGTCGATGGCCCAGGATGAGATGGGACATGCGCGGGCGTATTATGAAATGCTGCATGAGCTTGGGGAGGCTGATCCCGATACGCTGGCGTTCGGACGAAAACCCCGGCAATATCGATGTGCGTCGCTGGTTTCGCTGCCCAAGGGAGATTGGGCGTTCAGCGTGGTTCGGCAGTTTTTGTATGACACGTCGGAGAGCGTGCGATTGGCGGCGCTTTCGGAGAGCACGTTTGTACCGCTGGCGCAGTTGGCGAGGAAACTGCGCGGGGAGGAGAAGTATCATTTGATGCACGGGCGGTCGTGGGTGGCGCGGCTTGGATCGGCGACGGAGGAGAGTCGAAAGCGAATGCAAACGGCGCTGGCGACGTGTTATCCGCACGCGCTGGGTTTGTTTGAACCGACGGAGGCGGATGAGCCGGTGGCACAGTATGGCATTGGATTGCGAGAGCGGGAGTTGAAGGCCCAGTGGGAGTCGGCGGTTGTGCCCGGACTTCAAGCGGGTGGGCTATCCGTTGCGGATAATGTTCTGCCGGTGTACGGTGGCCGCGTGGGTCGACATCCGGCGGCGCTGACGGAACTTCTGGACGGTATGCAGCTTGTGTACAACATTGACCCGACGGCCAAGTGGTAGGTTTATGATGACACGGTTATCAACAGAGTCATCGCCGACGGAATCGAGCTCGAAGGAGATCGATCACATGACTGAAGCGGTGTGGACGGCTTTGAGAACGGTGACCGATCCGGAGATTCCGGTGTTGACCGTCGTGGATATGGGGATCATCAGCGGCGTGAGAATTACCGAAAGCGGAGTAGCGGTTGACGTGACGCCGACTTTTTCCGCGTGTCCGGCTGTGGCACTCATTCGAGAGCAGATTGTAGAGGCCGTGTCGGCGGCGTGCGGATGTGAAGTGATTGTGCGAATTGTATATGATCCGCCATGGACGACGGAGCGGATGACGGAAGAGGGTCGGCGGAAATTGAAGGAATTCGGCGTGGCACCGCCGAGTAAAGCCTGCGTCGGCGATCGAATAAACGCGGCGGTCAAAGCCAGCACTACTTGGTCGTTGGAACATATCCCCTGTCCGTTTTGTGATTCGAAGGAAACGGAACTCGAATCGATTTTTGGGCCTACCCTGTGTCGATCGATTCACTATTGCCGCGGCTGCCAACAGTCGTTCGAGCATTTCAAGCCGGTGGAATAGCTGATTCTATCCGATGGTTGAATTTCATACTGAATCCCTCGTTTTTTTTCGCTCGATCGTGCCTGTCTTTTTCCGGGAATAGTGTATAAACTACGGGTTGTGGCCTTGATGGCTGAGTTCTGGGACTCTGGAGGCCGGCGCATGCAATGCCCTCGTTGCAAAGAGTTGTTTACTTCACCACAGGAGACCTGCCCGCATTGTGGTTGTGATCTGAGTATTCTTCGAGCCGTCGGCGATCTTCAGGCGGATATTCACAGTAGACAGGTTGAAGCGTTTGCTTTGGCTGCGCGACTTCGGGAGTTGGAGGATCGACTGGCGAAGTTGAATTCTCTGGTTGTCCCAAGGATCATGGCGTCGGCGCCTGAACCGAAGGGAACTGAGCGATCCGTCATCCGCGGTGAGAGTGCCTTTATCGGCGACGGTGTAACAGAAAACAAGGCGACCGTTTCTGAATCGCCCGTCGATCGTCCGCCGAGGCGTATTCAGCAACCGGTCAAGATTTTCTCCGACTCGCCTGTTCTGAATTCCAATACAGAAATCCAATTCGGCCAGAAGTGGCTGTTGATCGGCGGACTCGTGATTACGGTCTTGGCCGTCGGCTACTTTCTGAAATACGCATTTGAACGCAATTGGGTCGGTCCTTCCGGAAGGATCGCTTTGGCCTATGTCGCTGGCTTAGTAATGTGGGGTTTGGGGGAAATACTCCGCCGACGGAAACTGGAACAGTTCGGCTTGTTTCTGACTGGCGGAGGAATTGCCGTTTTTTATTTCGCAGGCTACGCGGCGTTTCAAATTTATCATCTGTATTCGCAACCTGTCGCCTTTGCGCTGATGGCGGTGGTGACGGCGCTTGCCGGCTTGCTATCGGTTTATCATGACACGAAATGGCTGGCTGTGCTTGGCATCATCGGCGGGTTTTTGACGCCGGTTGTACTCAGCACCGGGGTGGATCATCAAATCGGGCTCATGACCTACATGGCCATTCTCAACGCGGGAATTTTAGCGATTGCCACGTCCCGCCGATGGGACCTTCTGAACTACTTGGGTGTGGGGTTCACGTGGATTCTGTTTTCCGCGTGGTACTTCCAGCACTACACCGACAGCACATTCTGGACCACGACGGTTTACCTGAATCTCTTCTTCCTCACTTATGCAACCGTGCCGTTCGTCTTCTACTTTGTTCGGCGGAGTTCGGAGCAGGTGAAAGGGTTTTTCGTCACGATCCCGAATACGTTTCTGGCTTTTGGGTTCTCTTTCGACTCTGTCCGAAGCCACTTTCAAACCGAAATGGTTGGCGTTGTGACGGTCGGCTATTCGGTTTTGTTTTTTGCCCTAGCGACCTATCTGTTTCGCAGAAAACGAGAGAGTTGGGATGCGTTTGTGCTTCTGGTGGCGAAGGGGTTGTTGTTTCTGATTCTCACCGTGCCGGTTGTTTTCTCCGAGCATTGGATCACGGTGATGTGGGCAGTTGAAGGCGCCGTGTTTACGTGGGCCGCTCGCCGATTGGGAGATTCACGTTTGCGGACGGCCGCGGCGGTGTTGGTGCTGTTTTCGCTCATTAAGTTTGCTTGTTTCGACTATGTGATGGTTTTCCAACTTCAACTGGAGAAAGTGGCGTTTCATCATGGATATGCCCATTCCCTCGTCGAGCGGTTGGTGACAACGGCTGTCGTTTTATCCGGGTTGTTTTGCGCGGGCCGATGGTTCAGGGAGATCGAGGCCACGTTGGGGGATCAACGAACGAGACTGGGTGAACTCTTCCATGGCCTCTTTGTATTGACGTTGTTTGTGGCACTCAATTTCGAAGTGGGCGGTTATTTTCACGACGCGGCGTTTCGGGCGCGGTTTGCCGCTATTTCGGTGCTGTGGGCACTCTTCGCGGCGGGGCTTATGGCGTTTGGATTCGTTAAGAATAGCTCGATAGCACGCCGTTTTGCGATTGCGCTCTTTGCGGTGACGGTGGTGAAAATTTTTGCTCGAGACGTTGCCAACGTGTCGACGCCGTACAGAATTCTCTCGTTTCTTGTGGTCGGACTCGTACTGGTCGCCGCGTCTTATCTATACCATCGCTTCGCAGCCAGAATCCTTGCATTGGCGCGAAGCCAAGGTCGTGCAACGGACACAGAATCTCTGAACCCGAATACTACGGGCCTACCCCCTGCGGTTCCGCAATAGACACATTCCCAATCCGATCATCAGACTGAATAAGCCAATCGACCCCATGGCTCCGCAGGCGCTTGTGGCGGGAGTGGATCGCGCGCCGGGTTCATCGCCGGGGTTACCGGCGGCGATGATAATCTCTTTTTCGGCCACGCAAACGGTGGAGTCATCGTTGACGAATGCGGCCACTAGAACGACTGGCGTTTCTTCGGCCACCCAATCGGTGGTCAATTGCCCGGCGGAAACGGTGGCGACATTCGCGCGGTTCGGTGTTGCCATAGAGGTGGTGGTTCGAGTGACCGGCTGCACCGACCAAGTGACTTGATCGGTTACCACCATCATACCGGAAACGCCTTCGAATTCGACCCGGGCGATGAAAACTGATTCGGAAAGAGAGTCGAGGACATTCAACCCTTCGATCGTGATGCGCTGGCAACGAGGTTCGCGCGACAGGGCATCGAAGATATTCAACGAGATGGGTTTGGCGGACAACACCACACCGCCGAGTTCGACCGACGCGGAAAGCTCCGCCGTGATTTCGCCGAGTTGGGCGTTGATGTCGTAGGGCAAGAGCATACCCCCTTCGACAATGGTCGCATGCGGAGTGTTGGCCAGCGACCACGTGACCATTCCGTCGCTTGGTTCGCTCACCCCATCGCTGTAGGTCACGTAAAGTTGGTAGGACGTTGAATTGGCAAACCCGGCTTCGGTGGTGTCGGGAATGCGCGATGGGCCCACGACTTCGACGCCAATCGGAGAGGCATAGGTCAGGTCGATGCGGGCGTTTTCGCCGCCCTCAAGTCGCAAGGTTTCTTGCCCGTTGGGTTGGCCTTCGCCGTTGAGTGTCCAATGAAGAAAGCGGTTGCCGTTGGATCGCGTGGGTGCGGTGAGCACGATCGGCGTTGAATCGGCGAATTCGCGGGTGAGACCGGACTGTTGAGTCGATCCGTTGGAATGCCCGTCCACATCCAAGGGGATCAACGATACCTCCACGTTGGGGACGTTGGATGAAACGGTAACGGTGAAGAGCACGGGTTTGCGACAGCCACTGGCACCAACTTGTTGACCCGCGGGTGTGTCACGACAGGCATCGTCGATGTTAACGACGCCGTCGGCATCAATGTCCGATTCGGATTCCGCGCAACCAATTCGGTCGACCTCGGCACGAGCCGGGCTGTTGGGGCAGTAATCGTCATCACCGACGAATCCATCCAAGTCCGTATCCTCGGCCTCATAACTTGGGATCAACGTTTTCTCGGCCAAATACAAGAATGCCGGCAGGTTCTCCTGAGCGGTCGGTAGGATTTCATTGGGCGGTAATTCGAAGAAGGGAAAACCGGCCGGGCGAAGCTCAATGATGAAAGAGATCGCGCCGACGGCGTGGTGAGCCCAATCCTCGAAGGTACCGGTGGCGATGTACAACAATTCCGTCGGCTGGCCGAATCGATAGTCCAATTGAGGATCGGTGTGGGACTCGTTAATCAACCGGGTCATCTCCGAGGCCAGGGTGCGGTATTCATCCACATTCGTTACGGGCGAGTTCGTGTAGCCGTTGGGATACATCACGAGCTGGCTGAAATTGTGGTAGCTCAATCCGGTCTTGAAGGTGCGACCAAAGGTTTTGCCGGTCATGAGATCGCGGATGGCTTGGGTCTCGGGTTCGGAGAACGGTTGCGGTCCGCGGTAGACTTCGCTGAAAGTCATGGAGCTGGAGCCGTTTTCATCGCCGAAACCAATGAGATAGTTTCGATTGGGGTCGACTCCGAAGGTGCCATCGGAGTTGTTGCGTCGGTTTTTTCGCCACCAGCGATGCTCGAAACTGTTCGGGAATCCTTCCCACGAATAAGCAAACCCGTCGGGATTCAGAACGGGAACAATCCAGATTTCGGCGTAATTGACAAGCCGTGTCACCGCCCCGTTCTTCCCGTAGTTCTCCGCGAGATAGTCGGCGAAAAACAGCGGCACTTCGACGCTGATCCATTCGCGGGCGTGATGACAGCCCATGGCCAACATGCCGGGTTCGTCCGGTTCAATAGTGGCTGCGTTGTCGCTGATGCGCAGCGCCAGAATCGGGCGTTGTTCGACCGAGCGTCCGATTTCCTCGATCGCCACGATGTCCGGATGGGCGTTGGCGATTCTTCGCATGGCGACTTCGACTTCGTCGGGATCGTGATAGTCGCGAAAGGTCTCCGCACGACTGACACCGGGTTGTAAACTTCGGCGATAATCCGTGTAGTCCCGATGCAAGTCTCCGCACACAACCTCATAGGGCACGCTGCGTGACTTGATCGACTCCAACATTTGCGGTGACACCCGCACGATGATTCGTCCGCCGGAAACGCCGAAGTCATCGGCCCCCATGTCCCAAAGCTCTTTCATGGCCATCGCCCCTCTGGGTATGGCAATGACGGTCCCCATGGTTTGGCCATGCGGGCATTCGGCCCATACAGACCTTGAAAACAGAATGCCCACGATCACGAGTTTACATATGCACTTCACGGCAGACCTCCAGCTCGACATTTGAACAAAGCCAACGGGATACACCGCAACGTATCTATTATGACGTTCGAACGCCTTATTTGTTAGGCGAAAATTGTCAGGATTCGTTTAATCGTCGAATTTGTGCTCCGACGCGCGTCAGTTTCTCTTCGATTCGCTCGTAACCACGGTCAATATGATACGCCCGATGGACTCTTGTGGTTCCCTTGGCAATCAAACCCGCCAGGATCAACGCCGCCGAAGCGCGAAGGTCCGATGCCATCACCGGGGCACCGACCAGTCGCTTCACTCCTTCAACGATGACCGTCGGGCCTTCTTTTCGCAATCGGGCGCCCATTCGGTTCATTTCGCCGACGTGTAAGAACCTGTCGGGGAAGATTTTCTCGGTGATGACGCTATTCCCCTCGGCAAGGCACATGAGGGCCATGACCTGGGCTTGGAGATCGGTTGGAAACCCCGGATAGGGTTGGGTGGTAATCTCGGCGGGTTCCAGTCGCCTAGAGGAAGAGACCGAGATTCCTTTCTCAGCACGCTCAACAATGACCCCCATGTATCGCAGGCGATCAACGACCGCCCGCATGTGGTCGATTCGTGCTCCACTCAGTTCCAGGTCCCCGTTGGTGATCGCGGCGGCGATCATGTACGTACCGGCTTCAATTCGGTCGGGGATGACCCGATGTTCGCAGCCCTTGAGCGTCGTGACGCCGTCCACGGTGAGTTGCGGTGTGCCCTGACCGGAAATCCGAGCTCCACAGCCATTCAAATAATTGGCAAGGTCGGAGACTTCCGGTTCACACGCCGCGGATTCGATGACGGTTCGACCCTCCGCCAATACAGCGGCCATCAAGACGTTGGCCGTTGCGGTGACGGATGAGCCGAATGGACCACCGAGAAAAATCTCCGCCCCCTTCAGTTTCTTTGCTTTGAGGAGTACGTCGCCGTTCATCAGTTCCGAATCCGCGCCGAGCGATTCCAATCCGCGAACGTGCATGTCGATGGGGCGATCGCCGATCGCGCAGCCGCCGGGCATGGACACTTGCGCGCGACGTCTCTTGGCAAGCAACGGACCCATCACGCATACGCTGGCGCGCATCTTGCTCACCAAGTCGTATTCCGCGTGCACGTTCATTTCATCTTCAACGCGCAGGTGCATGGCCCCGGATGAATCTCGCTCGGAACGCACCCCTAATTTATTGAGAAGAATCTGCATCGATCGCACGTCGGCAAGGTCGGGAACGTTGTGCAAAATCGTCTCCCCATCGACAAGAATCGAGGCGGCCATGATGGGAAGCGCGGCGTTTTTCGCTCCGCTGATGTCAATCGATCCTCTTAACCGGTTGCCCCCGACGATTTCGAAATATTGCACGGCTTTCATCCTCCTTGCTTATCCTCGCGTCGACGTTCGGTGGGCGAAAACGATCGCCCGTTCCGTATCCGTGCCCCGGTCCTTAAAGGTGGAGACGTGGACGAGTTGTCCACATGAGGTAATCGCGGTGGAGGCATCGTTTGCTTGGCCATCACCGACTTCGACCATGACGACGCCGTTTTCCGACAGTACGCGATTAGCCTTTTCGCCGATCAAACGGTACATCGTTAAACCATCCGCGCCGTCGGTGACCGCGATCGCCGGTTCAAAGTCACGAATCATGGCGTCCAACTGCTCGTACCGTTCCGAGGATACATAGGGCGGGTTAAACAGCAAAACGTCGAAACCTTTTTCGGGCACAATTCCGTCGGGTAAGTCGAATCCGTCGGCCACGATCAATCGAACGCGGGTTTCCACGCCATGGCGCGCGGCATTTTTCCGCGCCACGTCGATCGCGGCCTCTGAAACGTCGCTGGCCACGACTTCAGCTTTGGGGATATGCAAGGCCAGGGTAACCGCCAAACAACCACTCCCGGTGCCCAGGTCTAGAATTCGAGGCTGCTCCAACGAACACCGTTTGCAATGATCGACCGCCAATTCAACAAGTAGCTCGGTTTCCGGTCGAGGAATAAGTACGCTTGGAGTCACGAAAAACGGGAGCGAAAAAAACTCTTTTTCCCCCACAAGATAGGCGACGGGTTCGCGCGAGGCCGCTCGACGGACCAATTCACGATATCGATCGCGGCCTTCCGAACTGACGACCTCGTCGAAGCGAGTGTAAAGTTCAATCCGTCTCCGCTGTAAAGCATGAGCGAGCAGAAGTTCTCCACACAGCCGAGGTTCCTCGAGCCCGTGTTGCGTGAAATGGTCCACCGTCCAAGCCAAAAGGCGTCGAATCGTCCAAGAAGCAGTGTCCGTCGCGGTCGTTGACATTGGCTTCCATCATACAAACGCAACTGGATATCTGGAAGCAAAAAGGAATTGTATCAAACTGCGGAAACCAAAACTCGTTCGCCGAGAAACGTTTATGGCGTCAACGTCGTCCAGGCTTCTTTGGCGCTTTGGCGGTTTCCTTTGAAATACTTTTTGAAAAATGACTTGCGTTCCGGTTGACCGTCGCGCCAGCTCTTGGCATGTTTCTGGAATCGCAGTTCGACAAATTGACTGGTCGCTTTCAAATCCTTGGCGTGGCGAAGACCCAGTTTTTTTTCCAACTCCACGGTGTCGTGCATGTGGCCTAGGCTTGCCTGTTCGCGAGCGCGGAATTCTTTCCAATAAGAATCCATCCGCTCTTTTCGAATCGCCTCATTCGTCTTCTGTTTCGGACTGGAACACCCCGGCAGAAAATTTGGAGACAAGAGGATAACGATCCAAAGTAGCACGAATCGCCTTGTCAGTACTGGGAATCGCGAACGAGCCATTGGGTTCATAAGATTCGGTCCCAAGCTTCTCAGCTTACCGCGCTTCCCGGAGGTACATCCGACTCCGTGGTGAGGATGACGACCTTGCTTCGATCCGCAGTGCTGGCGGCCAACAGCATTCCTTGACTCTCCACGCCGCGCATCATCCTCGGGGCCAGGTTCACCACCAGAATCAGGTTTCGTCCGACCAACTGTTCCGGGGTGTAGTAGCCCTTGATTCCCGCACAAATCTGCCGCGTTTCTCCGCCCAGATCAACCTTGAGCACCAGAAGTTTATCGGCATTGGGGTGGTTCGAGGCCTCGACCACCCGGCCAACGCGAAGCTGCACCTTGGCAAAATCGTCCCAGGTAATCAAACCCGATACAGCCGGTTGCGGCTCTTGTGACATAAAAGACTCCCTATGCTTATACACCGATCTCGACCCAAAGTTTAAGGAAATCCGCGACTTTCGCAACGAAGGTCGCCGAACAAATCATGATTGCCCAACCACGAAGGTTCTTTACAATTCGGCGAAACCGGAGTTTATGGGCATGGACGTTTACCCCCTCATCTTTCAGCCGATATTCAAACCCAAAGTATGGGGTGGGCGAAAACTCGAATCGTTGTTGGGTAAGAATCTCTCGCCTGAATTACCCATCGGGGAATCGTGGGAACTGGCCGACTTCGAAACCGAGTCAAGCATCGTGGCCAACGGACCGGAGTGCGGAAAAACACTCCATGATGTCCTGCAACTCTGGGGTGAAAAACTCATGGGGCAAACGCCCTTGGCCTACGGTCGATTTCCACTGGTCCTGAAATTTCTCGACGCACGTCAACCGTTAAGTGTCCAAGTCCACCCTGGTCGACACTCTCCTCGGCAACAAAAGATCCGCGAACCCATTAAAGACGAAGCTTGGTATGTTGTGGATGCCGAGAATGGAGCGTGGATTCACCACGGTTTGGCACCTGGAACGACGCGCGAAACCGTGAAACGTGCCGTTCTTCAGGGGCAAGTAGAATCCGTTCTGCGGCGCTTGCCCGCCCGAAAGGGGCATGCCTATTACCTCCCCGGTGGGACCATTCACACCTTGGGCGGTGGGATCCTTGTGGCTGAGGTTCAGACTTTGGCGGATATAACGTACCGATTGTTTGATTGGGACCGCGTGGAGCCTGGCACCGGGCAACCCCGAGAACTTCACATCGACCAAGCGTTGGACTGTACCGTTTTCGATGGGCCGCTTTCCGAATATGAACAGCGACCGGAACATTTGGCCAGCGTTTGGACCTCGGTCACCAACCTGGTTCGATGCAACGCTTTTGTGATGGAGCGGGTTCGGATGGTCGCTGGGGTCGATCAGGAACTGCCCTTTTCGGAAATGATGATTTGGATGGTGTTGGAAGGTCGGGTCAGCCTGTCGTTTTCCGGAGCGGGATCGCCGATGGAGTTTCGACCTGGTGACACGGTTTTGCTTCCCGCAGGGTTGAGAAGCGGTCGGGTGCGCTCCGTCGAGCCATCCATGTGGCTTGAAATCTCCGTTCCAATACCCAGCGACTTGGCGAATTATCCAAGACCGGATAGAAAAGCGGAACTCGAATCGGATACGCTGGAGAAGGGTCTGGTGCAGATCAGCATTCGACAGCAGAATGTGAATCCACAGGTCGGATCGGGGTTCATTGGAAAGCAGGACCATTGCGATCCGACGAAGAAGTAGGTCGGTTGGAGGACGTCGGTGGAGGGGAAGCACTTGGACGATCACATGCACTCGGCCCATCATCGAGTAGTGGAAGCGGGTAGGAAATTCCGCGACCCGCTCTTTCTCGTTACCGCATTGTATGTGACCACGGGTCTAGTCGTTGGATCCGTTGGTATCATCAAGGAAAACTTTCTCACGACTTTCTTGGGGTTCTTTTTCATTACCGGCGCCCTTTTTGGAGCGTTCCTGTTCCACGCCATGTCGCGATTGGCCGTCAAACTCACGACGATGACTGACGCCATCGAGAAGTTGAGCGACAGGATTCGACGTATTGAAACTCAAAGCGCGATCAACGGGACCGCCGATACATCAGCCACAATTCAAGAGAATCGCTCCGCCGCGAAAGTTCTCGATCTTTCAAGTTTCGGAGTTGGAGACCCAAAGCGCTTGGCGGCGGCCACGTTGGATCGAACTCGGTTTCCCAGGTTGGTCGCGGGAATGGAAGACGAAACCGCTCCAGAGATTGCCGGTCCTACAGAACTGCCGTCGACACAAAGCACTCCCTCGCCCGAACAATGGACCGATGACATCGCAGGTTCCGATACGAGAGTCGGATCGGAATCCGTGGCTCATAAGAACTTGGAGCGGCTATGGAAGCTCGCGCGACGCGACGGCAACCTGGCCGCTTGCCGTTCGGTGTACTCTGTATTGTTGGATACTCTGGACGAACAAGCGCTGGAGACGTACGAACGTGAACTTAACGAGGTGGGGGATCGCGTCGAGCGATCCTTGCGCACCTCGTTTGCCCGGCACGTGCGCGAACAAGATTATGACGCGGCCGTCTCCGTTGGCCGGCAATTGGCCGAGCTTTTTCCCGAAGCGGCCGTCACCGAAGAATTCCGGCGTATCGAACCGCTATTGCTTCGCCGGATCAAGTCTCCACCGGAACGGGGAGGAAACGGCTCCACGGTTTCGCATCAAACCGATCCTTCGTTCAGTACGCCCTGATCGTCTTCGATCCTGGGTAGTAAAACGCTAGGATATCCAGCGCCGGTCGGCCTTGGAGGGCTTGGCCTTGCGCGCCCCATTGGCAAAGTCCCAATCCATGTCCGAATCCGCGCCCACCACGAAAAACGACCTCCTCCCCGGATACTTGAATGCCGCACGCGGTGCTGCGCATGATCGTTCCCCCGATGAAGATTCGAAATCGTTCGGCCAAAATGTCCCGCGATGATCCCAATGAACCGCTGACGGTCAGTCGAACCAGACGATCCTCTGCTACCTCGCTAGGACGAATATCCACGATTGAACCGAGTTCGGCGAATTCGGGCTGACGAGTGGCCAGTCGTCGACACACTTCGCTTTTGGAGAGGCTCAAAGGTCCCCACCGGTACACTTCCGCCGGTGCGATTCGGCAGTAGTCGCACGAAACTCCACCCACAAGTGGAGGTACGGCGCTTTCGACCCCGAAAATCGCCGCCGATTGCGATTTTCCTCCGCAGGCTGCGCTGTAATACGTGCAAAACAATTGATCTCGACCGCCGTCCGACCACGCGCAAACCATACCACGAGTACGCTGGGTGGCGTTTTCCGCCCGCCGGGCCGTCACGTCTTCCCGAAGTCCACGATAGACCTGAGAGCCCTGGGTCGCAGACACATCGAAAACCTGATTCTGTTGCCGCTTCATCTGATAAAGAACAAACGTGCGCGCAACAATCGCCTGAGCGAGAAACACCTCCGGTTCAAACGTCGGCCAAACTTCCTCAGCCACAACGCACGAAACGTAGGTTTCGACATCGACGTGGTTCACGACCGTAATGAGACCGTCTTGGCGGGGAACAATCCGCAAGAATCCCGAATATGTGCGTGACAAAGACTCCTCCGACTCAGGTCCGAGCACGACGGATAGAGAATGATCGGTGTGCGCACGAACAACAATCGGTCCGGTCAGTACGAGGTTTTCATTGAGGCGAATGCCGCCGCTCCCATCGGCCACGAGACGGATTTCACTCATTGGATTCGGTGAGGTTGCGGTCGACGGTGGATCGCTCTCCAAAAGAAGACCAGAGTTTCCTCGAATCGTCAATTGGCCGATCCCATTTGCAATGCACACCCGGACGTGGCGCAACGGATGGGGTGGACCGTGGATCGTGGACGGCGTGTCATGCGGTATGGCGAGTTCAGGTCGGCAAGCCAGTCCCGGAGAGGAGCCCACCACCCACCCAACCGCAAACCAGGCCCAGGGGCTGCGCGGAGTACAAAGAAGTTTTTTTCCTTGGAGTAAGTTCCGACTCACCATGACCTGAAACATAGCGGCCCCTCGTTCCGCATCGGGGTTCAGGATTTCAGGGACCGGGCGATCCGGCAAGTTCGAGCACTTACGACTTACGGAGCGAAAAGCCGAACTGTGCAAGCTGGCGTTTGATTTCGCTCAGCGAAGTCAGCCCGAAGTTCTTAATGGACATCAACTCCGATTCGCTGCGCTGTACCAATTCGCCGATCGACATGATCCCCAACCGCTGGAGACACTTCCGAGACCGGACCGACAGCTCAAGCTCCGACACCGGTCGATGCATTTGTAAAGTAGGCTCCGTGGGTCCACGCGTGGGAGCGGGCGCTGGCGCCGGCGGCGCGGTCGCTTGAAGTCCCTGTCCCAAGCGAAGACCCTTCTGTGCGAGAATGGCCTTGACTTCGCCGAGGGACGTTTCCCCAAAATTCTTATACGCCAACAGTTCCGGTTCGGAGGTCATCAAGAGGTCTCCGATCGTGCGAATGCTCATCTGACGCAAACAGTTGCGACTTCTCACGCTCAATTCGAAATCCGTAATCGGCATGTCCATGACCGCGTCGCGCTGTTCACGTTCGCGCTGACTCCGTTCGTCATACGCCATCGTGTAACCGCTATGAACGGATTTCAAGAAATGGCGGGCTCGGGCGTGGTTCGGGTATTCTTGCAGCACGTCCTCCAGCAGATCCTCGGCATCCTGAAGCATGCCTTGTTCTTCATACAGCACGGCAAGATTCACCATCGCTCGAACGGGCGCCCGGTCTCCCTTTGTACAGTGCTCGTAAAATTCAATGGCGTCTTCATCCTCTCCGGCTTGGTCAGATAGCAACGCCGCACGAAAAGCCGCCTGAGTGTGATTGGGGTCCTGCTCCAAGGCTTTGCGATAGGAAACCATGGCATGGGAACGATCATAGGCCAGTTCTTGCACGTACCCTTCGAGAAACAAAACATCGGGGCTGTTCCCGTCCGATTTACGAGCGGCTTGCAGCGCTTGCTTGGCGCTCTCCATTCGACCTTGTTGAATCTGCGCGGCAATTGTGTCCAGGGTTGCGGTCATGGTCACCATGCTTTCCTCAAAGAACTATGGACGAATCGGGTCAACTACCCCATCCCGTCCGCGAATCCATCATCCCACATCCTCGTTGATTTATTCGAAATCCTTGATTCTATCCACGATTTCTTGTTCCGCAAGGGGGTCTTCACTTTGAAATATGGCCTAATACTGAAATTCTCGTCCCAAAATCCAGAAACCGGTCTAGCATGACCTGCTCGCTCCGCGTATGATTGGGGAACTGGAGTTTGCCGTCTTAAACCTCGACTTTGCTCGGAATTTTCGACGGCACTCTGGGGAGGGTGTTTTTTGAGGATTTAAAAACTCGACTCAACGTGTTGTCATCGCTTGAGCATGAGGGGTGCGTTTCTGCGCAGGAGCAACAAATGAATCGCCGAACCGTTCGATGGTCTATTCCACGGTTTTTGACAGTCGCCTTTTGTCTAGGTACGCCCGCTTGGGCAACCAACCTCAACATCACCGTTACGAGTGGCGGCAACGGGTCCATTTCGGTGGCTCCGGGCGCTACCGTGAATTACGAAATTAACGGGGAACTTTCTGACGCCCTTCACGAGGGATTGGCGTTGTTCCTGTTGGACCTTGCATTTGACGGCGGCGCTTTGACCGCCGCGAATTCTCCCGCCACTTCGCCCATGTCCAACTTCGTCAGACCCGATGGGGCCACCAACCCCGCCGGATACGGCGGAACGGTCATCGCCGGGGCGCTCGTCCAAATGGGCGGCTCACAGAACACCATCAAGAACACTCTGGTCAACGCGGCCTTTCCCATCGGCACCGTCATCATGGATGTTGCTTCCCCGGGGAGTCCGTTGGTTTTGGTCACCGGTTCGCTGACAGCGCCTTTGGCGCTTGGCACCTATAACCTCACTGCATCGAACGTAGCGGCCAGTGTCATTCGGCAAGGCGAAGACGGCGCCGGCGCTTTCTGGGCCGTAGACCTAGCCGGTCAAGGCACGGTCGCTAATCTGAGCATCACCGTCGCCCCACCGAATGAGGAACCCGCAATCGACGCCGAAGGCAGCCGCTATCTTCAGATTACTCCCGGCGATGGAACCGATCCGATTGCGTTCTTGGTCACGCCCATTTGCGCCGGATCGACGAGCAAATATGTCGGTGCGCCATCCGGACTGAACAACGTCGCCCGTCTAGAGGATAACCCCGTCAATGCCGCGTATCTCACGCCGGCGCAATGGGGGGCCGTTATTCATCTGACGGGAACAGCCATCGTTCCGAGCCAAGCCTACAACATGCAGACCGACCTTGGAACGTTGGGCAACCCCGACCTTCAACCTCCGATCAGCGCAACCACTTGGATTTGGGCTGATTTGAACAACACCCTCGGACCGATCGACGTGGACGACCTCATCTGTTTGTTAAACGGATTTATTCCCATTTACGATCCGTGTTCTCTGTTTGCCACGGATTTGGCGGGCGAGGATCCGGACCAATTGATCGATGTCGATGATCTCATTGGCCTGCTCGGCGCTTTCGCAGGCGATCCTTATTTTGGCGCATCGCCCTGCCCGTAGTGCTCCGGCGACATTCCGATTAAGCCGGCGACCACCGGTTGCGTCGTTGGAGGGTTTGCGCGCCGACGAACACCGGAGCCGGATGATCTCTACATGGACCAGGACGCTGCCGCGCAACGCAGAAAACTCGGCGGCGTGATTTTCGTCACGCTCACTCTGATCGCTTGGTCCAGCGTTCCACTTTTCCTGAAATATTTCGCTAGCCACATTGACGCGTGGACCGCCAACGGCTGGCGCTATGGCGTATCCGCCGTTCTCTGGGGACCGGTGCTCATCTTTCTCGCCTTGCGGAAAAAGCTACCACCAGGATTGTGGCGGGCGGCCGTTGTGCCGAGTCTCTTCAATTGCCTGGGCCAATCTTGCTTCGCATGGGCCCCGTATTTCATAGACCCCGGACTCATGACCTTCGTGCTCCGTTTCCAAATCCTCTTCGTCACCGCCGGCGCATACCTTCTTTTTCCCACGGAAAGAGTCGTGATTCGATCGGTTGGTTTTTGGGTCGGAATCGCCATCGTCTTTTTGGGCGCGACCGGCGTGTTGTTGATGGGTCACGAACCACCTCGCGGGGCCACATTCAAGGGCGTCTTGTTGGCACTCGGCGGAGGAATCCTCTTCGCCGGATATTCCCTTTCCGTTCGATACTACATGCACCGGACCAACCCCATCATCGCTTTTTCCGCGATCAGCGTGTACACGTCTCTCGTTCTCGCCTTGGTCATGGTCCTGTTTGCTCGTTCCCACGGAATGGAAACGTTGAACCTCACCGGCTCGCAATTCGCGTTGCTGATTGTTTCCGCATTGGTGGGCATCGCCTTCTCCCATGCGATGTACTATGCAGGTCTCATTCGACTTGGGGTGGCCGTCACTTCTGGAATTGTCTTGTTGCAACCCATCCTCACCGCGACGGCTTCGTACTTCATATTCCGTGAACACATGACCGTCGGTCAATGGCTTTGCGGACTGGGCTCCCTTTTCGGCGCGGGCATCCTCCTCTCCGCCCAACACCGCGCCACCCGAACTCCAGTCGCTCCTATCCCTCCGCTACCCTGTGTCGCACCCTTGTTTACAAAGAGTGCCTAGTCGTGACACTCTAAGATTAGAACAGAGTCCCTTACACCCGGAACCCCGCATCAACCAGCGTACGTTCCTGCTCGGCCAGTCGCATATCTGCGTCCACCATCATGCGACAGAGTTCACTCATCGTGACTTTGGGTTGCCAACCAAGAAGATCGCGGGCTTTCGAGGCATCGCCCTGAAGTATATTGACCTCCGTCGGTCGAAGATAACGCGCATCAAATTTGACGTATTCCTGCCAATCCAAATCGAGGCAACCGAAGACCTCGCCCAAAAAATCCCGAACGCTACACGAAACGCCGGTGGCGATGACGTAATCATCCGGGTCTTCTTGTTGAAGCATCAACCACATGGCCTCCACATAATCGCCGGCGAATCCCCAGTCGCGCTTCGCATCTAAATTGCCGAGGTAAACATCCTTTTGAAGGCCGAGTTTGATTCGAGTCGCCGCTCGCGTAATCTTTCGCGTCACGAAGGTTTCGCCGCGTCGCGGCGATTCGTGATTGAAAAGAATTCCGTTGCTGGCATGGATTCCATAGGCTTCACGGTAGTTGACCGTCTGCCAATACGCTTGGATTTTCGCACAGGCGTAGGGGCTTCGCGGATAAAACGGCGTGTGCTCCGTCTGCGGAATTTCGCGGACTTTCCCATACATCTCGCTGCTGGAGGCCTGGTAATAGCGAATCTCACGACCGGTCAACTCGCGGTAATCTCGAACGGCCTCCAAAAGGTGAAGCGTTCCGATCGCGATGACCTCGGCCGTGTAGATCGGTTGATCAAAGCTCGTGCGCACATGAGACTGCGCGGCCAGATTGTACACTTCATCGGGTTTGACTTCCGTGAAAATTAGCCGAAGACTGGCCCCATCCAGCATGTCGCCGTAGTGCAGACGCAGTTGGGCGTCATCTTGGTGTCGATCCCGGTAAAGATGTTCGATTCGTTCGGTCGTGAAGATGCTGACCCGGCGCATGACCCCGTGAACTTCGTATCCCTTTTCGAGAAGAAATTCGGAGAGATAAGATCCGTCTTGTCCGGTGATCCCGGTGATAAGGGCTACCTTAGCCATAAGGGTCTACTCCTGATCGAATTCATGCACCGACTGACGCCAGGTCCGCTTTCGTGCTCAACCTCCGCGTCTCTGAAACGGCGGCCCCACCTGGGCGCAACAACGACGTTGCCCGGCCGCCGAACCAGTCCAACACCGGGACCTCGGTCTTCCCTTTCCATAGATCGGCTGTTTTTCGAGCAAACACCGGCGCTGTTTGGCCAATCACCACCGCTTCGGGCGAAAACGACAGCGTTTCATCCATGCCAACGACCGGAATGTTTCGATACACTCGGTTGCCGCCCGCGAATCCATCATCGGCAATGGCGATAATCTGCAAATCCAGCCGCTTGGCCGCACGATAAAAGGCATACACATTCTTCCCGAAACCAGCCAAGACGATTCGGCGAATTCCGCGGCGTCCAAGTTCTGCCATGTGCTCGGCAACCACTTGCCAAGAAAAAAACGTCTCAAATGGCTGAAGGCGTAGTCGGCGACGCTCGATTCCCGACCTCTCCCGTCGCGCATCCTTCAGCCCCTCCGCACGACCACGAGCGAATGCCTCCAGATGGCACTCTCTTTCCGCGATCCACCGATATCGTTGCAACCAATCACGGCGGTAGGCTTGTGCGGCTTCACCAAAAAGATATCGGGCCACCAGACGAAGATTGTTGCGCGTATCCAAATAGGTTGTGCGTTCCGGACGACGGGTCTGCGCGGTCTTGAGGTGATCCACGTGAAGATCGTCAAATACACGAGGGGTCCACTCGGCGTTGGCCAGTCGGAAACAAACGTCGTATTCCTCGGCCTGCATGAAAAAAGAACGATCGAGATTGCCGACTTCCCGAATCGCCGCGCTCCTCAATCCGACTCCGCAACCGTGAAAGACATGAGGCAGCGCGCTGCTTTCCATTTCCCCACAGGGAAGGTGAACGGTGAACCCGGCGGCGGCGAGCCCGGCATCTTTTTCAAAATAGTCGAGCATCCGCGCGACGGAACCGAGTTGCGGATAGGAATCGTCATCCAAGAAGACGATAAACGGCGCGGCCGCCCGATCAACGCCCAGCGCTTTCGCGCAGCTACCGAGATTTTGATCCAACGGAACAACAACATTTGCAAAAGGTTTTGCGGCTTCAACGGTTCCATCCCGCGAATCATTGTCGACAACAATGATTTCGTAGTTCGTTCGAGGACATTCGATTTCTTGAAGTCGGTTCAGCGTTCGAACAAGGATTTCGCGCCGGTTGTGCGTTGCAATCACGAAGCTGACAAGAAGATTTCCCATGGGTGCATCACGATCCACAATGTTTTCTAAAGTATTATCGGCCTAATGGCAGCATGGCTTCACGCGATCTGGGTCGTGCTCTCATGAAACTGAGATTTTGACTCCCATGAAAAATATGCTACGATCTGAAACCAAAGTCGGGGGCGATTTCGAATGGCACCAGATGGTTCGGATCGGAAGTTCCTTTTTCGGTTGCTTTGCGGAATGTGTGCGACGGGGATGAGTCGTGCACCGGCCCAGCCGGTCTTTTCCATTGATTTTCAAAGTGCTTCCATTTCGAGCACCGATGCGTTCACAAGCTCCCCCATTACCGAAGGCGATCTTTTGGTTGCTTCGCCCAATGGCTACCCAGGCGCGGCGCCGAACAGCATCCCCGGCATTGTTGTTTTCGGGGGAGTGCAGGCCGCCGGACCCCATCTCAACCTCTCCTCTTACTCCGAAGCCGTTGGACATAATCCCGGAGTTGCTGGATTTGTCGAGGTTGACGCCCTTTCGTTCGGTAGGGATTTGCTCTTGGTGGATATGCTTCCTTGGCGAGGCGTTTGGACGTTTTCCGTGGATGAGTTCGCGGTCGGCGCACCGGGCGGAGTTTCCACTCCACGCAGTGTTACTACCGAAGGGGCAAACGGAATGGCGGAAGCATCCGCGGACATGTATGTGAGCTTTCCAGCCGGCGGACTTCCCCCCGGTCCGCAACCACCGGACGTCGTCAATCCGCCTTGGAATGCCGTGCTTTTCGACGGCAACGGTCTGTCGCCGCCCGCATCGGTTGTTCCTTCCATGCCCGGACTTTTTGGATTTGGACTGATCGAACCGAGTCCGCCGAGCTTGGCGTTTTTGCCCGACGCCGGTGACAACATCGATGCGTTGGATGTGGATTCCGGCGGCCTGTTCCCAAGCATCACTTTCCCCATTTACATCTCCCTTGATTCGGGGTTCGCGGACTCGATGGAATCACCGCCACCCTCTGGCACTGGACCGGCGAACTGCAATTCCGCCAACGCCAACGGCGCTTTCGTCGGAGGCGATGTTCTGGTCCTCTCGGCATCCGGGATGGCCCCGATCGTTTACGCCGCCGCCAATCAACTTGGATTGGACCTGATCGTGGGGCCGGGTTCGGATGATCTTGACGCCCTGGCTCTCTGGGAAAACGGCGTCCCCGGTTATCAACCCGCCATCCATCCTGTCCCTCCATACGATTGGGGACCCGGCGGCGCGGACATGCTTCTTTTCTCCGTCCGCCGAGGTTCGGCTGTCATCGGAGTGCCGGATAGCATTTTCAACATCCCGATCGAAGAGGGCGATGTGCTGGTGCCACCGCTGGGAGGAGGTGCATCATTTCCCGGGATTTTCATGGCCGCGGAGAACTTGGGACTCGCCACATTCCGAACGCATATCAGCATTCCCGCCGACGACTTGGACGCCTTGGATGTCTCACCCGACTGCAACCTCAATGGCGTTCCCGATCGACTGGATATCGTGTATGGGTTGGCCGGCGATTGCAACGAAAACGGCGTCCCCGATGTTTGCGATGGCTTCGCTCCCACGGAAAAGGGGGTCTGCGCCGACGGGATGGACAACGATTGCGACGGCCCGATGGATTGTTCGGATGCGGATTGCAGTGAGGATCCGGTGTGCACCTGTGGGAATGCCAACTGCATAACACCGGAAACGCCGTGCAATTGCGAACAGGATTGCGGACCCGCCACAAGTGAGACCGGCGCGGCCTGCTTGGATTGGATTGACAATGACTGCAACGGTCTCGTGGATTGCGAGGACCCCGGTTGCGCAACCGGAGTCGGTTGTTGCCAAGTCGATTCCGACTGCAATGACTCCGACGCATGCACATGCAATCGGTGCGTGGCCGATTCCTGCACGTTTCCAACTACGATTTTCGGTGACACGGATTGCAGCGGCGGCGGTCCCGTCGATGTCGACGATCTCATCTGCACGCTCAATGGTTTTGCGGATTTCATCACCTGTCCGGGTTCAGACCTCGCTCCCGCTTGCACCGGCGAAGGTTTGGTTGATGTCGACGATTTGATCCTTCTGCTGAACGCCTTCGCCGGCGAACCCTCGCCGTGCGGTTGCTAGTAAGCTGGGCAACCTGGGCCGGTCGGGCGGATAAAGTGCAACTTTCAGATGGGTTCGTTTGGTTATTTTTTTGTTTTGTGAGTGTCATGGTATGGCACTTAAAAGAAAGACTTGGAAACAGGGCTTTTTTAGAAAACGGGGTGTTTTCGGCATTTGAAACGCGGTTCACCGTGAATTCGTTTTTTACATCCATGCCAAATTCTGTCACGCTGTTGTGGCGCCCGTGACAGCGACTCTTGATATTTTGTACCGCCATACAAGCTCTCGCGCGAAGGATGTCGGGTCGATGACCCGACCTACGTCTCTAACCGCACAGTATTATAACAGCAGGTTCTGAAAAAGTAAAGGGTTCTTTGTCTTGGCAGTAAGTCGTGGCCGGGCCGGGAGTTAGGGGGAATGGTGAGCGGCGAATCGGGAATGGCGAGGGATGCCGGGTCGATGACCCGACCTACGCGACTCTTGAGCAGGATTCCAGTCGAGTAGGGGAGATCATGGACCTGCCCTACACAGCCTTGAAGTACCAGGCGGTGAGGCCGATGGCTGCGCCGATGAGGGAGAAGGCGGCCATGATCCGGGAGCCGGTCGGCAGGGGGCCTTGAATCCATTCTGCGAAAACGAGGCCTAGCCCGACGGCGGCGAGGCACCAAGTCGAGGCGATCAGAATGAGGGCGGTCACGGGTCCTTCCCATTTTCTTTCCGCGAGCATGGGACCGAACCATCCGGAGGCGAGTCCTACCAAAGTGAAGAGAGCTTCGATTCCGCGCCATTCCGATGATTGAATCGTGAATTCATTGCGAGCGGTGATTTCGATTGACTCCGGGAAGACGCAAAGGAGCGCGGCGTGAAGTAGTGCTGAGGGGAAAATGATGATGAGGCTGGTAAGAAATAATGCTAATGGGGGATTGGGTTTGCGGGGCATTTCGTTACTCGACGGAGTTGCGTTGGCGTCGGTCACTTTTTTTTGATTCTTGTAGGAGTCATTTCGTGGCCTTTTCCGATGTCATTGGACTCCACACCGTGAACGGTGTGATTCGGGGGTTTCAATTTACTCCACGGGCTACGTTCCACGTTCTCGCGGTCGCGGTTCGAATTAGGGTCACTGCTCAAGAGCAGTGGCACACAACCAAGAGCCAGTGGCACACAGGGACCGTCCCCCACCCTTGCTTTCGGCAAGAATTGGGCACCCAAGCCGTGCCAAACGAATGGAATGGCCGTACCGGTCTTGCCGATCGGTCACGAGTTATGATACACCACACCGGCGTTCATCGGAAGCGTGGGTGGTCGGCGGGCGCGTGAGTGTTTTGGGAATGGGAACGACACAAGCTACGTCCAAAGGCAAGGTGAGCAAAAGTGTGCGGCGATGTCCGGCGTGTGGGCATCGATTGAGTGAGCAAGACAGAGCGCAGTGTCCGCTTTGCAACTATCGATTCGGCGGCGAACGGACGACCGGGGCGGATCACACGCCCTATGCTTTGGCGTATGAGCAAGGGCGGAGCGGTTGGCGGACGATGTCGGAATGGGTGTGGTTCGCGGGGACGGAGCGGTTGAAGCATTTGGCGTTGATTCGATCTTCCGCGGCATCGAAGAGGTTTGTGTGGTTGAATCTTTTCTTGCTCATGGTCGGGGCGGGGGTGTTTCAGTTTTCGGAAATGGGTTGGCATTGGGTGAGCGGTTTTCAAGCGGTGAAGGAATCGGAACCTTCCCATCGACCGGGATTTTATTGGTACAAGGTTGCTTCTGCTCCAAGTCCTCCGGCTCAGATTTCCACCGACCAGGCTGTGGAGCTTTGGTGGAACCCGGTTCAATCGATTCTGGGAATCGTGAGCGGTGTTGTTTTGGCCATGCTTTTTTATGGTTTGGGGATCACGATATTGCGAGCTTTGGCGAACTCGGCGATGGGAAGCCTGTATCGACACGAGGAACGGATGACGGCGGCGATTCGGTATGGGACGGCGTGGGTTGTTCCGTTGGTGGTGGCGGCGGTTTTGGCGGGAATGCGGCCTATTTCGTATTTCGGGGCGATCGGGAAATGGTCGTGGTATCCGCCGACGGAGGGATTTGTGTTGTCGGCGGGATGTGTCGGGGGGTTGAGTTTGGTGTTGTGGTGGTTTTGGTTGTTGCGGTTGGGGTCGACGGCGCCGCCGAAGGTGCGTGCGAGAGTGACTTCGTGGTTGGCGATTGGGTTTCCGTTGTTGGTGGCGGGTGCGGGAGCGGGATGGTATGTCGGTTTGCGATTTGCGGGCGAGAAGGCGTTTGAGGCGATGCGGTTGGCGTTTTGAGTATTGACCCGCAAGTCGAAGGAGCGGACGGTGACATGGGGTTGACACATTCGATGCCGAAGACGATTGCGATTTTGGATTTCGGTGCGCAATACGTGCAACTCATAGCCCGGCGAGTTCGTGAACAGCATGTGCACAGCGTGATCGTTGGCCCGGATGTATCCGTCGAAGAACTTCGTCAACAGAATACCGTGGGATTGATTCTGTCCGGCGGGCCTGGAAGCGTGTATGAGGCCAGCGCGCCGCGCTGTCGACGGGAAGTTTTGGAAATCGGTTTACCGGTCTTGGGTATTTGCTATGGAATGCAACTTCTCGCGGAGTTTTTTGGTGGGCAGGTGAAACACGGTAAGCATCGGGAGTTTGGTCGAACGCAGCTTACGCTGGTGGGGCGCGATCCTTTTTTTCACCATGTTCCCGAGGTCACTTCGGTTTGGATGAGCCACGGCGACGTGGTGACCGACCTGTCCGACCGGTTCATGGCATTGGCGACGACGGAAACTTGTCCGTTCGCGGCGGTTCGCCATCGGGAAAAGCCGATCTACGGGGTGCAGTTTCACCCGGAGGTTACGCACACGGTTTGTGGGAATCAGTTGATTCGGAATTTTTTGTACGATGTTTGTGGATGCACGGCGGATTGGCAAGTCGGTCATGTGATTCAGAGTGCGGTGGAGGCGGTTCGAGCGCGCGTGGTCGAGGGAGCGCGGGTGATATGTGCGCTGTCCGGCGGGGTGGATAGCAGCGTCGCGGCGGCGTTGATTCACGAGGCCATCGGGGATCGGCTGAGTTGCATCTTCGTAGATAACGGGTTGATGCGGAATCGTGAGCGAGAATTGGTGGAGATGACGTTTCGGGAGAATTTTCACATTGACCTGCACGTCGTCGAAGCCGAGGAGCGATTCTTGAACAGGTTGGATGGCGTGGTCGATCCGCAGCAGAAACGGCGGATCATTGGTCATGAGTTTATAGAAGTTTTCAAGGATGAAGCCACGCGGTTTGATGACGCGCGGTATCTTGCACAGGGAACGTTGTATCCTGATGTGATTGAATCGGGTCATAGCGTGGGCGGTCATGCGGCCAACATTAAGATTCATCACAACGTGGGGGGATTGCCGGCGGAGTTGGGTTTTGAGTTGATTGAGCCGTTGCGCGATTTGTTCAAGGATGAGGTTCGTCGGGTGGGGGAGCATTTGGGTTTGCCGGAGGAGATCGTGTGGCGGCATCCTTTCCCGGGGCCTGGGTTAGCGGTTCGGATTGTCGGGGCAGTGACGCCTGAGCGGTTGAAGATTCTGCGACAGGCGGATGACATTTTGCTGGAGGAGATTCGGGCGGCGGGTTGGTATCGCAAGATCGCCCAGGCGTTTGCGGTGCTGTTGCCGATTCGCTCGGTCGGGGTGATGGGCGACGGTCGAAGTTACGAGGATCAGCATGTGATCACGCTTCGGATGGTGGAGAGCACGGATTTTATGACGGCGGACTGGGTTCGCGTAGAGCATGAAATGCTCGCGAGAATTTCGAACCGCATCATCAATGAAGTTCGCGGGGTGAACCGGGTGGTGTATGACATTTCGACGAAGCCGCCGTCGACGATTGAGTGGGAGTAAATTGACGCTCGATCCGCATGAACCTACCATAGGGTGACGAGAAGTGTCGCTTGGATAGAGAGGAATCTTTTCATGGCCTTGAAGTTTCAACGCATTCTTTTTCCGACGGATTTTTCTGATACTTCACTTTCGGCTAGGCAATGCGCCGTCGGGATGGCGGAAGCGTTTCAGGCCCAGTTGCATTGTTTGCATGTTGTGGATGATGCGTATTTGTATTGGACGGCGATGGGGCCGGAGGGGGTTCCGCTGGGGCCGCCGTTGGAGGAGATGACGGAGTTGGGGCGGAAACGAATGCAACAGTTCGTGGGCGAGCATCTTTCGAAGGTGAAACCGGCGGTGATCGGCGAGGTTCGAGTGGGTCGACCCTTTGCGGAGATCATCGGATATGCGAAGGAGCAGCAGGTTGATTTGATTGTCTTGGCCACGCATGGTCGGGGGGCGGTCGCCCATGCGTTGTTGGGTAGCACGACGGAGAAAGTCGTTCGCAAAGCGCCCTGTGCGGTGTTGACGGTTCGGGCGGACGGTCACCAGTTTGCCATGCCGTAAACGGCGCGGTTTCCATTTTGACTTTTGGAGTGCCCTATCATGTCACTGGATGATGCGGGTCGTGATTTTGGGGTCGAAGCGGTTGCGTCGCGGGTTCGGGGCAATGCGGGATCGGCCGGTTTAGGTGCTGCCTGTTTGTTGGTCTTTGGGTTTTTCATGTTTTCGCCTCCCGCAGTGACCAGTGCGTTTACTTTCGGCGATGCCCTGGCGACTTGGACGATGCGAATCGGGGGCGTGGCCATTGCGGCGATTGCCGGATTATCGCTTTTGGGGAAGTCTTGGGTTTTGATGTTTGACGGAATTATTTCCGTTCCGATCGGGCTTTGTCTTGCAACCGCCGGAGTGGTTATGGTTGCAAATGGCGGTTCCATGATGCAAATTTTGTACGTGATTTTCGGTGGAACGTTTGTTTCCGGCGGGATTCGCAACGGTCGGGCGTTTCTGGCCATAAGGCGACGATTTGTTTCGGCAAGTGGCGTTGAACCGGCGATCGGCGAAGGGAATTCACATTGGACACCGGCGGGAGATGACGTGGCGAAGGTGTCGCCTGCGCTACTCAAAAGACACGCGTTTTCAGAAAGCGCGCCACAACAGCGGGTTCCGATGGCATCGCCCGCCTCGTCGGATGTGCCGGTCGCGCCGCCGCCGTCCGGTTATCTTGCATCCTTTGCCAGAAAGCGCGATGCCGATGCGTCTTTACCGCGGCCTGAATAATTCATGTCGCAATCCGTTGAGCCATCGAAATCTACGCAGCGGATCGATCAGCATTTGCAGCGATATTCTCGTCAGATGCTCTGCGAAGATATTGGCGAGGAGGGACAGCGAAAGCTCCTGGCGTCTCGGGTGGTGCTGGTCGGGTGTGGGGCGTTGGGGACGGCGCTTGCAAATACTCTGGTTCGCGCGGGTGTGGGGTCTTTAAGAATTTGTGACCGCGATTTCATTGAACTCAACAATCTTCAGCGGCAGATTCTTTTTGATGAGGAGGACATCGCCGGGCAACTTCCCAAAGCCGAGGCGGCGGCGAGAAAGCTGCGGCGGATCAACTCCGACGTAAATGTGGAACCGGTGGTGGTCGACGTGAATTCGACGAACGTTGTGGCGTTGGCCGAGGGGGCGCAAGTGCTACTGGATGGCACGGACAATTTTGAGACCCGGTTTCTTATCAATGACCTGTCGGTGCAAAGCGGAGTTCCTTGGGTGTACGGGGCGGTGGTGGGAACTACGGGATTGTGCATGACCGTCGTACCGGGAAAGACGCCGTGTTTACGATGTGTTTTCGATGAGACTCCGCCGCCGGATGTGAACCCGACGTGCGATACGGCGGGAGTATTGGGGACGGTGGTCAATGTGGTGGCGGCGATGCAAGCGACGGAAGTGATGAAGTTGCTTCTGGGGCGAATGGATGAAATCAATCCGCACATGGTGAGTGTCGATGTATGGAGCGGGCGGTTTCATTCGTTGAAGGTGCAATCGGCGCGGGATCAGGGGAACTGTAGTTGTTGCAAGCGGCGCGATTTTGCGTATCTGCGAGGCGAGCGAGGGAGTTCGGTGACGACGTTGTGCGGGCGGAACGCGGTGCAGGTGAATTTGAGGACGAACGCGGTGTTGGATTTTCAAGCGCTTGCGGATCGCCTTCGATCGGTTGCGCGGGGGGAGATTCGATTGAACCCGTATCTTTTGCGGGCGACGATTGATGAATATGAGTTCACGCTTTTTGCCGATGGCCGGGCGATTGTTCAGGGAACGAATGATCCTGAGAAGGCGCGGTCGCTGTACGCGAAATATGTGGGGTCGTGATCCAATCAGTCGATTGAACCCATAGACTACACGTCGAGTTCGATTTCGCGGCCAAGGTCGTCCGCGTAGCGGCGGCGGATTGGGGTGACGATTTTGCGAAGGAAGTCTTGCACTTGTTCCGGGGCCCGGCCGACGTAGGCGACGGGGTCGAGCACGCGATCGAGTTCGATGTTGGCGAATGCCGGGTCGGATTTCAGACGATCGAGGAGATCGCTTTCGACGCCTTCGGTTTTGACGCGGTCGGCGGCGGCAATTGCATGGCGGCGAAGGCGCTCATGAAGTTCTTGTCGATCGCCGCCTGCGGAGGTGGCGGCCATCAAAATGTTTTCGGTGGCGATGGAGGGCAGTTCCGCACGAAGTCTTGCGGCGATCATGGGCGGAAAGACGACGAGGCCCCTTGCGACGTGGGAGACGATGCGAAGCATCGCTTCGGTGGCGAGAAATGCTTCGGGGATGCAGAGGCGTTTGTGGGCGGAGTCGTCCAAGGTTCGTTCGAACCATTGTTCGGCGGCGGTTTGAAGGGCCGATGGAACGAGAGAAATGACGAAGCGTGCCAACCCTGTGGCACGTTCACAGAGAATGGGGTTTCGTTTGTAGGGCATGGCGCTGGAGCCGATTTGGGATTCCTCGAACGGTTCATTGATCTCTTTTAGATTGGAGAGCAGGCGAATGTCGTTGGCGAATTTGTGGACGCTGGCGGCAATCTGGCCTAGCGTGGATACAACTTGGGCATCGATCTTGCGTGAATAGGTTTGACCGGTGATCGGTTCAATTCTGTCGAAACCGCAACTTCGAGCGACTTCGTTTTCCAAAGAGATTACTTTGCGCGCATCGCCGCGCAGCAATTTCAAAAAGCTCGCTTGTGTTCCGGTCGCGCCTTTGATGCCCCGAAAGCGCAGTTCGCGCAGGCGTTGATCGATTTCGCCGAGGTCTCGGACGAAATCGGCGCACCAAAGGGCCGCACGTTTTCCAACGGTGGTTGGTTGGGCGGGTTGATAATGGGTGAAGCCTAGGGCGGGAAGCGATCGGTATTTTTCCATGAACGCGGCCAAGGCGTCGATGGCGTTGGCCAGCCAAACGGCGATGAGCTGAAGGGCGTCGCGCATGATCATTAAGTCCGCGTTGTCGACGATGTCGGCGCTGGTGGCCCCGAGGTGGAGGACGCCGCGTGCTCTCGGAGCGAGGTCGCCCCAAGCGTGGACGTGGGCCATCACGTCGTGGCGAAGGCGTTTTTCGTGTTTTGCGGCGCGGTCGAAATCGATGCGGTCGATGGTGCGGCGGAGTTCTTGAAGTTGGGATTGGGTAATCCGCAGCCCCGCTTTTCTTTGGGCCTCAGCGAGCGCGAGCCAGATTTCGCGCCACGTTCGAACGCGATGTCGTTCGCCGAACAACTCGGCCATCTCGCGCGAGGCGTAGCGGGTGACCAAGGGGGATCGGAATAAGTCGTGGTCGCTCATGGGTCGACAATCATGGGAACAACAATGAGGAATTCCAACTTACGAACTTCACTGCGCAACATTCGCATCGTGATTCTCCTGGGCCGATGGGGTATTCTACCGACCTGAAACGGATGAGCTATGGTTGGTGGCTTTAATCGCCCGATGATGAGTACGTATGACACAAAGTAAGGACAACCGGAAACGGACAGAATTCAGGCAGATTAGAAGGGTATTGGCCCTGTGCATTCTTTTTGGTTCTGCGTGCACGCCGCGGGAACAACAGCCCGATGTCACTGGGCCGGAACCGGAAAACGACTTGGTTGTCACCGCCGATACCGCGACGCCGGAAGTTTTTCAGGATCAAACGGTGACTTTGACCGCCACCGCAGATGGAGGAACGGCACCCTATCTTTTTCGATGGGATCAAAACAGCGGGCCGGAGGAGATTGATTTGGCAAATGCCGTGACGGCCACCATCACCACGGAGGACCTTTCGACCCCGGGTCGTTACGTTTTTCGGGTCACGGTGACGGACTCCGATGGAATTCACGAGAGCGACTTTGTGAGTGTGCAGGTGGCGTCGCCGGTTGAGCTGGAGGTCCCTCGGCTTGCAATCACGGGAACTCCGACGATGCTCTCTGCCACGGTTCAGACGGAGGGCGAAGCGACGGTGGAATGGGAAGTCACCCGTGGGAGCGCGGCGTTGGACGATCCACTTTCACTCACCCCGATGCTCACGACATTGGCGGCAGAGACGGTCGTGCTTACGCTGTCCGTCATGATCCCCGGCTCCAATGAAACACCGAATATTTCGAGCCACGTGATTGAAATTGCGTCGGTCGAGAGCAACCGTCCGCGAGTGCAGGTGGAAACAAATTTAGGAACAATGGTTTTTGAGCTCGACGGAGAGGCCGCCCCATTGCATACGGCCAACTTTCTTTTGCATGTGGACGATGATTTCTACGACGACGTTCTGTTTCATCGCAATGCCTGTCGCCAGGTCGAAGTCAATGGATCATGCGAACCCTTCGTACTTCAAGGCGGTGGATATGAGCGGATGGACGGCGAACTGATTCTGAAAGAGCCGACGCGTTCACCCGTAACTTCCGAAGCGGATAACGGTTTAAGCAACGGTACGGTTCACAGCATCGCCTTGGCGTTGAGCGGTTCAAATCCAAATTCGGGCACGACGCAATTTTTCATCAACTTGGCCGAGGGAAACCGGTTTCTAGACGATCAGGGTTTTACGGTATTCGGTCAAGTGGTCGAGGGAGCAGAGGTGGTCGACGCATTGGTGGCGGTCCCCACGGTAGAGAGTCCCATCTTGCCTGCCGAAGAATCACTGCCCTCCGTTGATATAATTATTCTGCGCATGTCCCGCTTGCGTTCGTAGAATCTTTGGCGACACTACGCGGGGAATCTCAAGGATGGATGGAGAATTATGCCGCCCACGGAAGAAACGCTGAATTTGAAGGACCTTTCGGCCCGGATTGTAGCCATCCGGGACACTCTTTGACTTTTCGAGCAAACTGAACGCACTCGCGGAAGTGGAACAGAAGATGGGCGCTCCCAACTTTTGGGACCAGCCGGAATCTGCGAAGCAAACCGTCGAGTCGCTGAAATCCATCAAGACGATTGTGGAACCAGTGCGTCGGCTTCTGTTACAGGAGTCCGACTTGCGCGCGTTGGAAGAGCTTCTCACGGAGTCGCACGATGTGGACTCGCAAGAGGAACTCAACGTGGGGCTGGCAAGTCTCTCTGCGGAAATCGACAAGGTAGAACTTCTCGCGCTGTTGAGCGGACCGAATGACGGGAGGAATTGTTATTTCAACCTTCAAGCGGGCACGGGGGGGGCCGATGCCTGTGACTGGGCGGAAATGATGTTGCGCATGTACCTCCGTTACTTCGAGCGGCGGGAATTTGAAGTCGAACAACTTTCGATGCGGGAGGGTGAAGAAGCGGGGATTCAATCATGCAGCTTGCTCGTTAAGGGCCCCTATGCCTTTGGATATTTGTCCTGCGAATTGGGCGTGCATCGATTGGTGCGAATTTCGCCGTTCAGTGCTCAAGGCAAACGCGAGACGAGTTTCGCATCCGTCGACGTTCAACCGGAAATTGATGACATCGACGTTCAAATTGATTGGGATAAAGAGGTTCGTGAGGACACGTTTCGCGCGGGGGGCAAAGGCGGTCAACACGTCAACAAAACTTCGTCGGCCATTCGGGTGACCCATCTGGCCACGGGTCTTGTGGCTCAATGTCAAAACGAGCGGTCACAACACAAGAACCGGGCGACGGCGCGGAAGATGCTCGCCGCTAGGCTTTATCAAATGGAACAGGCCAAGCGAGATAGTGAATTCGCCAAGCTCTATAGCGAAAAAGGCCAGATCGGGTGGGGCAATTCGATCCGAAGTTATTTCCTTTACCCCGAGCAACGGGTCAAGGACTCCCGCAATTCCTATACGACGTCAGACACCCAAGGCGTCCTCGACGGCGATATTCAGGCGTTCATCGATGCCGAGCTTCGCCGCCGAACGGCCTCACGGCATCGATAAACCGAAGCAGATTGAAGTCGGCATGTGGATGGCCAGTCATTGACTTTCGTCGGGCAAAACGGAATGATGGAGGCATTGCGTCGGGAAACATGTTTGGGAGTTGGTCGGCCTCATGAATCGTGGAGGGTTTGTCATGTTGCGAAGTCCTTGCACTGGGCTTTTCTTAATAGGTTTTTTGCTCATCGGGTCGGCGATTCACGCGGATTCGATTCCCGGTGATCTGAACAACAATCTCGAAGTAACCTTGGCAGATTACGGGTTGTTTTCTCATTGCCTGCTCGAACCGGTGACTACTTCGGTATGCCCGTGCCTTCTGGCCGATCTTGATGGAGATTTCGACGTCGATCTTGCAGATGTGGCGAGGTTTCAGAATGAGTTTGGGCAATACGACTCGCCGCCGTATTCGGATCCGGTGTTTCCCGGTCTTGCTTTTCCGGTGGGCCAAGATCCTCGGTCCGTGGCGACAGGTGACTTGGACGGCGATGGCGATGCTGACTTGGTGGCCGCCAACGTTGGCAGTGGTAATGTTTCGATCCTGTTGGGTAATGGCGATGGGACTTTCGCCGCCCGCGTGAACTACGTTACGGGCGCTAACCCTCGATCCGTGGCGATTGGCGACCTGGACGGCGACGGGGACGCCGACTTGGCCGTTGCCCATCCTTCATCCGAGTTTTTCGCGGGGAATGTTGCTATTCTGTTAGGGCGTGGTGATGGCACCTTTGCGGCTCCGGCAAACGTGCTGGGCCTCGGACCTAACTGGGTGACCATTGACGATTTGGATGGTGATGGCGATGCTGACATCGTCGTGACTAGGAGTTTCGTCAACGGCTACGTCGCGATTATTCTTGGCAATGGCGACGGAACTTTTGCGACGCCAGTACCCTATATGTCTGGCACTGGTCCGGTATTCGTAGCAATTGGCAAATTGGACGGAGATGACCACCCGGACCTGGCTGTGGCCAATTCCTCAAGCCGCACGATTTCGATCTTTCGGGGTAATGGCGATGGAACGTTCGCCTCTCGCGTAGACTACGAAGGAGGCGGATGGACACCAAACTCTGTTGCGATAGGCGACTTGGACAGAGATGGCGACGCCGACCTCGCGGTTGGCCACGGCAGTCCCGCCAATGTCTCGATCATGCTGGGGAATGGTGACGGGACATTCGCCGCCGGTGTGAGCTATGCGGCAGGCGGTGCAACACATTCCGTTAAGATTAGCGACGTAGACAGAGACGGCATCGTCGACCTCGTGGTTGCCAACGACGCAAGCCAAAGTGTCTCGATCTTGCGGGGCAGAAGCAGCGGAGCTCTCTTTGCTCCTCCGAACAGCTACTTTGTTGGAGAGTCCCTTATCTCCGTCATTCTGGACGACTGGAACACGGACAGCATGACCGACATCGTCGCCATCAGTGGTAACAACCTCTTGATCCTGTTGGGCCAAAACGGCGGGACCTTCCCATCGGGCACGGGCAGGGCGATTAGACAAACCGACCAGGATCCCCGTTCCGTGGCGATTTTCGATCCGGACGGTGATGGAGACTTAGATCTGGCTGTGGCCAATTTCGAAAGCGACAATGTTGCAATTCTACGAAATCTTGGCGACGGTGTGAATTTTGCGCGATTCAGGTATTCAACGGGGAACGAACCTTCCGCTTTAGCGATTGGCGACCTTGACAATGATGGCGACTCCGACCTCGCAGTGACCGACCGGAATAGCACCGGCCTCGGCAACGTCTCCATCTTGCTGGGAAATGGCGACGGAACATTTGCCGCTAGGGTGAATTTCTTGGTGGGCGGTAGTCCCCGATCCGTGGCGATCGGCGATCTGGACGGCGATGGAAGCGCCGATCTAGCCGTGGCCAACTATGGTAGCAATAGTGTCTCTATTCTACTGGGTCATGGCAATGGGACTTTTGCTGCCCGAGTTGACTATGCTACGGGCTTTACTGGACCCGAATCCGTAGCCATTGAAGACTTGGATGGTGATGGAGACGCCGATCTAGCCGCTGCATGCCACGGCGCCAATGGCAATAACGTGTCAATCTTTCTGGGTCATGGAGACGGGACGTTTGCCTCCCCCATTGAGTACATTGCGGGCAATACACCGTACTTTGTCGCCATTGGCGACTTGGACGCCGACTGCGATGCTGATCTCGCCGTGACCGATTACAGTCGCAGCAGCGTGTCAATTCTGATGGGCAATGGTGACGGGACCTTTGCTCCACATGTGGGCTACGCGACAGGCGATTTTCCCTACTCTGTGGGAATCGGGGACTTGGATAACGACGGAGATGCAGACCTCGTGGTTGCAAATTATGGCAACGACACCATCTCAATCCTGCTAGGCATTGGTAACGGAACCTTCGCAACTCAATTGGCCTACATGGCGGGCAATGATCCCCGATCTGTTGCGATTGGCGACCTGGATGGTGATATGGACGCCGACTTGGTGGCAACCAACAGTCCCAGTTCATACGTTTCAATTCTGTTTAATCGGCGGATTCCGTAGGGGAGCGAGGGTGGGGGAATGAAGAATGTCGAATCAGGAATGGCGAATGATGTTGGGTCGATGACCCGACCCACGACCGAGCTTTGCCCCCCTGGAAGGGAGAGGGGGGAACTCTTAGAGGGTAGCTCAAGTGACGATTGCACGTGAGGGAATACGCGAGATCGCCGTCGCCACGCTCGTTTTGTGGGCGTGTGGTGCGATCGGCGGATGGCTTTATTGGCCGCTTTCGATTCCATTCGTGGCCGTTTGGCTTTTTGTCGTGGCTTTTTTTCGTGATCCCACTCGTGTAGGCGTGTACAGCCCGGGAGAACTTTGCTCTCCGGCGGATGGTACGGTGACCGAAATCACGCCGTTGGATTCGCACGAAGTCATCGGCGGACCGGCGACACGCATTGGCATTTTTCTGAGCCTGTTCAACGTGCACATCAATCGCATGCCGTGCGGCGGAACCGTGCGGTCGACCACCTATCGCAAGGGAGAATTTCTAGACGCGAGGCATCCGGAATCTGGAAAACGCAACGAAGCCAATACCGTCGTTCTGGATACCCACGGCGAACTTCCCGGGCCGGTGGTGGTGACGCAGGTGGCCGGTCTTGTGGCGAGACGGATCATTTGTCATGTTCAGGCTGGGGATTCCGTTACCATCGGGGAGCGATTCGGCCTGATTAAGTTCGGTTCTCGAACGGAACTCATTGTCCCGCGGCTCGAAGGAACCGAAATAGTTGTTAGACTTGGTGATGGTGTGAAGGCAGGGTTGACGGTTTTGGTTCGACAGCGGGTCAAACCCGAGGCGACTTCGCCCGAGGGTCGTGCAAAAACTGTACCCTCCGATGGTAAGCGCGTTGCAAAAGGTTGAGTGAATCATGAGTGTGGTCGCGACATTTCCGCCGTCTGTTTCCGGCAAGCCGCGTCGCAAGCGTTTGAAGTCCTTGGCTTTCTTGCCGACGCTTCTCACGCTCGGCAATCTCACCTGCGGATTCGCCGCCGTGCATTTCGCGCTGCGGGCGATGTATGAACTTGGCGCGGGAATATCCGACGGTCAGATTCTGACCATGAAGAGCGTTCAGATCGAGCGGTTGCTTCCGTCGGCCATTCAAGTCGGTGCGGGTCTCATCATCGTGGGAATGATCTTTGATTGTTTCGACGGACTCATCGCTCGTATGACTCATAGCATGACCAATTTCGGAGCCCAGTTGGATTCGCTGGCCGACGTGGTGACTTGTGGATTGGCCCCCGCAACGCTGATTGTGGCCTTCATGACCAAGGAGCTTGCCGCGGAGTCGGTCTTGCCCTCGCCGATCAGTGAACATTTTCTCGGTCGAATCAGTTGGGTTTCGGCGGCGGTGTATCTTGCCTGCGCGGCGTTGCGCTTGGCGAGGTACAACGTGGAGCACGATCGTAAAGACTTTGATTACCGACTCTTTCGCGGGTTGCCGTCTCCCGGCGCGGCGTCCCTGATTGTGGCGATTATTCTCATTCACGAACAAGTAGGTCCATTCGCGGGCGGGTTGATGGTGTATGCCCTACCGGCGGCGGCCCTGGCGACCGGATTCCTGATGGTCAGTCGAATTCCTTATCGGCGATTCTATCGAGCCTATCTGGTCGGTCGGCAACCGTTTACGCACCTGGTCGGGTTCGTGGGAATGGCCACGATCTTTTCCGTAGCCAAAGCCCCGACTCTTTTGGCGCTGGTGCTCTGGTATTGGGTCAGCGGGCCGGTGGAATGGGCGTACCGCGCCCTGAGAGGTCGCAGCACTCCGAACGCAAATCCGGGAGCCGCAAACGCCTCCGGCGATACCGCTACCGATCGAAGATTGGCGTAGCGGTTCTCTTCAGATCACGAAAGCCTCTGGGCGATTTCTTCATCGAGGATTTCGCGCACCGTAAGCGGCACGATGACCTTGCCGGTGCGCTTGAAGAACATGCTGATCTCGGTCAAGGCGTCGGATGTGAAACCGAATGCGACGATGAAGCCCTTCGTCGGTTTGATGCGCATCATGACCGCTTCGTAGGCATCGATGTCGGGTCGGCCTGATTTATCCTTCTGTTTCACTTGAACCGGATAGTAGTCCTCCATGAAATCGAGTTTTCCGGCGTCCGCCGATTCATCCGGCAGAGCGCTAACCGGGTAGATGCGGCCATCGATGCCCATGTCGCCGACTTTGGTCTTGTTGGGGACACCGCCGAGAGCATTGATTGCCCAATTCTCGAATTCGTAGTGGGGATAATTTCGTAATTCTTCTTCCGTTTTGGGAAGATCACGAACGATAAAGCCACGTCCAGCATGCCAAAGGGCTTCACTCTCTCGAATCTTACATACCTCTTGCAATCGCTTGGCCATCACACGACAAGCGGTAGGTGACATGTCGATCCCGATCCACTGGCGATCGAGGTTTTGGGCGGCGACGACCGCAGTTCCGCAGCCGCAGAAGGCGTCGAGGACAATGTCGTTCTTGTTGCTGCTTGCGTTGATAATCCGTTCGAGCAAGGCCAAGGGTTTTTGAGTCGGATAGCCAAGCCGCTCATCGCTATGAGCTTGGATTGGAGGAATGTCGCTCCAAATCGTGTCAATGGGCATGCCTTGCATTTCATCCAAATACCGCTTTTGCCTAGGCAGTCCGGAGCCGGTGTAGTGAAGTAACCCCTTTTTGTCAGCCGCGTGCATACGATCCTTGGTCCAACGCCAAACTCGCTTGATTCCTTTCCACGTGTAAGTCAAATTCGGGCGCGATCGATTCGGATTCGTGAGATCGCTTAAGGTGTAACGTCGCCCGGTTTCAGGTTCGATATGCTTGTAAAACTTTTCCAGATAATCGGGGTCATACTGCTTGAAGGGTCTGTTCCAAGTAAAGTCGCCAGAACCAACATAGTAAAAAATCGTATCATGGTTGCTAGGAAAGCCTTTGAAAGCCAACCCTTTTGCATTTGTGCGGCGCCAAATAATCTCGCTCTGAAAATTGTTTTGCCCAAGTATCTGGTCGAGCATGTATTTCACGTAATGGCTCGCATGCCAATCGCAGTGATAATAGAAGCTGCCGGTTTTTTTGAGGATGCGGGCGAGTTCGACGCAGCGCGGGCGCATGTAGTCGATGTAGGCTTGGGTGGAG
>JBBTCX010000318.1:0-14263 GCA_038043045.1 Planctomycetota bacterium | reverse complement strand
TTCGACCGACCGCCGGAACCGCCCAGGCGCTACGTTTTTCAAACGGCGTTTACAGGCGAGACCAGCTGTTGATGATTCACGTTGGGACGCAGCCGAAGTGCCGAGTGTTGGTGTTGGCACAAACGGAGTTTGCGGCAGGCAGTGTCGTACGGGTGGTTTTACAGACCGATTCAGACGGGCCAGTCGCTTCGTTGGCGACATCCTATCGTTGAGTTTGGCAGGGTCATGCAGGAGAAAATCGGCTGTTTTGCAACGCGAAGGTCTAAGGGATCCGAGTCTGAACCCAATTCCCAAGACTCGCGCGACGCAGCAGGTGCCTGATGACCGCTGACACTATTGAAACCGAGACTGTTGCGGGGTTGGTGATGACCGTGGTTAGGGCTGAACCTTCAGCAGTGGCACAGAAGCAATGGGCGCAACGCAGTGAGGCCCTCGCCACTTGGCTCTTAGCTGAATGGAATCGCTATCACGCCGTCGAATCGAATGGCGCAACCACTGACTACGTGAATGACCGACGCCGGAGTTGACGCATGACAGACCGTGCAGATTGGTGGCGATTCGTTTCGAGAGTGGCTGTTTTTCGAGAGTAACAGTGCCAGTCGGGGTGGAGCAGGCGTCTGAGAATGGGCCGTGGCCGACTTACCAAACCGACATGCCTGAAGGGCGGGCCCTCCACTGGCGAAAACCCCCCATTGAGAATTGGGGCAAGGAACGCGAACGCGAAAGCGGCCATTGAAAAACAAAACCCGCCGTGGGCGCGGCGGGCATAACCTGGTGATTAACGATTGGACCAACCTTGTAAACCAATGCCGACAAACAGTCAATACGGGCTGTTTGTGAAGCTCGACTGCATCGTACTCGAACGCAGCGACTTGAACTCGACCGCCAAGCTGGTCTACGCCGTGATTGTGGATTGTATTCGTGACAACGCGGTGGGTTGGCCAGGGATTCGATACTTTGCAAAACGGATTGGTGTGAGCGAAAAACCAGTGGTGAAGGCGATTAAGACTCTCAAAAAATTTGGGTTGCTGGAGGTCAAGTGTGATGGTCGTGGAAAGAGATCGTACTACTGTGTGCCGACCGAGTGTGGGAGAGAGTCCAACACTTCAACTGTGGGACAATCTCCCGACGGTGTGGGAGAAATGACATCTCAACCGTGGGAGAAACTACCAATGAAGCAGACGAAAGAAGCAGACTCAAATAAGCAGACAGAGGCGCTGCCTGTTAATGAGCATGTTGCCAGAGTGTTGGAGAGACTAGGGATCGAAGAGCCGACGCGAACACAGTTGATTCACGAACATCCGGGGGTCACGGTACGGCTCGTCGAAACAGTGTTGAGCGAGCTGAAACCGAATGCAAAACCTGGACTCAAGATCGACCAGCTTCGGAAAAAGCTGCCTGTGCTCTTGACCGAACAACGAGACCGTAATCGGCTTTCGCGGGAACTCGACGTAATTCTCTCGGCGTCGCAAGAGGCGCATGACAAGACCAACGTCGGTGCCCACGTTCGCCTTGAGTTCTGGCAACTCAATAACCTCTTTGACGACGTGGTGCCGATCTTGGTTCGGCGGCTTGGTGGGTCGGAAGCCGCGCGGGCTGTGACTTCCGAACGGTTCAAGAAGTTCCGCGACCAGCCACAAACCGTGGAAACGCAATCCAAATACGTCGGCGCGTTGTGTTTCATAATCGGGCAGAAATGAACTGGATTTCCGCCCAACACGGAGGTAAGGGTGAGTTGACGTGAACGGCAACCAAGACATTCAAGACGCGGCAAACGACCGACCGGCAGCCGTAGCTTACCTTCGGCGCTCGACCGACCGCCAGGAGCAGAGCCTCGCCGACCAGCGGTCAGAGATCACGCGCTGGGCCGGCGAACAGGGGTACGAGGTTATCCGCGAATACATCGACGATGCCATCAGCGGCACATCAGCCGAGAAGCGCCCAGCATTTCAGCGAATGATCACCGACGCCCAACGCGGGGAGTTCAAGGCCGTCGTTGTCTGGAACAGTGACCGATTTTCACGTGGAGATGTAACCGAGACCGAGCACTATCGCTATCTGCTTCGCAAGGCCGGGGCGGTGGTGCTGTCGGTCACTGAGGACTACATCGCCCGCGAGGGTATCGACGGCGACGTCCTTCGTGCGGTCAAACAGTTCCAGAATCGGCAGTTCTCGATCAGTCTGTCACAGAACACGCTTCGTGGCCAAATATCGTCGGTGTTGGCAGCATCCGACCCAGGCCGTCTGACACCATACGGCTATGATCGGGAGATCGTCGGTCCGGACGGCTCGGTCCTCTATCGCATTCGATTCCGCGCCGGCGGCGACCGTCAGGTTCTCGACCGAGAGGGCCGCCACCAGTCGATCTACGTCAAGGGTCAATCGCTTAAGAAACCGGGCAAGGAATGTCGCGCACGCCTTGTGTTCAGCGAACCGTCGCGTGTTGCTGTCGTCCGCGACATCTTCCGCTGGTGCATCGATGGTCGCGGGTTCAAAGGTATTGCCGATGAGTTGAATCGGCGCGGAGTTGTGAGTCCTCGTGGCAACCTTTGGAGCTTCACGAGCATTAAGTCACTTCTGGAGAATCCCGTCTATCGAGGTGATATCGTCTGGAATCGCCGAAGCGAATCGAAATTCTACGCTGTCCGAAATGGCCGAGCGGACCGCATGAGACCTACACGGGACTCTGGACGCACCGAAGCGATGTCGAAAGACGACTGGATTGTCGTTGAAGACGCCGTCCCTCCCATCGTGGACCGCGAGACGTGGGACCGGGCACAGGTCTTGGTCAAACGCCGCGCCGAGGCCAAAGGAGGCCAAGGCAAACAAACCAACCGCTGGCTCCTCAGCGGTGTTCTGAAATGCGGTGAGTGTGGCAGCACGTTCTGGGGTGAACGAAAGCGCAAGGGTCGCATTCCGGGCCGCGCCGACGTCGTTACGAGCTACTACACCTGCTCGGGACGCCGGTCCTACGGAGAGAGCGCCTGTCCGGTCTCGTCGCACGTGAAAGCGGACGACCTCGAGTCGTGGGTGCTGGGCAAGCTTCAGCGATTCGTTTTTGCTGATCACGATGGTGTCGACGAGGCCGTCGATCGGTTTGTCGCGCTGGCCCGTGGCGAAAACGGCCATGAGCTGGACACACGGAACATTGAGTGCGAGTTGAACGAGGTCAACGCCACCGTCAGTGCCTTGATGGTTAGCATCGACCCCGCTAATCTGCCGCTGCTCAACGAGCGCCTTTCGCAGCTCCGGCGACGAAAGGAGCATTTGCAAGGCGAACTTCGGGCCACAAAGGCGACAGCCCGTGAACACGACGAGGGAGGCCTTCGACACTGGGCTCGAGAACGGATCAGTGGCCTGGCCGAGGCGATGGGTGGACGGCGCAACGAACAGGTCCGCCGCGTATTGGCGAGCTACGTGGATGAGATAGCCATATATCCGAAGACGAAGAAGGGCGAGATGCGATTGAACCCTGGCCTAGCAACTTTCATAAGAGACGTTGATCTGTCCAGTAACGCGAACGACCGGCCCGAAAGCCGGTCGCATGTAGATGAACTAGCGGGGGTAGGACTCGAACCTACGACCTCCGGGTTATGAGCCCGACGAGCTGCCAACTGCTCTACCCCGCAATCGTGTGGGGAACGTAATCGAGCCATCAAATCGTGTCAAGGTAGTATCGCCGACGCTTTCGAATGAATATCCCGGCGGAAACGTGGGGGCGGGTCGCGGGCGCAAAAATGACCGCCCGAACTTTTCTTGTTAGGATGACTCACTTGTCGGCGTCGATGCAATCCATGCGCCATGGGTTATTTCGGGTGATTCGTTGAAGGCGCGACTCCAAAGTTGACGGGTGTTCATTTGATGCGAATCCTAATGATAGGGGGAGGTGGCCGAGAACATGCAATGGTCTGGGCCCTGTCGCGTTCCCCTCGAGAGAAGCAGATTTTTTGCGCGCCTGGAAACGCCGGCACGCGTCGACTTGCAACAAACCTCGCCATCAAAATCGACGAAGTGGATCGACTGGTGGAGGCCGCCAAGACTCACAAGATCGACCTGACGATCGTGGGTCCTGAAGCGCCGCTTTGTGCAGGATTGGTGGATCGCTTTCAAGCGGCTGGTCTGCGGATCGTCGGTCCGACGGCGGCGGCGGCGCGGATTGAAGGCGACAAAGGCTATGCCAAGAGATTGATGAAACAAGCCTGCATTCCCACGGCGGAGGGAAGAGCTTTCGAATTGTACGAGTCCGCGCGGGAATACATCGCAACGAGAGACACGGGTGTTGTAGTCAAAGCATCCGGGCTGGCCGGTGGAAAAGGTGTTTTTGTTTGTCCAGACCCGGCCGATGCGTTGCTCGTTCTTGAAAGAATCATGATGGAACGCGTTCTTGGTACCGCCGGGGATTGCGTGGTGGTTGAGGAACTCTTGCAGGGTGAGGAACTGTCGGTCTTCGCGGCAGTTTCGGATCGCACGATTTACGTTTTGGAGACGGCTCAAGATTACAAGCGTCGTGACGACGCGGATCATGGACCGAATACGGGCGGCATGGGGGCGTATAGTCCGGCCAGAATCGCCACCGACGAACTTCTTGATCGTATCCAACGGGACATCTTGGTTCCCATTGTGGATGCTATGCGAAACGACGGATGTCCGTTTCAAGGCATTCTGTACGCCGGGTTGATGGTGACGCCCGGTGGTCCCAAGGTGTTGGAATTCAACTGTCGGTTTGGCGATCCTGAGGCTCAAGCTTTGCTCATGAGGCTTGACTCTGATTTCCTCGATCTCATGGAAGCGATTGCGGACAATCGGCTGGAAGAGGTTGATGTTCGTTGGAAACCCGACTCGTCGGTTTGTGTGGTGATGGCCGCCGGAGGTTATCCGGATTCGTACCATAGCGGAAAAGTGATCGGGGGTTTGGACCTCGTACACCGCATACCGGATACCCAGGTTTTTCATTCTGGAACGGTGGATCAGAATGGCCTTACGGTTTCGAGTGGAGGCCGCGTGCTTTCCGTTACGGCGATCGGTTGCGACGTGGACACCGCCCGTCGGCGTGCGTATCAAGCCGTGGACTCGATCCGATTTGATGGGGTGCACTTCCGAAGAGACATCGGGCAGCGGGCTGCTTCGTCGTGATTTGGGGCGGAGATCGGCGAGGGTTAAAAAATTCCGATTTCGCTGGATACCCGAACGTTTCGCAAACAGTTTGGCGGAATCTTTTCGAGTGGGAATGGAATTGTTCAGTGACACTTTGAAGTGGGTTCGTTTGGTTATTTTTTTGTTTTCGTGAGTGTCACATGTCGGCACTTGTTGAATCTGTGCCTTGTGTCGGCGTGGCGAAATGGTTGGTGTGTCGGTTTTCACTAACATCGCCCTAATTATAGCGGGTGGGCCCAACGCGTCAATGGGTTGTTTCGTATTTGTTTGGTTTGTCGACCCCCGGGCTTTCGCTTCCTGTCGGTCGCGGTCCTGGTTTTGACCGTTTCACATCTGTCGCGGTAGCGATCAAAAATACTGCTCAAATGTTATGGCACACTGTCGCTAACCCCCTTTGGCTTTGGCCAGGATGGGCACCCGGTGGGTACAGAATACGAACCCAGACATGGTCACGCTACGCGTGAGCCATGCCACTTTCCCGATCACGATAGAGGGTGATGAATGGGATTGGGTGATTCACCCCGTGCAATCTATTTTTGACGATGCTCATCCCGCGTCCTAGACTTTTATATGTCCACGCGGACTGGATGAGATCGAAGAACCCGATGTTTCCGAAGAGGTAATTTCGATTCCACGGAATCGCCGCGTGTTTGGAGCACTCGAAATGGTGAATGGCGAGGAGATGACATTCTCGCAATCAGGGCATGCTCGCGATGCTTCGGATGGGGCGGTTCGTGAGTATTCGACCATTGTTGAGCTTAAAACCACGGCCGTGCTTTCCGCCTGGGGTTGCTCTTTGCTCATTCATGCGGCCATGTTCTTGGGTATGTTCGCGCTTGTTTTTCCTTATGCGCCAATGGTTGAAACCCAATCCCCGGTTATTCGGGCCGCGTTTGTGGGAGAGGTGCTGCCGTTGGAGTCGGCAACGATGACGGCGAGTCTTTGGTCGGCGACGGAAGCTTCAACGAACTCGCCGATCGATCGCGCGCCGCGAGACTCCCAGTTTGCCCCACGAGGTTCCGAGACCCCATCGGACCGACCGCTTCCCCTCGGCGGAAGAATGACCCCGGAACCCGAGGGTTGGTCCGTTGTCGGAATAGGGGGATCGGGTATCGCCGGCGCCGGGACCGATTTCAACGAAGCCGGTTGGAGCATGGGCGGCGGAGGCCGCGCCGACTTCTTCGGTTTGGGCAGAACTGTTACCGGCGTGCAGCGAATCGTGTATGTGGTTGACAAGAGCGGGTCCATGACGGACTCCTTTGATTTTGTCCGAGTGGAGCTGAAGCGATCGATCGGGGCGTTGAAAAGAAGTCAGAAGTTTCACGTTATCTTCTACAGCGACGGAGAGCCGCTGGAAAATCCGCCCAGAACTTTGGTCAGCGCCATCGCGGCTCAGAAGGAACAATCCTTTAAGTTTCTTGCGGAGGTTATGCCGGGCGGTTCGACTCATCCCGAAGGGGCTATGCGCCGGGCGCTCGATTTGGAACCGGACCTTGTATACTTCCTCACCGACGGCGAGTTCGACAAATCGCTCATGGGAAAACTCGAAGAGTGGAACAAGGACCGTCGCACCAGAATTTGTACCGTCGCGTTTTTCGGAGCTGACGGCGCGCCGCTTCTGGAGCAAATCGCCCGCGAGCACGGCGGGGAGTTCCGTTCCGTTTCCGAGCACGATCTTCCATGAAAAAAAACAGCCTTTGTCTTTGGCTTCTCGTGCTCTCGGCGACCTCGTCGGCCCAGGCCGATCAACTGACCGTGCGCGGTTCCCAATTCCCTAACGCCAAAATCGTCGGGTTCAAAGGCGGCCGGTTGCAATTCCACGCCGCCGATGGATCTTTGCAAGACGTCTGGATCGACACGGTCGAGTTCATTCAAGTCGACCGAGGTGGTCTATTTATTGATTTTAATGATGCCGAGCGACTGTTGGTGAAGGACGATGCCGAGGGAGCTTTGCAACGGTATCGCCGAGCGCAACGACTGAGTGAGGATTTTTGGTCGGAGCTGATGGATTGTCGAATGCTCCTCGCAGTGGACCGCCCGGAATCTACAGACCAAGCCGCCACGACGTTTCTTAAAGTGGTTCGAGGGAAATTCTCCGGAGTTCCAGCCGCCGCCCGCCTGCTACCGATCCACGCGGCGAACCGCAAAGACGCCAAAGTCCTCAGCGCGTTGGAAGCGTTGGATTCCGCGTTGACCAAAGCCCCCACCGACGATCAGCGAATGTTAATCGAAGGGCTTAGATACGATTTGCTTCGGCGCATCGGAGACGCCCGCGCGGCTTCGGCTGCCCGATCTTTGGGTTCGCGCCTCATCCCCTCGAGCACCCGATGCGATCGAGCGGATCGCGTCATGCTTGAAGCTCTTGAAGAAGCGCTCACCGACGGGGCCACCGCGGAAGAATCGAGTAACTTGGCCTCCTTTATCCGCGAAGGCCCCGACGACGTCCTCGTCGGCGCGTTGATCCTGAAAGGGGAGCTCCTTAATCGAACGGCCTCTACGCGTGAAGAGATCGTTCGTGCGTGTTGGCCTTTTCTGCGAGTGGCCATTCACTTCCCCAAGGATCCCCGAGCTGCGGACGGTTTGTATGGCGCGGCGGTCGCGCTGGATCGGCTTGGTGAGAGAGCCAAAGCTCGTGAGCTCCTCCGCGAGTGTCTTGCTCATCCGGTCATTGCGGAAGACACTCGCCGGCGAGCGGATATGCTGCTGGCATCCTATGGGAGCGGAAACGGGTAAAGCGAGAGGACGGGCTTTTGACCATGCGTAGTCCAAAGTGGATCGGGATTCTTCTTTTGATCGGTCTCGGAATGCAGGCGCCGCGGGCAGCGGCCTTTGAACCGGATGCGAGCACCCCTTCGAGTACGGTCAAGGCAGAAACAGAGAATCGGGGCGGTTCGCGCGCGTTTGATCGATATGTCGTCGGGGGCGGATGGGTCACGCTTTATACGTTAATTCCGCTATCCGTTGTGGCACTCGCCCTCAGTCTTCAGTTTGGTCTGGCCATTCGTCGCAAGACGATTGTACCCCCGGAAGTGGTTCAACGGTTATCCGAGTTGATTGGCGAAGGAGATTACCCGGGAGTCCTCAAGTTCACGAGCGAGGACTCCTCGGTCATCGGTGCCGTGGTGAATAGTGGATTGATGGAGGCCAAGAACGGGTACGCGGCCATGGAACGCGCCATGGTCGATTCCATTGAGGAAAACGCGGCCAAACTCACGCGCAAGATCGAATACCTGAACCTGATCGGCAATGTGGCTCCTATGCTTGGATTGTTCGGCACCGTGCAGGGAATTATCGGCATGTTCAACTCCATCTCTGACTCGGGGGGTATTCCGGTGATGGCGCGGATTTCGGCGGATTTGGGAAGCGCTTTGGTGGCGACGTTTTGGGGGTTGCTGGTGGCCATCCCTTCTCTGGCCATCTTTGGGTTGTTGAGAAATCGAATTGACGTGTTGCTAACCGAAACCGCAACGAACGTGGATCGTCTCATGGCCATCTTCAAACCCCAAACAATGGAGCCGGTCCGTCCGATGACGGCGACGACGAGAACAACGCCACAACGGGTGGCTTCTGCGGGAACGCCTTAGGAATGCAAGCCGGCGATCGAGTGGGATGACCAGCGATGCGTAAGTTCATTCGAAACACACGTCCGCGTTCGCCGATTTCCCTTTTCATCTTGCCGATGATCGATGTTATTTTCTTGCTGCTCTTATTTTTCGTCGTGATGACGAGCTTTGAAGCCGGAGCGAAAATCAAGGTCGACGTTCCCCGACCGGATCAAAGCATCGCCCACCAGCCCGAATCCCTTACCCCCGTCGTGATCAACTGCGAACGGACGGAGGATCAACAAGGAGCGCGATACCGGATCGGCGGTGATCCACCCGAGTCGTTGGAAATCATCGGTGAGCGTCTCGCGGCAGCCAAGGCCGGCAATCCGCAATTGAAAGTGGTCATTCGCGCGGATCGCCTGATGCCGTTTGTCAACGTGCGCTCGGTCATGAAAATGGTAGGCGACAACGGGATCGAGTTGATGGACCTTTCGGCCCGTAGAGATGTCGGCGGATAGCGTATGTCAAGGTCTTTGTATTCGAGGAAAATGACCGCCGGATCCGATCGGCGCATCGACATGGAGCATCGAACCCCCTCGCTTTTAGAGGCCCGTCGACTTCACCGTGTGCGCGGAAATTCCTCCATCGGTCTCAACGTGGTTCCGCTCGTCGACGTGACATTTTTGTTGATGATTTTCTTTGTCATTGCCGGCGCGTTCGAAGCTTGGGAGGGCACCCTTGCTTTGCGTTTGCTACCCACGGGACAGGGTTTCGGAGTACCGCTCCCGCTGAGTCCGGTTGTGGTTCGATTAACGCGCACGGGACCGAATGAACAAGACGTGGTCGTTGGCCTGGATCGATTTCCTCAACCCATTGCGGGATATTCCGAGCTTGCCAACCAATTGGGTGAATTGCAACGTCGACCCGGTTTCGACCGACAAACGCCGATCGCCATCGTTGCGGACGACGAGGTGCCTTGGGACCATGTGGTCAATGCGTGGAACGCCGCTGTGCGCGCGGGATATACGAACTTGGTCTTCGGGCAACCCACGCCTTCGTGACGCCGCGACACCGCCGCGTTCTCCGTTGGGCTGATGAGGATTTCGCGTGCTCCATTTGCAAACTGTCAGAACGGCACTCGGCCTGGTCTTCTGCATCTATAGCGGAGCCTCACCAACATGGAGCGCCCAAACGAAGGAAAGCGATCCGCCTCCTGAAGAAGTTCGCCTCAGTGCCGCCCAATTCCGCGAAGGGCTCAAACGCCGTGGTCTCACGGTATTGCTCGAACAACACCTCCGCGAGTTTCCTCCCTCCGACGCCAGCACGCCGTTGTTGTTGCTCCGTGATATCAAACTGGCCGAATACGCGGACACCACTCGATCCATGAGTGGTCGGCTCGCCTCCTTGCGCGAAGGCAATGGCCTTTTGGAGGAACTCATTCAGAAATCCCCTCAGGATCATCGACGATTCGGTTGGCGCTTCACCCTAACGCACTCCTTGCTATACGAGGAAGCCGAACCGCTCATCAACGCCATTCTCTATCGCGGATCAACCCAGCGCCTTCGCACCGAATTGGCTCCTATCACATCGCGCGCGCTGGCGGCGATCGCATCCTTGCCGGAGGAACTCACCGCGGAATATGATCGGATCGAAAGCCTTCCGGTCTCCGAGTTCGAAGCGTTGGAGCGAAGCGGGTACATTCAAGAGCTCGATCTCCTGGAAGCCAGAGTCGGTTATCTCTTGCTTTGGACGCTGTACTACGATGTGTTACCGAGAGCACCCTCCGATTCCGCTTACGCCAATCAGCTCAGCCGCATTGTCGAAGCCACGACCAAGCAACCCGCACTTTTATCCACTTCGCACGGGTCCAGTCACATTCAGGTCCAGGCTCTACTTTTGGTGGGAATGACCCATCGACTATTGAAGGATTACGCAAAATCCCGCGAACATCTGGAGCGTGCTCTACAGGTCGCGGAGCGCTTGAATGATTCCGCGGAACGCCAACGCATCGACTGGGCCGTTCGACTTGCGAGAATGGAACTGACCCGAAACGAAATCGACGACAATCGGCTCGACGAAGCCGCCGGCTCGCTCACCAAATTCCGCGCGTCGGTGGATTCCCATGTCGCGGAGTTTTTGGAACTCCAAGTCGAGGGGGCTTTGCTCGATCGTTCAATCCTCCGAGCACGCGCTCAAATCGCTCGGCATTCCGGCAAATCGGATGATGAAACACGATTCGAATGGGAAAGTTGGCAGGCGTTGTGGCGATTGACCCAAGAAGACCCGCGTCACCGCGCCAAAGTTCACTCGACGGTTTCCAATTTGATCGAGGATGAAACGCGCCTCACAGATCTCGATCCCTTTGAATTGTTCTGCCAGATGGCCGGTTGGCTGGCCCGCTCCGACCTGCAAACAGAACTCCAAGCGACGTTGATTCAAAAAACCATTGCAGCGGGTGAAGTGTTCTTGACCGTTCATGCGAAAAGCGCCGACGCCTTGATCCCCGAAGTTCGCTTTCTGATGGGCGTCGCCGAAACCCGTCGCCAACGCCCACTCGACGCCGCCCGCCAATTCCTCATCATCGCCCGCGAGTTTCCAAACTTTAAGGAAGCCCCTCGCGCCGCCGAACACGCCGTTCAACTGCTGGGTGATCTGTATCACGGTTCCCCACGGCGATTGAACAACGAAGGGACCACTCTCTATCGTGAAGCGCTCCACGCTCTTGTGACCGGTTTTGCGGACACCAAGTCCGCCCGGTACCACCGCTTTTTCTATGCACAATTGCTGGAGGACGCCGGCGAATTCGACCGGGCCGACGCACAATACGCCTCCGTCGATACCGACCATGAGCATTTTCTTCAAAGTCGCTTCGCCCGCATTCGCTGCCTCGCCTTGGCACTGCATCAGCACATCCGGGAGCACCCTTCCGACAACCTCACCCATCAGTACAAGCTCGACGATTTCCAGACCTTGCAGCGGGAATTCACTACACTCGCCACCAGCGAACTCCTCCGCGCCCGCGATCCACAACAAACCGAGGTCATCCAAGAACTTCTCGCTTCCGCACGAGTCATCCACGCCGAAATCCTCGTCCTCCTCCCCGAAGTCGATCGCTCCATCCAAGCCCTGGAAACCCTCGATCCATTGGAAACTACTGCCCCCATCAGCAAAACACTCTTGGGCCGCGTGTGGCGCGTCCGCATCCTTGCTTACGAACGTCTCGGAAAATTGGAAGAAGCCACTCTCGCCCTGCCCACCTACGTCTCCATCGATCCCCACGGTTCAGGCGCCACCCTTCAGTCTCTCTACACAACCATGTCCTCAGGCTCGGACCTTCCCGGAATCGGCGAAGTCGATGCAACCAAAAAACAAAAAGCCGAAACCGCCCTTATCATTGCCGATCAACTCTCTCAATGGGCTGCTCAAAAACCCGATGACCAACTCCCCGTGAGTCGCCTCCTTCTCTCCGCCCAGTTGGCCGAGTCCAGCCTCCGCGCTTCCAAATTCCTCAAAGCACGCGAGATCTACGAAGCTCTTGCTTCCACAACCTCGGACCCACGAATCCAACTCGGATATGCGGAATCTTTATTCCGCCTCGATCGTTTCGAAGAAGCTCTGAAACAATTCAACCGCCTCGCCACAACCCTGGAACCCAACGACCCCATCCGCTGGCAAGCTCTACTCCGCGATCTGCAATGTCGCTCCGCTCTACAACACCCCCCCGACGGCATTATCAAAGTCATCGAACAACAGCGCACCCTCTTCCCCGGCCTCGGTGGACCGAAGTTTTCATCCCGCTTCCAACAACTCCTTCGCGAAAACGAACAGCGAAAAAGCGGTGGATAAACGGACCTGATGGATTATGATGCGGGCGGTTTTGCGAGGTAACGGATGATTCGTGCCAACCAACTCGACCGCGACCGCGCCTGCGTGCTGGTCATCGACCTCCAAGAAAAACTCTTGCCCTTGATTCGTGGTCACGAACAAATCATCTCCGCCGCCACCGAACTCCTCGAAGGCCTCCGTGTTTTCAACCTACCGATTCTTGCCACCGAGCAATACCCCAAAGGCCTAGGCCACACTCACCCGTCTATCCTCGCTTGCATCCAATCAACTCCACAATCCGCCATTCATCAAGCGACCATCCTCGAAAAAGCCACCTTCAGCGCCTGTGGCCACCACCCCGTTCGTGAAGCATTACAAACCATCGACCGCCCCCAAGTCATCCTCACCGGTATCGAAACCCACGTGTGCGTTCAACAAACCGCGCTCGACCTCCGCACCATGGACTACGACGTATTCCTCTGCGCCGATGCCTGCGGTTCTCGAGGTCGGCGGGATGAAGAGACAGCGCTTGATCGACTTCGCCACGAAGGCGTCATCGTCACCACCGTCGAAAGCGTGCTCTTCGAACTCTGCAACCGCTGCGACACTTCCTCTTTCAAAGCCATGATCGAAGTCATCAAAGCGCATCCGCCGAAAGACAAGGATTAACTCGTTTCAGACCATCCCTGTGCATGGGTGCCCTATTCTTGCCAAAAGCAAGAGTGGGGGACGGCCCTGTTCTGACCCCGGGCGACCCCGCCCACCGAATTCCACCGCAACACCCGGCGACCGCAGCTACCTCGCTGCCCCCCGGCGGAACCCTTCAGACAATCTTTTACCCGGTTCGACTTGCACACTCGGCAAAAGAATTCATGTTGGACGTTGCTGGAAGGATCATAGACCGTGTGCAACTTACGAGCGACGGACACAAAGCCTACCTGGAAGCCGTTGAATCGGCGTTTGGGTTCGACGTAGATTACAGCATGTTGGTAAAAATGTACGGCCCGGACGGAGTTGGGAATAATGCCGAACACAAGTATTCGCCTGGCAAGTGCAACGGGTTGAGAAAAGTACCCGTGATCGGCCTACCCGACAAGGATCATATCAGCACGTCTTATGTGGAGCGCCAAAATTTGACGCTTGGGATGTCGCAACGGCGATTCACGAGATTGACCAACTCATTTTCCAAAAACCATGTCAACCACGAGCACACAATCGCCCTTCACTATTTGCACTACAATTTCATCCGTCGACACAAGACCCTAGGAACGACCCCGGCGGTTGCCGCAGGCATAACCGATCGGGAATGGACAATGGCCGATCTAGTTGCCATGCTGGAAGCTGAGGAAGATAAGCTAGAGAACGGTGGACGGATCAATTGCGCGGATCGGTCCCAATTGAACCACTACCTAGAATTGGCCGGACCTTGCTTGGAGTCGGCTGACGCGATAAACTGAGGGTCTGTGGAGTGAATGCCACGGACAATCGAAAACTGTACCGAGCCATGAACGAGTTAGGTCGTTAAAGGTACCAGAATGAGTACGGCGGCGTGCCCGAGTGGACTAAGGGGACGGATTGCAAATCCGTTGGTCGTCGGTTCGAATCCGACCGCCGCCTGTGACAAAATAGTGGCACTTTCATCGTGAAAAACGCGGTTTTTGTTGGAAAAACCGGGATCGTACCACCTTTGAAATCGAACCTCGCCCCGCTATGCACCCGAAACGACCCGGCGCTGCGAA
>JBBTCX010000317.1:0-4787 GCA_038043045.1 Planctomycetota bacterium | reverse complement strand
TCCAGAAGCTGCCGATCCTTGGCACTCAATGTAACGGGATCTGCTACACGCATCGGAATCATCCTCCTTCCAGAAGGTGATACCGACAACATGGCTATACAGTTGCATAATTATGAGACACTACACTAGGGAACCGAAGGTTGCTGCTCCGAATCCAGCGCGGCGCCGTAAAAGAAACACGTCAAGTTCCGAGTGCGCGCACCTCGGAGTTCAGCCCGCTACTTGCCTATGCAATACACGTTGTCACGTGTGCGGATGAGAAGTTTGCCATCTGAAATAGCCGGGGTAGCGAGGCACACTTCGTGCATCGGATTGCGGGCAAGTTGCTCTACGTTCTTGTCGGATTTGAGCACGAACACGTCGCCATCTTCGTTTACGAAATAAAGTTGCTCCTTTACGCCGACAATGGAGGCCGAGAATGTACCGGCGTTTTCCAGCCGCTCTTTGCGGAGCTGTTTCCCGGTTTTGGCGTCGAGCACGCTGATCACCCCGTTGTCGGTCGCGATGTAAAGGTTGTCGCCGATGACGATAGGCGTGGGCATATAGGATCCGCCTTTAGATTGCCACCAAGACATGCCCTTTGGGGTTCTGTCTTCGGCTTCCGGCGTGATGTCCCCGCGTGCATCGGGCTTGATTGCAAAGACCGGACTCTTGCCGTGCCCATTGGTGAGGTAGATGTTGCCATGAGCCCATTGTGGCGTCGGAACGGGACAATCTCCGCCGTCGCGCAAGTTCCAAAGTTGTTCACCGGTTTTTAGATCGTAGCCGGCCATCTGCTTCCAGCCGTTGCAGACAAGTTGGGCTTTGCCGTTGAAATCGATCACCGTGGGTGTCGACCACGTGGTTGTGTTTTCGTTGCGTGTGACCCGGCGAAGTTCATTGCCCGTGGCGAGATCGAAGCTCGCCCAAAATGACGTGTTGATCGCATCGCATTGGACGATGACCTGATCTTTATGAATGATCGGCGAACTCGCGTAACCCCATTCCAAATCTTTGCCATTGTGCGGGCCGGTTTTGAAAATGCCGAGATCTTTTTGCCAAAGAAGTTCGCCCGTTACGTTGTAGCAAAAGAGACCTTCGGAGCCGAAAAACGCGACGACGTACTTTCCATCGGTGGCGGGTGTGGAATTCGCATGCGTCGCTTTCATGTGCCGCTTGATCTTGGGAACGCCGGAGTGGGCGTCCTTTTCCCAAAGCACTTTCCCGCTGCTCTTGTCGAGGCAAAAGAGCTTCCAAGTCCATGGGCCGCTATCCGTGGCAGAGTCGCCCGTACCGTTCAACCAACCGGTCTTGACTTCGGTGGATTCGGGTTTTCCGCTCACCGATGTTGTGACGAACACACGATCACCCCAGACAATGGGTGAGGAATGAGCCAAGCCCGGAATGGGCGTCTTCCATTTGATATTCTCGCCGGTTTCGACGTTCCAATTGACGGGGGGGCTTCCGACGCCAACGCCGCTGCCGTTGGGGCCCCGAAACGACGGCCAATTCTGTGCGGAGGCAGGACCTACCGAAAGAACCAATAGCGTGAACGTCCAATGTACGTAGCTGGAACTAGAAACCATGTGACGCCTCTCCATCCTTTTTCTCCCGAACTCTATTGGAACCACGACCTCCGGGCGGCACCCGCGGTCAAGCAGGCCTGGCCATCGCGGCACAGTGCGAAGAAACACTTCACCTTCATCCCCCTACCGTGCCGCCCCGGCGGTCAACGGCGCGCCTTCCGGCTCAAAACCTTCTTCTTGCAAGAAGTCCGCCGGTTCATCCCAGAAACTGACCAGATCGATCCGAGTGACGATTCCCAAAATTTCTCCGCCGCGAATAACGATGACGCCCGTATACCCGGAACTCAACAGCCGATACACCTCGTCTACATCGACGTGTTCTTCCACGACAGGCAACGGTCGGGCCATGATGTCACGCACTGGCACTTGTCGTGGATCACGCCGCGAATGCAACAGTCGCGCCAAAGTCAACTCGCGAATTCCCCCGACGACTTTCCCATCTTCGATCACCGGGATTTGCGAAATACCGTGCTTCCGCAGAAGGAGGATCGCGTCCTCGACCTTGTCATCCGGTCGGACAGATAAAATCGGCACGTGCCCGCGCTTCGCCAACAGCTCCCCGACCGTGCACGGCTTCACCGCAGGCTTCAAGAATCCTTTTTCAATCATCCATTCATCGGAGTACATCTTGGAAAGATAATTGCGACCCGTATCCGGACACATCACCACGACGAGATCATTCGGCCCCAACCGTCGGGCATATTGCAACGCCGCCGCGACCGCCGTTCCACATGATCCACCGACCAGAAGCCCCTCCATCCGGGCCATGTTCCGCGCAGCCATGAACGACGAAGCATCCCCCACCCGAACGTATTCATCCACCACTTGGGAATTCAACGTCTTCGGCACGTAATCCTCGCCGATGCCTTCCACCGCCCACGGTTTCGGCGAATCGCCGGAAAGAATCGAACCTTCCGGATCCGCCGCCACTACGCGAATTTGTGGGTTCTTTTCCTTTAAAAACTGCCCTACTCCGGAAATCGTCCCGCCCGTTCCGATTCCCGAGACAAAGCAAGTGACCTTTCCATCAGTTTGTTCCCAAATTTCCGGGCCTGTGGTGTCATAATGATAATCCGGGTTTTTCAGGTTCGTGAATTGGTTCGGCTGCCACGAATTCGGAATCTCGTTCAACAACCGCGTCGCGACTCCGCCGTATCCTTCCGGAGAATTACTTTCCGCCGATGCGGAAGTCAAAATCACTTCCGCGCCATACGCCTTCAGGAGTCGAATCTTCTCCGCGCTCATCTTGTCCGGCATCACGAATACACAACGATACCCTTTCACCGCCGCCACCAACGCAAGTCCAACCCCAGTGTTTCCCGCCGTGGCTTCGATGATCGTTCCCCCAGGTTTCAACGCCCCGGTTCGTTCAGCCTCGGCCACCATGGACACCGCAATCCGATCTTTAACGCTTCCGCCGGGATTCACGAATTCAATCTTGGCGTACAACGTGGCGGAAATGCCCTTGGCAATTCGATTCAATCGAACAATGGGGGTTTGCCCTATGGCTTCCAATACATTCTGGCATCGTTTCAACATGAATTCCGGCTCCTAGTTCGCAAATTGAAATCTGAGGGACGACCCCAACGCTTATTCCTGGGGGACTTGCACATTCGTTGGGGAAATCCCCAGTTGGTTTCCAAAAATGGAAATATCGCAAATAGTGCCCGCACCCGTTTCGATAAAATACGCTCGACGCGTTCCGTCTTTACTTCCGAAACGAACTTGAAACCAGCCTCCGGCCAGAAGGTTTCCGTCTATCGTCCACACCCCCGGATCAAAACTCATTCCATCAGCCGCCCAAATGATCGCTTGGGTCTCGCGGTCAAACTGCACGATTTCATCGTCGACGTCATGCACGTCCGTGGTTGTGAAATCCGAATCCGGGTCGTCGAAAACCGCTAGCCTGGCATTCGGTGGACCGACATCCGCGTTGTCATTCGACGCATCATCCCCAACGTCATCGGTAGGTGCTGCACTGTCACTCGGTGCGCCCTCATCCATAGGAAGTACCGACCTGTCGCAACTCGGTAACAAAGTCAACCCCGCCAAAACCATCAGCCGCGCAGCCAACCCCCACGATTTCGTCGCCATTCGATCACCTCCTGGTAGAAGTTAGTATGTTCCCCTCGAATCCTATCGTCAAAGGCCCAATTCGAGCAAGGACGTCGACGTTGCGAAAGGCCGGGTATTTGAATTGGGCAGCTTGCTTTTTTGAGACCTTTTTTCGGTCAAGTTCATCCTTGTTTTTGGACCGGGCACATCGTAGACTTGTGCAACTGCGCCAAGAAACCGATGGTCCAAAGGCGCGGTTTGGTGGTTTTCTAGAGGCCAAGGGGGCGAAAGTGCGGGAATGCCAAAAAAGGCCCCGCGGCATATAATTCAGTGGGGGGTTCGTCCGAGAAATCGTTGATCTTCTCCGCGAGCTTTCTGATTGTGAGTTTACCCTTAGGAGATAACGGTCCTATGGTCGTATCAAGTCCAACATCAACCGGTCGAATTCGAGAGGTCGAGGTCGTCCAGCGGGACGACATCGCGGTTCGCTTCTGCGGAGACTCCGGCGACGGAATGCAGCTCGCCGGAACCCAAATGACCAGTACGTCTGCAATATTCGGTAACGACGTGAGCACCCTACCCGATTTTCCGGCGGAGATTCGTGCGCCGGCGGGTTCGCTTGCGGGAGTCAGCGGATTTCAACTCAATTTCGGTTCCTACGATCTTCGAACACCAGGCGACAAAGTCAGCGCTTTGGTAGCTATGAACCCGGCGGGACTGAAAACGAACATCAATGATCTCGAACCGGGCGGAATGCTGATCGTCAACGAAGATGCGTTCAATGAGGGGAACCTCATTAAGGCCGGGTACAAGGAAAACCCGCTCAACGACGCCAGCTTGAAGCAGTTTCAACTTTTCCGCGTACCGATGGACAAGCTGACCGAAGAAGCTTGCGCCCCCACCGGTCTGACCGGGCGCTCCGCCGGTCGCTGTCGCAACTTCACCGCCTTGGGTCTGGTCTATTGGCTCTTCGGTCGCCCAATGGAACCGACCTTGCGTTGGATCGAAGAAAAGTTTGGTAAAAAGCGTAATGTGGCCGACGCCAACATCTATGCTCTCAAAGCCGGGTATTTCTTCGGTGAAACTGCGGAGATGTTTCCGGCCAAGTTCATCGTCGCTCCGGCCAAAATCGCCCGTGGAAAATATCGTCGTATCAGTGGAAACGAA
>JBBTCX010000316.1:0-1634 GCA_038043045.1 Planctomycetota bacterium | reverse complement strand
AGTCCGCAGGGCACGGCAGGTACTGAATAATGTTGAATCTGAATGAGACACTACAATAGGTGGCGAATGGAACTATACCATCAAGCCCCACTGAGGATCATTCAGTTTATTTCTGCGCGAGCCCTAACTGTCCCCGGTTGGCGTGCGTGTAGCGGTCCATCGTCAGCGTGATTGTCGAATGCCGGGCGAACGTCTGTACCACCTTTGAATGGACAATGCCACGGGCAAGCAACCCGCTTTAAACGTCCTTGTTGGGCATGGACCATTGTCCCTAACTCCCGGATCGATAACGCCACTTCCTTCCAGAATCGCAAAAGAAATCTGACAAAACAGGCCGATCCTTGGTGTGCTGCGAATATTGGAATGAATGGGTTGGGGATCCCGTCAGGTTCGGTGCTTATGGCGTTCTGTCCGCACAAGAAGCGAATGTTTGCTTCATTGTCGTGTCTGATTGCATCGATGACCGTGTCGGCCTTGTTGTTGGGTTGGTTGGATCCAGGATTGACATCAGGTGAGGCTTCGTTGTCCGTCGAAAAAATCGAACAGATGGTTCACGCTGCGGTGACGGAAGGGGTGCGCCTTCGAGGGCAGAAGTGGGAGAATGTCGAGTTCGTTCCGGTTTCGGAGTCGAGTCCAAAGGAGGGAATTCTCGCTGCGGAAACCATCGATCATTCGTGGCATTTTCATATCAGCGCCAATGGGTATCTCATTCGAGGAAATCCGTGGGTGGATCAGATCCCAATCGATGGGAATCAGCCTGAAACGATCAGGATTGCCGTGGACAAGGACAGTTCGTCCCCCGGTATTTCACAAAGCCAAGGAGAATGTGTGCGATCCCTATTGGCCGAACTTTCAAGACAACTCCCTTTATCGGGGAGGGGACTAACCGTGAGCTCGAACCGCGGTTCTTAGTTTTCTTTGTCAAATCGTCGTCCAGGGCGGGTGACACTTCCGGTCTTCTAGACGTAGGGCAGGGAGACGTTCCACTGCCGCTGAACATCGACCAGCCCCCCGTTTTTTCGTGATCCACCGATTTTGTCACGGACCCCGTCGTCCGTAAATAACCTGTTCGTTCTTGACACCGGATGGGTAATCAAGAAGAATCCTTTCGAATGGCTTGGGCCAAGACTTGGATGATGGTCTTGCCGAGCGGAATTGACCATAACTTTTACAACGGAGCCAGTGTTCCGCATGGCAAAAACGCAGCAACAAGGCGTCAGTGCAATCACCGTGTGGATGGTTGTTTTTGTATTCTTTTGGCTGTTATCCACCGTCTGGTTGGTGGTTCTCTACACTGGTCAAGAGGAACTTAAGAGTTTGAATTCTAAATTGCAGCGCGATAAGCGGCAATTGATCAGTCCCGAGGAAGCCGGCTCCAATGAACTTGTTAAGAGTCTTTCAGAAAACGGACCAACCGCTGTCGGGTTGTTGGAAGAGGCTAGGGGTGAAACGGCGCGACTGGCTTCAGGAGATCCAAAAGACAGTGTTTCTGTGGTTCGAACAAAACGCGACGAGCTTTTGCGCACGATCGTTAGCGAGAAATTGGTTGAAAACCCCAAAGGCTATCAAGATGTTGCCTTAGTCCCGGGAATGTCGCAGCTTTATGATGCGTTTAAAAACGAGCGATCACTTCG
>JBBTCX010000315.1:0-18553 GCA_038043045.1 Planctomycetota bacterium | reverse complement strand
GCCGTAAACTTCGCTGGTGGATGCTTGAAGAATGCGGGCCTTCACTCGTTTGGCCAACCCGAGCATGTTTAATGTCCCCATGACCGAAGTCTTGACGGTTTTGACGGGGTTAAACTGATAGTGAATCGGAGAGGCCGGACAAGCGAGATTGAATATCCAATCCACTTCGATCAGGATCGGTTGGACCACGTCGTGGCGTATGAACTCAAAATCAGGCCGACCTAGCAAGTGCGTGATATTCCTCTTCGAACCGGTAAACAGATTGTCCATTGCGATCACTTCGTGATGATTCGCAAGCAATCGATCACAAAGATGACTGCCTAAGAATCCCGCACCGCCGGTTACCAATACACGCATCGTTGCGTCGCCATCCTTTCACTTGTCGTGGAAAATAATCTTTTAATCCCTCACCCGGTTTTCCTGTGAACGTCACTTCTCCGAGCTCCAGAATCGCAACGAGGTCGCCGTCTGCACCCAGAAAGAATTTTCGGCCAACAGGATCATTCGAATGTCGTTCAAGGGCGGGAGTTTCAGCACTCCGCCGTTCTTGGGAAGGATTCCACTGGCGTTGCGATAGTCAAAGAAATAGACGGCGCTTTCGCGATCGACACCGAGCGGAGGCACCTGAACCGCGGCGACGTATGCATCGCTTACGACGCGGCGAACCAGTCGCGGTTCCTTGGGTAATACGCCTCTCCACAGGATCTGCCCGGAATCCGCATCGACGGCCAGGATCGAAGACACGGTGCTGACGAGGAGATAGTTTCCTTGGCGGTCAACCGTGAACTCATCCTCGCGCCCACCGATAAGACGATCGGTTTTCCAAAGTACCGAACCGTCCTCCAGCGAGATTTTCATAAGGTGCGTCGCATCGTCGGAAAGGTAAAGGGCCTCCATGTCCATTTCGATGGATTCACGCCGAGCTTTGCCTTCCAACGCCAGACGCCACCGCACTTCGCGCGTTTCCACGTCGTAGGAATGGATCGACCGCGACAGAATCAATAGGGCTTGACCGTCGAGGGATAGCCTAAGGTCTTCCACGCCTTCCTGTTCATCGGTCGAGATGGGGTCGTGCCAAGTCCCGGAGGCGGCGTCGACCAGACAGAGGACGACGCGCTCATCCTGCAAGGCCGGGTAGGTGATCCACTGATCTCGAATTCGTAGATGTGCGGAAGGTGCAAGCGGAGGGGTGTTCGACCAAAGTAGACCGCCGTCGACGATGGATCGACATTCAAAACGTCCGTTGTTTCGCACGCTGACCAATCGGTCGGCGTGAAAGGCGTGAAGTCGAAACCGGTGAATCTCCCAGTCGTCGACTTGGTTTTCGGCTCCCCCCAGACCCGGGCCGTGTTTCCAGCGAATCGCGCCGTTTCCCGCACTCAGAGAGAACACTTCGCTTTGAGTAGCCAACAGGGCTTGTTCCGAGGTGACGACGAGCAATTCCGGCGGCGAGTGGGTCACCGTGTTGGGAAGGGTCCAACGCGCTTTTCCTGATTGGGCGTCCAGACATCGCAGTTCATCGGATGCGTGAACGAACACGCTTGACCATCGTGAGGTTGGGTCCTCTCCAAACTGAGGTCGCAGAAGCGAGCACGGTTTGTCGACCTCGAGCGGCGCCCGCTCCACCAGCGGAAGCACCAAGCGAGGGCGAGCAGGTTCAAACCGAGTTCGAACATCCTTGAGTCTCTCTCTGTATTCAAGAAACGTGACCCATCGACCGTCCTGATCGGTGCGAGCGAAGGGAAATTCTCTTATGGCTTTCGTCAACCAGCGGTAGGCGTGTTCTCGTTTTCCAACGTGTTCATACACATCGGCGATCTTGCGCAACAATGCGGGTCGATCCGGCGCCTGCGGGTATTGATAAAGACAGCGCGACAGCGTTCGGGCGGCTTCGTCGTGTTTGCCGGATTGGGTCAATACGTCCGCGCGAACCACAAGGGCCAATGCGGCGGCGACGCTGTTGGGAAAAGTTTCAACAACACGCTGAAGTGCGGACAGGTCGCCGGTCGTCCGCGCGGATTCAAGCCAACGACGTGCTTCCGTTTCCCAAGAGTTGTAAACGTCGACGCCGTGTTTGTCGATCAGTTTGGCGATGCGATTCGTTGCGATCGATCCGGCCAATTGCTCGGCTGGCGAATTCGAATCATTCACATTCAATTCACGTAGCGATCGGTCACGCAGGATCTGTTGATAAAGGGCCAGCGCCCGACCAGGATCGGAAAACCCCTCCAGCATGTTCCCGAAGCGCAGACGGTAGACCACGGCCGATGTGCGGTCGGCACAAGTTTCAGCCGCATATTCTTGAAGGAGTTCCAGAATCGGCGCGGTCAATCGAGATTGGCGCGAAAGCGTCTCCGCGAAGTTCAAGGAGGCTTCGAAGAGTCGGCGCATCGTCGCCGCATCCTCGACATTTGTGGTCGCTCTTGCCCGGCGCATGGCCTCATCCAGTCCCTTGAGGGCATCGTCCACATCTCCCGATCGCAATGCAATTTCCGCGAGCTCCAAAGGAGGAGTTGGATTGGTCGGGTCGGCGGCGATCCGCGCTCGGAGGGCGGTCCAAATCTCCTCTTTCCGAACGTAGGCGGTCAAACTCGTGGCTCCAGCGACCAAAAGCTGATCCGGTAAGGCGATCAGGTTTCCGGGTTCCGCATCCACCGGCCAAGCAATGAACTTGTTCTCGCCACTTCCCACCGCGTAGACCCGCACGCCCAGACGCGTGGGAACAATCAGCGAGTCGCCCGCCCATGATCCACGACCGATCACCCCCTCGTCCGGACCAATCGGAACCGACCAACGCGGAGAATCGGCGGCCAGATTATAACTCTGTATATGAGTGCCGGCTATGTACAGAGTATCCCCTTGAACTCCAAGAAGGGTCTGAATTCCGTCCAGGCGGTCCGTTCGGATTTCTTTAAGCAGGCGCCCATTCGTGGCATCGAGCACCAGCACACTTGCGGAATCCGTCGGCAGGCAAATCACTCGACCGCCCGAAACAAATACAGGGTTCACTTCCCAGGGCATTCGTTCACGAGAGGACCAACCCGAACCGGGCATCAACCCCGGCGCGTCCCTCACATAAACGCGCAACCACTGGACTTGTCCCGTCGCTCCATCCACGGAGGCGATGGTGCCGAGATTCGTGCAAACATAGACGGTGTGATCTGACATGGCCGCGATGGATAGGGTTGCGGTCTTTGACCCAAAGATGGCCGTGGACGCGCTTCCAAGATGGGTCTTGAACCTCAAGTGCCCACTGTTGGCATCCAAGCACAGGAGATAGGCATCCTCAAAACCGAATGAACGCCTACGACGTCCAACGAGATAGACGCGCCCGTTTCGAACGATCGGAGCGGAATCGAGAATGGCTTCGGTGGTGCGCTCCGTGGCCAAGAGGTCGCCGGCCTTCCATAGCAACCGACCGCTTTGGGCCTCCAAACAGACGATTTCGCCGGGTCGCCGTGTGGATTCCGAGGCATATGTACTTCCGGAAACGCCGGGGATCACCGCGAACACCCGCTCGCCCGCGACCGTGGGGCAATCCCATCCGATTGCACCGTCGTCCGCATCCGATCGTGTTGACGCGGCGGAATCTGCTCGATATCGCCAGGCCTCGCTGCCGGTGTTGCGGTGAATGGCCAGCACCTCACGAGCTTGTTGAACCAGTACCCAATCGCCCCATACAACAGGATGGGAGGAAAGATTATTGAGGACCAGACGTCCTTCCGCCACACGCTCCTCATTGCGCGGCGTGCGACTTCCACCGGGTGGGGCCTCGATCAAGTTGACTCGCCAAAGGGAACCCAATTCCTCCACCCGGCTGCTGGCCGGTCGATTGCGGTCGTTGCGACCGCCGAACATCCGCCAATCCGTGGGAGGTTCCGGTTCCAAAAGTGCTGCATGAGACGTTTGAATTTCAGTCAACACTTCGGATAACGGCCGCTCTTGACCCAACCATTTGATCATGTCCGCGGGGTCCGATTCGTGGGTCACGTCGCGCAAGCCTTCCATCGCGCTGAGGATGGCCAGCATCGCCCCAAATCGCTTGGCGTAGATAGAACGCTGAGGATGTTGATCGATCACGCGTCGATAGACCCTTCGAGCAAGGGCGAGGTTCTCCGATTCCATCGCAAGCTGACCGATTGTATCCGCCAATCGAGGGGCCTCGCCGGAACAAAAGCATCGATCAAAGAGATCGAGCAACGCGTCCAGATTTTTGGATTCCATAGCCGCTTCCGCTTGCCCGCGAAGCTTGGCGTCTATTCGCTGCTGGTAAGCAGCCACACCCGCGGCCGGCCAATCCGCGATCTGACGGTGCGCGTACTCTCGCACGCTTGTGTAAATGTCCGGCGACGATTGAATCAGTTTGTCCGCGGCGGTATCGATGGTCTCTTGTAGCAGATCGATGGCTTCGACCCACCGTTCTCGTTCGGCCAGTCGCTTGGCCCGCGACATCGCCTCCGACGCCTCAAAACTGTCGTTGAGGTACACGTCCGCCGGTTTGGGCGCTGTCGTCGACTTGAGGGGGGCGGGAATGACCACTTGTCCGTACGCGGATGTGAATACAAAGAGATTCGAAATCAACCAGGTCGCGACGGTTGCCGACCATTTGTTTTGACGAAGCCGTTTCATGGTAGGAATTCGATGGGTTGCGATTTACTCGTTCCCTTTTTCCAAATATCGCCCGATCAAAGGCTCGAGCCGCTGGCGAACCGAAAGATCGATCCCGCTCTTGTCCGACCAGATGGCCAGCGTAAGGGCCTCGCCGCAACCACATGTACCGCGATCACGATGAGCCAACGGCAACGCCTCTCGAATAAGTGCCAAAGCGTTGTCAGAGGCTCGCTTCAGATTGCCGAGAATCTCCTGCAACAGGTCGTGGTATTTTCGCGACGGATCGTGCGGTCGCCAGCAATCGTAATCGGTCGGCAGGGCGATCAAGGCGTAACAGATTTCCGCTTCCCGGGCCAATTTCGCCTCCGGCATGCATGTCATGCCGATCAAGTCGCCGCCCCACTGACGATGCATGTGCGACTCCGCCCGGGTGGAAAATTGAGGCCCTTCCATGCATACGTAGGTCCCCGCGTGATGTACCGTGGTGGAAAGCTTACCTCCGGCGCTGGACAAAATCGTCCGCAATCTAGGGCAAAATGGATCGGCGAACTCCACGTGCGCAACCAGCCCTTCATCGAAAAACGTCCCTGCCCGACGAAACGTCTTGTCGATCACTTGGTCGCAGACGACCAGGTGACCGGGTTCAATGTCCTCCCGCAAACTACCCGTGGCCCCGCTGGCGAACAAACTCGTCACCCCGAGGGTCTTCATCGCCCAGATATTCGCTCGATAAGGAACCGTCGAGGGATTGAGCTTGTGTCCAGTGCCATGACGTGACAGAAACACGACCTCCACGCCGGACCATGTCGCCACGATCGGGGGACAACTCGGCTTGCCGAAGGGCGTGTCCACCTCCACTGGTCTTCCACCGGCCTCGCGCAACAGTAGATCGCCCAGCCCCGTTCCTCCAATGATTCCGACCCGTGCCTGTGCCACCCGCATTCACTCCTATTCAGCCCGCCGCCAACACCGTCAATTTCGCCAAAAGATTCGGAATCCGGGAAACCACGTCGTCGATTTCGCCCTCCGTGTTGAACCGCGACAAGCTAAACCGAATCGCGCCATGCCCGACGCGCTCGTCGACGTGCATCGCCCGCAACACATGCGACGGCTCCAACGACCCGCTGCTGCACGCCGCTCCGCTCGACGCGCAAATTCCGGCCTCGCTCAGCAAAATCAAAATCGCCTCCGCCTCCAACCCTTCGAACGAAAGATTCGAAGTATTTCCCATTCGCTCCGTGCCACCACCGTTCACTTGCGCGAATGGAATCGCTCGCTTCACGCCCAACTCCAATCGATCGCGCATCATGCGAACCGAATCGGCCCTCTCCACGCCGTCGCGGCGCGCAACCTCCGCAGCCACTCCCATTCCGATCACTCCGGCCACGTTTTCCGTCCCACCGCGGAGCATTCGTTCTTGACTCCCACCGAGAATCTGCGGCGCAAGAGGGTTGCGGCGTTGGATGTACAGCGCTCCGACCCCCTTGGGTCCGTGAAACTTGTGCGCCGCCAGGCTCACAAAACTTACCGGCCAATCAGTGACACGGATTGGCATTTTGCCCGCCGACTGAACCGCATCCACATGCACGGGAATCCCTCGCTCCGCCGCGATTGATGCAACCCGAGCAACGTCAAACAGCACACCCGTTTCATTGTTCGCGTGCAGGATCGAAGCCAGCCCAGTCTCCGGCGTCAGCTTCTCCCGCCACTCGTCTTCATTGAGCCGACCCTCGCGGTCCACCCCTACGTATTCGACCGCGTACCCTTCCGTCTGGAGTTGTTCCGCGACCCGAAGAACCGCCGAATGTTCCACCGCCGTCGTTACCAATCGACGACGGTCGGGCCGCATCGCCAAACAACCCCGAATGGCCAGATTGATACTCTCCGTACCGCCGCTCGTGAAAATCATCTCCTTCGGCTGCGCCCCAATCAACTCCGCAACTTGTCCGCGCGCCGACTCCATGGCATGCCGCACCGACTGCCCGAATTGATGAATGCTCGATGGATTGGCATACCGCTCGCCAAGATAGGGCAACATCGCTTCCACAACCTCCGGCAAAGGTTGCGTCGTCGCGTTGTTATCAAGGTAAATGATCCGCCCGTGCTTCATATCTCAATTCTATGCTCAATCCGCGTCTTTCTCACCCGGTCTAGCGTCTACATCGGCAGATCGAAAAACCGCCAGCCATTCCGCCACCTCAAGCTCTTCAGGCCGCCTTGTCCCGTTCACCGTCGCAAGGGCACGATCCAAAGTCTTTGCGTCCAATGCAAACCCCAGAGCTCCGCGAAGCGTTTTGCGTCGATGGTCGAAAACTCCGCGAACCAGCCGAGTGAATCGACGCAATTCGTCGACATCCGAAAACGGACCGATGCTCTTTCGATCCAACCGCAACATGACCGAATCCACGCCCGGTCTTGGCCAAAAGACATGCGGCGGTAGTTGGGCGATGGTTTCGCCATGACACAGCGCCTGAATGACAATACTCAGCGGCCCATACGCTTTGCAACCCGGAGGTGAAAGAATTCGATCCCCAACCTCCGCCTGAACCGTAAAACAAAGGCGTTTGACATTCGAAAAATCCACCAACAGATCCATCAACAAAGGCGACGCAATCTGATAGGGCAAGTTGGAAACAAGCTTGATCGCGCCGCCGTTTTTCGGTTCGGCCTCTTTCAACCATTGACCGATTGAAGGCGCCAGTGCGTGTTTGCCATGAAGCACATCATCGTGGACCAGCGAGAGGTTGGTTGCACCACGCAATCGATTCTGGAGAATGCCGTGAAGTCCGCGATCGATCTCCGCGCAAAGAACTTGACTCGCCTTGCCAACGAGCAAATCGGTCAAACCGCCCGTGCCCCCACCCACTTCCAGCACGAAGTCTTGAGGTTGAAGCTCCGCGCTTTCCACCAGCCGCCGCATGAGGTTGCCGTCGATCAAGAAATGCTGACCAAAACGTTTTCGCGGAGAGAACCCCGCCGCTTCAAGAGTGGCTTCGATCTCTCGCTTGGTTTGAACATGCTCGATGATCACAACGACAACAACTCCCACATCATGTGTTTGGCCGGCATTTTCGATATACTACAGACCTTGGACGATTCCACACGTAAGAAGTGTGACGATCCGATCCAAGACCACGGACGCGTCCTCCCACGGATTCCGCTTGACTCGCGTTGACTAAACAAATCCTTCCGCCATGATTTGAAAACCATGCATACGACCCGTAAACAAGCACCCACACACCGCGCGATGGCCCTTTCGATCATCGCACTCGGCTTCCTCGGCTTGCCATCGTGTGACCCGTCCTTCCAAGAACGGTTCGCCAGCAATCTTCAAAACGAAGTGGATCGCGCGGACGACCCCCAACGTTGCGGCAACGGCGGAATCGTGGGTTTGGTGGTCCAAGATTGTCCTTTTCCACCGGCTTGCTTCACCACCGCCTGCACCAGTCACGATGATTGTTATGGGACGTGCGGTGCCGACCGGGCCGCTTGTGATGCCATTTTCTTGGAGGATATGTTCGCCGCCTGCTCCGATGCATTCTTCTTTTACGATACTTTATACCTGCCTTGTCGTTACACCGCTCTTTCTTATCTGACGGCTGTTCGAGAATTTGGTGACCGAGCCTACCGGGACAGCCAAGCCCATTGCTTCGTCGAACCAGAGATTCGGGTGGGGGCTTGTTGCCAAGTCGGCGACCCGCCGATCTGCGATGACGACGTTTCGGAGTTCGATTGTCCTGCTTTGGCCCTGTTTTTTGCGGATACCACCTGCGAGAACCTAGTTGCGACAACCGGCGGCTGCCCGGTTCCGGTAAACGACGATTGCAATTCACTGCTCGACTCTTGCATCGGACAGGCCCCCCTCCCCGATTGGGGTCGCTGCGAAGGTGACGAGTTGATCGATGGCGGCGGAGTATGCAGCATTTCGCTTCAGGATTGTGCGAATCGGCGGCTGTGTGTCTCGACAGCGTTGAGCACGTTCCGGTGTCTGGTCGATGTCGATGTGCGATTGGCGACGACCGACGGACCGTCCGATGTCGGTGAGTGTTCCACACCCGAGGAAAGCAATTTTCAGAGTGACGTGTGGTTTGAATACTCTATACCTTGTTCGGGAACCCTGGCCATTCGAATGTGTGGACTTGGCGACGAATTGTTCGACTCGATGCTGGCCGTCTATGGATCAATGGAGGTCGGCAATGATTGCACCTGCCCAACCGGAAGCGAAACTTTGCTCGCCTGTGATGACGATTACTGCGGCGGCGGTTCCCAATCCGGGGTGACGATTCATGACCTTGTGGAAGGCGCGTGCTTGCTGATTCGCGTGGGCGCGTGGTCGGGCAACGGATCCATCGGCGGCGCATTTCGCGGGAGCGGAATGTTAGATATCGGCATGTTTTGCCAGACCGATCCCCCACTCCCAATCGCGACATCGCCCTGACAGGTTCCTTCCTAAAAAAACGCGGTTTTCGACCTTGAACAGGCAATCGTTCTCCGCCCGACTCGGCGCCACCATTCACGATGCTGATGCTGCGAAAAATTCCAAGTCGAAAAATCAGGTAAACACCTGACGACGGATTAAGAGTCAGACGGTTAGATTCGCAATGGTACGGGCGGCAGTGCGGGTTTATTCCTACCCCGACCAAGCCTGCATTGCTGCCCGGTATTCTATTCGCATGATTCGTGGTGTTTCAGGCGGTCCACAAGAACCCAAGAAATACCAGCCCTGCGCAAGTGCCAACAGGTTGTCATCTTTTAACAACGGTCTGTTATCAGCAAGAAACTGAAATCTGAAAGAGCAGGATCAAGGGTCTGCCGTTGATGACCCAAACACCAGGTCTATAAAAGGCGTGCGGCACCCCGTTTGTTTTTGGCGCGGTCTAAGGGTGCCGCAGCGAGTGGAAGCTCTGTAATGTTCTCAAGCTTTGGCGATCCATCACCCTCGTTAAGTATATCCAACGGCCTAAAACAATCAAGCATTTTGTGAATGTTTCAGCCGACCCTACGCTTCATCGGCAACTCTGGTGTCAAGGTTCCGTGAGAACTTTGAAAGGATAGTCGGGTACCGGTCAACCTTGAACCGACGGGCCGGTTTGAACCGAACCGCGTGGCGAAACTCATCCCGGCTGGACGGGAGCCCGCGCGACCTTTAACGCGGAACAGGATCTTCTTGGACGTCTTGTCAGGGGGCCTTAAGGGGTCCGAAAGGTTGATCCCGGTCTCGCCAACGGTGCGGGCAATACGGGTGGCTTATCAAAGTCTCGGTCGATCTTGGCCAGGTCGAGTTCTTCAAACAGCATAGCCGGAGCGGCGACGGTTTGGCTTTGCCCGGCATTGAGGACGAAAAGCTCGTCGCCATACGCCAAGACTCGCTTGAACGCCTTTAAATCAACTCTTGCGAACTGAACCCCGCGTACCAGCTCTTCTCGACCGTCTGGAAATACCCTGTACACGATCAAAGGGTTGCCTCCGCCAGACTCGTCTCGTCCCTCCGACGAGATTGATCCCAAACCGGCTACCCTTATCGCGTAGGGTAACCCTTCGTCTTGGGCGGAATCCACCAGTTCTTGCCGCAAAGCCGTTTCTTCAAGCCCCTCGGTGGCAGTTAATGTCAAGCATCCGACGGCAGCGCGCGACGACGCCCCATACATCCGCCCATGACCTGTAGAAGCGGCAAACTCCTTGGAGGGGTTTCTAGACATCAATAGACCCACCAGTCTTCCGTTTTCCACCAGTGATACGGGTCGAGCCCGAACTCCCTCTTCGTCGTAAAGGTAATGTCCCATAACAAGGTTCCCATTGACCTTTTCTCGAGTAGGATCATCAACCGCTTGCGCAAAACGCGGAAGAATTCGTTTCTGAAGCTTGTTGGAAAAGTCCTCAGGATCAGTCCCTCGGCTACCAACCGGACGCTGCCCGCCGGAGAATCGATGACCGAACATCCGCGCGAACATCGAGGTGGCCACCGGAGCATCGAGGAGTACGGGACCCGAATACGAATCGAGCACCGGCGCCTTTCGCAAGTCGAGCATTTGTTGGGCCAACTTTCGGACTTCGCCTTCCAATTCCGCCGCCGGTGGCAGTTCCGATCGCTCTTGAGCTACAAGTTCTAGGGACCCGGTCATTTCCATCCCGTCCTCCGCTTGCACCGTCGCGGAAACCCGAACGGACCACCAGCCCGCCGAGGTTCGAATGTGTGTCCCCTCACTGTTGACCAAATAGCGATGGGCGGCCGACGCACGAACAAATACTCCCGAATCCTTCATGTCGGGAAAGTCGCGGAAAATTCCCGATAAAGTCGTCGCCATTTCCAAGACCTGCGCTTTGGGCAAGGTGAGATCGACTTTTGGCTCAAAGTAGACGACGGGCTCCGCACGGGTGAAGTCCGGAGGTTTGTCTTCGATGATCTTAGCCTCCATCACCGCCTTCTTGGCGGCCAGAGTCTCGACCGCACCCTTGTACGTTCGATCCATCGCCCACCATACGGCTTGGCGAATCGCGCTATAGTTGTCTTCGATGGGCACTTGCGCTTCGGAAGACCCGCGCCCCCCTCCAAAAAACGGCATGCCTCCACCGCTCGAAAAATTGGTCTGGTCCAGCTCGTAACTTCCGACACGCACATCACATCGCAGCCAGCGGCTGTGTTCCACCGACCATTGACTCGTAACGGCACCCAGCTTTGCGGTTACCGCAATAACCGTATTGTCGCCGAGAGAACACGATGCAAAATAGGGCGGCCCCATGTCTTGAATCTTCAGACCGCTCTTGCCTCGATCGAGTTCGTCCGCCAACGCTCGCAGCACGATGTCGTTCGACAATTCCAGTTTCAGCGGATCATCCCCGGCCAACGCCGCCGACGTGACCGCCAACCCCGCGATCAAACCAAGAATACTGCTATGTTGCCGGAGATTCTTCATACTCACTCTACCTCCAAACCCTGGATGGGCACGGTATTCCGCCCTCCGCCCCGAGGGCACATCGATACCCCCGAGAAACTTCATTTCTCGGAAGCGATGCGTCCATCCTAATTGCTCCCGCTTAAAGTGCGAGCGAGAATCGTCGGGGACTACAACAAGGGCTCCACGAAAGATCCGGAAGCGAGAAATCACCCCAGTGCCAATTGACCTTCTCTAATTCGCCACCTTTTTGTGGATGCACTCTGACGTGCGTAAAAAGTCGTCGCTGGATTGCGGACCGATGAGACTAGGGATAGGATACCATTCCCGATTGGGAATCTCCCTCGAATAGGAGCAAACCATGCTTGATATTGACGGTTTCTTGACTTCTGCGGAGTTCTTGACGCAGATCGCAACGGTCATCGTGGCGATCTTTTCCGCACTATTTGGGGTCTTTATTGACGGTCTGTTTAGGTAGGAATAGCGATTGCTCAAGGGTTGGATAATTCCCGACGCGTCGTACCGCGTAATGACCAAGGAGAATTTTGGCGGTGCTTTTCGTTGGATGCAAAAAGCCATCCTATTACTTGCATTGCTCATTGGATGTTTTTTGTTTCCGCGAAAATCGTTCTCCGCACCGGACCCAACCCTTGCAGAAGTGAAAAATACGATCGATGCCACGAAACCCGTCACCCAGTCTGTTCGACGTCTCGACGGGCGGGTATTGACTCCCGACCAAGTGGAAAGCGCGGTTGAGCGACTCATGACAGCCGGGAAAGTCCCCGGTCTAGCTTTGGCGATTCTCAACGACGGCGAAATCGTTTACCTCCGCGGGTTCGGCCTCCGCAACGTCGAGCAGCTCGCACCCCTCAATGAATCCACCATCATGTACGCAGCCTCGTTCACCAAGTCCATATTCGCGTTCATGGTGATGCAGCTTGTTGCCGAAGGCTCCTTCGACCTGGATAAGCCCATCGGACAATACTTGAAGCGTTCGCTCTCGGAGTACGAAAAGTACTCCGACCTCGCCGGCGACAACCGGTGGGAGCGTTTCACCGGCCGGATGCTATTGAGCCACACCAGCGGTCTCCCGAATTGGCGATGGTTCAATCCCGACGAGAAGCTAGACATCAAGTTCGATCCCGGTTCGAAATACAGTTACTCCGGGGAAGGTATTAACCTCCTACAGTTCGTGATCGAAGAGCATATCGGCCGCTCCGTCGGCGACATGATGAAAGAGCGCGTTTTTGGTCCGTTCGGAATGACTCGCACCAACATGGTCTGGGACCCGTCCTTTGAAGACAACTTCGCCCTCGGATACGACGAACAAGGCAAGGTAATCGGGCACAAGAAGCGACAGGCGCCGCGTGCCGCCGGTTCCGCAGATAGTGATATCACGGGAATCGCTCGATTTTTACGTGGCGTTTTGAGGGGCGAAGGATTGCCGCCGCGATTCCACCAAGAGATGCTGTCGCCGACCATTCGCATCCGATCGCGGTACCAATTCCCCACCCCGTCAGAGGAATGGACCGACCGTGATGATGCGATTCGACTGTCCTACGGGCTCGGTTGGGGGCTGTTCTGGTCTCCATACGGAAAAGCATTTTTTAAGGAAGGTCACGATGACGGATGGGAAAACTATATGGTCGCCTTCGAGGACTCAAAGACCGCCCTGATTGTGATGGCAAGTAGCTCAAATGGTGAAAGCATCTTCGTTGAGCTGCTCGAAGCCCTCATTGCCGATACGTACTCACCGTCGGCGTGGAACCGCTACGTTCCGTATAGTCATAAACAAGAACCCAGTGTAGCTCCGTAGCACTACGCCGCCGCTGTTTGGGCGATGTTCTGCTTGGCCAACTCGACCACGGCGTCGAAATCCGCTGGCGAGTTAATGGCCATTTCGCTGAGCATCTTCCGATTCAATTCTACGTGTGCGTTAAATAGTCCCTCGACGAATCGGCTATAGTTGATTCCGCGAGCGCGACAGGCCGCCGTCAAGCGCGTTACCCAAAGAGCCCGAAACTCCCGCTTGCGACGATGGCGATCTCGGTAAGAGTTGACTCCCGCACGAATCACCGACTCTTGAACAAGACGCCAACGCTTGCTCAGTGGTCCGTGATACCCCTTGGCGGCCTTGAACGTTCGCTTCTTGCTTTGATGCCGCGCCGCACCGATTTTTGCTCTTCCCATGGGCTGAAAACTCCTACCGTCGAGTTGTTGTTACCGCAAAAAGACCTGACCCACTACCAATTCATCCACCGCCCAAGGCGGCCACCATCTTCTTGACCACCGGATTATTCAGCGTTCGCCCTTGTCGAAGCGAACGGCATCGATTCGAGCTTTTACCGCTCATCAAATGCCCCGCATTGCCGGACTTATGCTTGATCTTGCCGTTCGCTGTGACTTTCACTCGTTTCTGCAACCCTTTATGGGTCTTCATTTTTGGCATTGGTTCAAACTCCCGTCGCTCACCTTCATTCAGCAAAGCCCGGTATCATAAGACTCGCCGCGAACATTGCAATAGGAAAAATCATTGGTCTATAAAATGTGACTTTATAATCGACTGCCGCGATGTAATCTGACCGCCCGTTTCCTTGTCGTTCGCTATGTGGTAAATTTCCTAAGCTTGATTCGCCAAACCGAGCTGGAACCGAAACACGAAAGCCCCGAAATGAAAGACTCTTCAACCACGCTAGCAGATCTCAAGAAACTCGTCGCTGACTTCGTGGGCGAACGCGACTGGCAACCATTCCATGATCCGAAAAATTTGTCCGCTTCAATCGCCATCGAAGCCGCGGAGCTAATGGAACATTTTCAATGGCTGCGAAGCGATCAACTTCCCTCGATCGAAAATAACCCCGTTGCTCGAGCAGCCATTGAAGAAGAATTGGCGGACATTGTTGCATATGTACTTTCCTTCGCCACCCGTATGAAGATCGATCTTTCGTCGGCCCTGGAGGCCAAGATGCGCAAAAACGCCGAAAAGTACCCTGCTGATAAATTCAAGGGCCGCTTTCAATGAACACCAAAGGCGTCGCATTATTGGACCTCGCGGCCGAATATCAGCTATTCAAAGGTCAGATTCTGACCACGGTTGATGAAGTTTTCACCAGTCAGCAATTCATCAGCGGTCCGGCCATTGTTCAGTTCGAAGAGAAACTCGCGGCGAAGCTCGAAGTCAAACATGCTATCGCCATCAGCAGCGGAACGGATGCGTTGTTGTGCTCTTTGATGGCACTAGGTATCGGTCACGGTGACGAAGTGATTGTTCCATCTTTTACTTTTTTCGCTACGGCCGGATGTGTAAGTCGCGTCGGTGCCAAACCCGTTTTCGTTGATATTGACCCGCGAACTTTCAACATCGATCCTTCGAAACTCGAATCGGTATGTTCCCCGCGAACGCGCGCTATCATTCCCGTCCATCTTTTCGGCCAATGCGCGAATATGGACGCCATTCGTGAATTCGCATCTGCTAGAAAGCTCCCCATCATCGAAGACGCAGCACAAGCCATCGGCGCGAAATACAAAAACCACTACGCGGGTGGATTGAGCGATCTAGGTTGTCTTTCGTTTTATCCCACGAAAAATCTCGGTTGCTTCGGTGAAGGTGGCATGATCCTCACCAACAACAGCGAACTGGCGACGACCGTTCGCCAACTCCGCACGCACGGCGAATCGCAAAGGTATGTTCACGATCGCGTCGGTGGCAACTTTCGCTTGGACACGCTGAAAGCGGCGATTCTATCAATCAAACTCGACTACCTCGATCGTTTCACCTCGCGTCGCCGGCACAACGCCGCGCTCTATGACCGCCTACTGGCCAACAGCGGGGTGACCACTCCGCATGTCCCCCCGCAGCAAGATCACGTCTATCACCAGTACAGCATTCTGTGCGATAACCGCGACGGGCTTCGATCGTTTCTCAGCGACCGCGGCATCGCCTCGGCCATTTATTACCCCGTGCCGCTCCATCAACAAAAATGTTTCGCCAACCTCCACCCCGCTTCACTTCCTACCACCGAACAAACCTGTTCTCGAATCCTCTCCCTCCCGGTCCATCCCATGCTGACCGACGAGGATGTGCAGTACGTAGCCTCGTCGATTCGAAAGTTTTGTTCCTAGAAAAAGTAGCGCTTTCCAAAACGCCCTATTACGAGCTCGTCTTCGATTGGTTGCCGACTCCGCGCAACATCCGAAACTCGAATATCCCCGTGCTATGCCCATCCGACCAATCCAGACGGATGGCGTAGTTTCCGACCAGTTGTGCATGGACGACGCGAATTCCCTCTGGGTTAGATCGAAGAATTCGCAGCGGATTCTTGGCCCCCTCTTCACGATCCGTTCGACACGTCGCACAAGGGCAAATCCGCCGCAACTCTGCCAAAGAAAGGTCGCTTCGTACCCCGTCTTTCCAATCAATCACCAATCGCTGCTCGGCGATCTTCACCTTCAAATCGCGTGGTTTGAAGGAATCATCAGCCCGAGCAGTTGCTTCGTTGCCCGGCGAATCCTCCGCCCGTTGATCTCTTGATTCGCCGGTGTCGGTCATAGTGAATCACCCTATCGGGTCGCGGCCTCGCTGTCATCATCCGTCATGAAGGAGTTTTTTGTCGGCTATCGAACGATAAAAAGAAGCACGAGAGCAACCATCAAGAGTATGGCGAAGATCAAGACCAGGCGCTTTCCACTGGTTGGCTCGACGGGGATAATCCATTCGCCGCAGTGGGGGCATTGTTGCGTGTCCTCGTGGACGGGTTTGTAACACAATGGGCACGACATTACTTCGTCGGCATCGTCGTCGCCGAGGTCGTCGTCGTCGGGTTCGAAGTGATCGTCGTCTTGATTATGGTCGTTCATGGTTGCAAGTCGGAATTCAATTTCGTTTCATTACGCAACCCTTTTTGGGTTGTCTTGTTCAATGGGCCATATTCCCAGGGTAGTCGCGTTGCGGCAACCACAGGGCTTTGATTCGAAACGCCTTTGGCGTAAGTGAAATGTCGGGCCGATGACCCTATTTACAAGCCTTTGATAGATCGTCGTTGTCCGCAATTGGCTTGGATGTTTGGCCCAAGCCGCTGCGTTGAGAGAATGGGGATAGTATCACAGAATCAAAACAACGGCCGGTACAAGCAGTCCAAGGGCAGCCAGCACAATCGCCGTTTTTTTCCACTTCTTCAGACCAAGCGCCATCCAGATGCCGGTCACGGCATTTGAGAAGATTCCGATTGCACCAAGAGCCATCGCGGTTGAATACAGCCGACCCTTGAATCGCAGCCGCGCGTTTGCGGTCTCTTGCTCCTTTTTGCATTTCTCTTTTTCAGCCTCGTCCTCGATCGCAAAACAGCGATCGTTTTCTGCTTCAAAAAACTCGTTCATGTGCAATTTCGAAATCGTTTTGACCATCTTGGGTAGACGGTAACTTCCAGCCATTGGGCCCCGGTGAAGATTGAACATCTGCGATGCGCCCGACACTGCGAAAAAAATCGCCAAAGGGGCCACAAAGCAGCCGATCAACAAGTGAATCTGTCGCAGCTTTTTCATGCCGCCAAGCTTAGAGCAAACCCTGTTTTTGGGTAATGGGACGGAGGGTGTCGATTTGGTATTATGGGACCGTTTCTGCCCTGTTTTGGGTAATCTTACTTCGCTTCCCCTGGCGCTGGCAGTTTTTATCAGAAGTTGGCAGGCACAAGTCGAACCGTTTGGTTTGCGAAGTTTCGACCACTATGATGCAGTACCAAAAGCGCTGTGAGGATGTGTGGCTCAAGGAATAGAAGTTGCGTTGGGCGGGCCGAATGTAGTCTTCGCACAACGGTTTGGCACAACGGACGGCGGGGGTGGAGGGGTGAGAGCGAATTCAATTGGTATTTTGTCTCAATGGCGGTCTACGTTTTTGGCTGCATGGGTGGTCATCACGGCGGCCATTCCGGTTATGGGCGGAGGAGCCGCTCAACTTCCGACGACGGTTGTGGATTTTTTTCAACCGGGGACGCAGCCGGATTTGAGCGGCGGGAAAGACTTCGACCCGATCATCACGTCCTCTTCTTGTTCGCATTGCCACGATCTTCCGGAGCCGGTTGAAGTTCCCATCTACAATCGTTGGGCGGGGAGCATGATGGCCAACTCGGCGCGCGATCCGTTGTTTTTCGCATGTTTGGCGATCGCGAATCAAGATGCACCGGGCAGCGGAGAAATGTGTTTGCGGTGTCATGCGCCGGGGGCTTGGTTAGCTGGTCGGTCGAATCCACCTGTTCCACCGGCGAATGCATTAGAGCTAGCTTACGAGGATCGCGATGGAATCAATTGTAACTTCTGTCATCGCATGGTGGATCCGGTTTATTTAGGCGGGATTAGTCCACGTCGTGATGAGCCTATTTTGCAGGCGCTTTCCGATGCTGGGTTGCTGCCCATGCAACCGGGCGGAGCCAAGTATGTGATTGATCCCAGAGACGCTCGTCGCGGGCCGTTCGATGATGTTCCGAAGAATCTTCATGGTGTGGAGATTGTGCCATCGCCGTTTCACTTGAAATCGGAATTGTGCGGAACGTGTCACGAAGTCAGCAATCCGGCGTTAGTGAAGAAGCAAGACGGATCGTATGGACCGGACACATTCAATATGCCCCATCCCACGCAGAACCCCTATGAGATGTTTCCGCATGATCGAACGTACAGTGAGTGGGCCAATAGTCAGTACGCCACAGTCGGCGTGGATCACGGCGGTGTGTTTGGCGGCAATCATCCGACGGGGATCATGAGAAGTTGTCAGGACTGTCATATGCCGTTGGTAGAGACGTTTGGTTGTGCGTTTCAATTTGAACCTTTTTTCATGCGGCCCGATGTTCCGTCGCATGATTTCAACGGCGGAAATACCTGGGTGCAAAATATCATCGCTATGTTGTATCCCGACGATGTGTCAGTGCGTTATCTGGAGGAGAGCGCGGAACGGGCCCGGATCATGTTGAGTAAAGCGGCGACGATGGTGGTGAGCAGAGACGGTTGCGATATCGTGGTGAAAATAGAGAACCAAAACGGACACAAGCTGCCGACGGGTT
>JBBTCX010000314.1:0-4523 GCA_038043045.1 Planctomycetota bacterium | reverse complement strand
GATCTGTGCAACTGGAGTTCTTCCGATCGGAAATGAAGGATCGCTCATGCGTCGTTCACCTCATAACACTTCTTTACGCCGTATTCTTCAATGGTGCACGGCACCTCGGTCTCCAGCTTCAAGTCTGAAGCCTCAGGCCTCAAGCCTCACGTCTCCCGCCTTCACTCTGGTGGAATTGTTGGTCGTCATCACGCTCATGTCTCTGGCCGTGAGTTTTGCGGTCTTTCGGCTGGATGGCTTCTCGGATTCGGCGGGCCTGCGATCCGCCGCCAATCAACTGGCCTCGTGGGTGCGGCTCACTCAGACTCAGGCCCGCACCACCGGCGAGCCGCGACTCCTGGAATATGGTCCGAAGTCCCGCACGCTCCGGGTTCAAAGGCCTCTCGAACGGAATGGAGCTTGGACATGGAACGAGGGCGCGACGTTTACGGCGAACTCATCCGTATCAATCCACAGCCTCTTGGTGGAGGGGGATTCCGATTTTGTACAGAAAAGAGCGTTTGCGCAACTTGTCGTTCGTTCAAGTGGACATTTTCCGGCCCACGCCCTGTTGCTGCAGCGCCATGACGTTGTCGGCGTGCTGCTCCTCACCGCCTGGGAAGAGCCAAGCTTCTTGATTCTGGAGAGGATGCCATCCTCCGTCACCTTGGAAAACCTGCGTACCGAACTGGAGTCTTTCCATGTCCAAGCGCCCGGCGCTGACCCTCATTGAAGTCGTGGCCGCATTGGTCTTGGTGGCCGCCACGGCGACCCTGGTGCTCACCGCCCAGAGCCGAAGCCTCCATCAACTCCGCCACCTTCAGGAGAGCGAGACCGCCCATCGTCTGGCCGGAGAGTTGATCGCCCATTGGAAACTGCAACGACCGGAGAATTCCTCCGTGCTGGAGGGTCGCTTCGAGGATGCCACCAACTGGCACTGGCGCCGTAACGTGCGACCTCATGATTTCCGAAACGCCGGCCTTCAGGAAGTGACCCTCACGGTGCACCTTTCGGAACCCAAGGAATCAGCGCCGGCAACCATCGGCACCTGGACCTGGCTGGAGAGGACGAATGTTCCGTAGTCAACCATCCCGTGCACAATCCTTCACCCTGGTGGAGGTGCTGGCGGCGATGGCGCTGACGGCGCTGCTGCTTTCCATCGTCGGACCGATCGCCACCGGCGCTCTGCAATCCCGAAACGCCGCCTCCGACGTCGCCGCCCGCATCAGCCGAGAGACCGTGGTCCTGGAACACTTGGAAGGCGATCTGCATCGACTTCTCGACGGCCTTTCGGGACAAGGATCCACCGTTCGTGTTTTTGGTTTTCCTCAGCAAACCCTGGAACTGGATGTTCTCGGTGTCGTCCATGAAAAAGCGGATGCCCTCCTCGAAGCGCTCTATCCCTCCACCGTGCGCTATCGGTTGATGAGAACCACGGACAGCGAAAACAACCTCGTCCGCGAAAACCGCGACCACACCCACATCTCGGCCAAAACCCATCGAGAGACCTTGGCGAATCGCCTAATCCTGTTCGACGTCGAAATCTTCGACGGACGATCGTGGTTGCGAACGTTTCCGGACCCAAGGATATCTCCTACAAAAGGCGTTCAAGCCCTGCGCATTCGACTGGCCTGGCAAAACTCCGCCGAACCGATCACCCATACCTTGGTGGTGAGTCATGCACCGTAGATCATTTCATATGGACAAACGAATTCCAGCTTTTCCATGCGAGCGAGAGCGCGGCTTCGTTCTCGTCGTGGCTTTGCTGCTGCTCACCTTGCTCATCGCCGTGGCCGCCGAACTGGTCACCCTGACCTCCGTCGAAACCGTGGTGGCCGCGCGTCGCCACGCCGAACTCCAGCACGGACTGGCCGTGGAGAGTACACTGTTGGTTCTGGCCGATGTTTTGGACAACCGTTCTCGATCCGGCCTATTGGTTGAAATGGACCGCACTAGCGAAGCCCGGCTCGATTTGGAGATTGGGCCGGCCAAGGTCTTGTGCACGATCCGCGACGACGGCGGCAAACTCCATCCCGCGTTGTTCGAAAGCGAGGATCGGTCCGAAGCCCTTCGTCGCAAGCTACGTCTCCTTCAAACGCAAAAAGGATTGCCTCATGGCAACGTGCGCTTGCGCCCCGTCCTCGGCGATGCAACCCAAGCAGGACCACGTTTTCGCTGGTTCGATCAGCTTTTGGACGACGCTCCGCCGGGTTCGTTTTTTCAGGTGGGGGATTCTGCAAACGAGAGTTTCGTCCGCGCGGTCTGGTCGGACGTGGTGACTTTTTGGGGCGACGGACGCATCGACCTGCGCCGAGTCGACCCCGTTGTCCTTGAGGCGGCGTTGGAAGACATCCGACCGGGTCTGGCCCAGAAAATCATGGCCGCGCGACCCGCCGATCGATCCGTTGACTTCCCGCAGATCGCACTTGCGCACATCGATTCCGAAATCCGCGAGCGCGTCGCCGCCCGACTCACCTTCGATGACCACCGCTACGCTCTTGAGATCGACACCATCCTCGGCGCTGACCGCCGTAAATGGTACGTCGTGGCCCGCATTGAGAACGGCAAAACCACGGTCCTTCATCGGAGTCCCGTGACATGGTAGACAGAGGTCGGCGCTTGACTCTTTTCGGCTTCAAAATGCTTCGCGCCGCGTTGATCCTGGCCATTCCGATTGGCGCGGTGTTGCTCCATCGAAATCGATCGCAGTTGCCTGCGGTCGCTTACGATCCGACGCCAATCCCTGGTGAACAACGAACTCTGAATCGTTGCCCACGATCTTTGGAATTCTACGCTCCGCTCTGGGAACGCGACCTCAAGCAACCGCCGATTCCCACGACGCCAACTTCCCCTCCTGCCAAGCCTCCTCAGGAATCGATCCCAGCGCTTCTGGCCACCTTCGTCGCGCCCGACGGCCGATACGCCCACTTCTCCGATGCCAACGGCCGCGTGGAATTCAAAACCGTAGAAGATCAGATCGGCGGGTTTCGAGTGGCGGTCATCGAACCGGGACGCGTGCGTCTGACCAACGATTTGCAAGACGTGTGGCTTGAAGTCCCCAAACCCAGGGAGCCGTAAACGTGTCCAAGCACAAGACGGTTTGCATCCTCACCGAACAAATCATCCACGCCGTGGCCCTCGACCCGCGCGGGCAACCCCGCCTCAGGGCTACGGTGGATTTCACGATCCCTGCCACGCTGTGTCATTGTGATGATGTACAGGGCTTGGCCGAGGCCATCACACAAGCCATCCAGGCGCTTGGAGCTGATTCCCACGCCATCACCCTCGTCCTGCCTCTGCACTGGTGTTTTTGTCACGTGCTGGAAGGGCAACGACGTGGCACCTCCCCACAAACACTGGCCTACGCCTTCGAAGAGGTTCTGCCGCTTCCTCTCGAAGAACTCACCTGCGCCTTCGCCGCGCTCGGTCCCCATCGAGTCCTCGCCGTGGCCGTCCCGACGACTCCCCTGAAAAACCTTCTTCAATTGCTGGAGGAAAACGGCATCGACGTCGATCACATCACGATCGACGCTCCGGCCGTGGCCCTGTCCCAACGTAACGGCTTTCCCGGCGTCCTCCTCCTCGATGTGAAGTGGGCACGACTGGCCGCAAACTTACACACGCCGGAACTCGCCGTGGTCTCGGCGTTCGGACGTGACGAACGAAATCTACTTGAGGAACTTCGGCAACGCGGGCTGCCCGATTCTTCCACGCAATATCTGCGGCTTGATCTTGGCGAGCCGTCAGACCCAAGAGCGAGGGACGATGTCGCATCGGATGCCGTCGACGAACCGCGAACACGGTATGGCCAGGAGGCGATTGACCTGATCGCGGTGGCGGCGGCCAAGGCCTCATCGCTTGACCTTCGCACGGGAGCGCTGCTCGGGCGCAAAGACCGCGACCAGGTGACTCGATTAACGCATCACGTCCTCATCGTCGGAATCCTCCTGTTGATCACCTGGTGTACACAGTTGGTGTGGAATCAACAAACTCATCGCCAACATCTCGAAGCCGTTCGCGCTGAACAGCTTCGAGTGTACCGTGATGTTTTTCAAACAACGCGGCTTCCTCCCGCCGCCGCGCTGCGTCTGGCGTCGGAACGCCTCCGCCTGGAAGGACTCACCCAGGCCAAGGCTCCTCTGCCGAATACAAAAACGTCATCTCCCCTGGATGGCTTTCGTGACTTCGTGGCCGCCCTGCCCGACGACGTTCGGGTCATGCTGCTGGACGCCCGGCTGGACGAAACCCAATGGACCCTTCGCGGCCAAACCGTCGAGCACCGCGACGCCGAGCGTATCGTCGAGACCCTCACCGCCCACGCCGGACTCTCGGCCAAGCCGCCGCGCACCACGCGATTGCCTTCCGGCGGGGTGGAATTCACCGTGGTCGCCACCGGCGCCGATCAACTTCGGGAGAGGACCACCCATGAACCCTGAACCGATGGAAAAGATGTCACGCCCTGGCACGCTCACGGCGCTTCTTGCCGGACTGTTGATCCTGGGTGTCTTGATCACCTGGCGCCAAGGGCGATCCCTTCGTTCCGC
>JBBTCX010000313.1:0-6521 GCA_038043045.1 Planctomycetota bacterium | reverse complement strand
AACTCCCGCCCTCTGCACAGGGCCGCATAACCGCCACGAAATCCGGGATGCACCCGTCATCGACCCAGCACCCACATCCCCCTTCACACTTCACAACCCGAATCCTATAATGCTACGACGATGTTTCCTGCCACCCATTAAAGTGTTTTTCTCGTCCCGATGGTGACTTTCGGAGCAACTATGCGAATCGTAAATCCCAGGATGATTGGAATCGGCCTGACGTTGACGACCGGCGTTTTGGCACAGATGCCCGTGACCAAGGTTGTCGTGGCGGAGGCTCGTATGCAGGAAGCCCCAACGACGATATCCCTTGTCGGGACGGTCAAGGCCGTTCGTCGCAGCTTGGTCAGCTCCGAAATGGGCGGACTGGTGATCGAGATGCCTGTCCGGCAGGGAGATCGGGTTAAGGCGGGCGACGTATTGTGCCGTCTCAACAGCGATACGATTCGACTCGGATTGATGGGGGCTCGAGCGCGTTTAGGGTCTCTTGAGTCGAGACTTCAGGAACTTCGCAATGGATCGAGACCGGAGGAGATCACCCGCTCCAAGGCACTATTGGATGAAGCGACGGCCGAGTTTGAACGCTGGCAATTCGAAATGACCCGCATTGAAAAACTGCACGAGGATCGCGATTCCAATGCCAAAGAATATACCGATACGCGAATGCAATTCATCGCGGCTGATCGCCGAAAAGCAGCCGCCGAAGCCCTGTTTGAGATGACCAGAAAAGGCCCCCGCGACGAAGTCGTCACCCAGGCCGCCCATATGGCCTCTGAACAACAGGCCGTCGTAGATCGCCTGCAAAAAGACTTCGATAAGACCACGATTCACTCGCCGTTTCACGGGGCCGTTGTGGAGTTGACTACGGAAGTGGGGGAATGGGTTTCCATCGGAGGGCGCATCGCACACGTGATTGATCTCAGCAAAATGTTGGTGCGGGTCGATGTTCCAGAATCTTCCCTGCCGCATATTCAGGAGGGTGCGGCGGCCCGGGTGTATGTGGATGCCCTGCGAAAGTCGGTGGACGGAACGGTCAAGCACATCATTCGCCAGGCGGACGATCGTGCGCGGACTTTTCCGGTGGAAGTCGAACTGGACAATGAAGCGGGGATGCTGGCGGGGGGGATGTTCGCGCGCGCCACACTTCCGGCAGGCCCGGTCATGCAGGTTGTGACCGTGCCCAAGGATTCCATTGTTGAACATGCGGGAACGCCGCATGTGGCGATCGTCTTCCCGGACAAGGATGGCACGCTTTCGGGCGTCTTGGTGCCTGTAACCACCGGCGTCGACGTTGGTACATGGATTTCAATCATTTCGGACAAGGTGCAGTCTGGAACACGGGTCATCGTTCGCGGTAACGAACGGATGCTGCCGTTTCCAGCCGCCGTTGAAATCGTCGACGAACGGGGTACACCGGTCGCGGGACCGAAAGAAGCGGCCGCGCCTCCGGGCGAGGCTCGTCCGAAACCGGAAGCAGGAAAGTCATGAACGTCGTCAAGTTTGCCATCGAAAATCCCGTAAAAATAGCCGTGGGGGTGATCCTCGTCGTGCTCTTTGGTTTCGCCAGTCTGTTTGAGATTCCGATTCAACTCACTCCGACGGTCGATCGTCCGGTCATTACCGTGACGACGCGATGGATCGGGGCAAGCCCCCAGGAAATCGAACGCGAAATCGTCGATCGACAGGAAGACCATCTCAAAAACGTGAACTCCCTCGAAAAGATGACCTCCACCTCCACCGAGGGGGAGGCCGTGATTCGATTGGAGTTCCCCGTCGGCGTTGATAAGGAAGTGGCCTTCCGACAAGTTTCCGACAAGCTTCGCCAAGTGACGGACTATCCCGACGAAGTCGATCAACCGATTGTCCAAGCCACCGACACCGACATGGAAGGTATCATCGCGTGGATGATTCTGTCGGGTGACAGGGACGTGGCACATCTCAAGACGTTCATCGAAGAACAGGTGAAACCCATCCTCGAACGCGCGGAGGGCGTAAGCGAGGTTCCTATTTATGGCGGTTGGGACCGCGAGGTGCAAATCGAGGTCGATCCTTATGTTCTCGCGGCCAAGGGATTGACCCTGCGAAATGTTGAAAGCGCGATCCGCCGTCAAAACGTCAACGTCTCCGCCGGGACCATTGCTCAAGGGAAATTGGATTATTCCTACCGCGCGGTCGGCGAATACCGGAGCATCGCGGAGATTGAAAGCACGGTCATCGCCCACCGGGAAGGCGGGCCGATTTTCGTCCGCGACGTGGCCAAGGTTCAGGACGGTTTCGCCAAAGCCTATGCCTTTGTTCGAAGCAACGGAAAGTATGTGATCGCCATGCCTGCGCGCCGAGAAGCAGGCGCCAACGTCTTAAAGACCATGGAAAGTCTCCGGGAAAAAATCGACATTGCGAATCGTGAGATTCTCGGGCCCCGGGGTTTGAGCCTTTCTCTCACGCAGGTGTATGATGAAACCACGTACATTTGGAGCGCGATCGATCTGGTGATCAACAATATCCTTTCGGGTGGGCTATTGGCGATCGTCGTGCTTTGGCTTTTTCTTCGTAGCGGCGGAGCCACCGGAATCATCGCGCTGGCGATTCCCATTTCCATCATTGGTTCGTTCCTAGTGATTGCCATGATGGGAAGGACGCTGAACGTGATTTTGCTCGCCGGGCTGGCATTCGCGGTGGGGATGTTGGTGGACAACGCCATTGTCGTGCTGGAGAACATCGATCGTCACCACGCGCTGGGTAAAACCAAATTCCAGGCGGCTTTGGACGGTGGAAAAGAAGTTTGGGGCGCCGTTCTTGCCAGTTCATTGACCACGATGATCGTCTTCCTCCCTGTGATGTTCATTCAAGAGGAAGTGGGTCAACTGTTCAAGGACATTGCCATTGCGATCACCGCGGCGATCGGTATTTCCATGCTGGTCGCCATCCTTGTCGTTCCACCTCTTGCGGCGAGATTTCTTCGTCACACCAAGACCCATTCCCAGGCCGGAGAAGAAACCGCCTTTTACGCACGATGGACGGGCAACCTGGTGACACGGGTAAACCGACGCAGTTGGTCGCGACTGGCCGTTGTGGTTGGTTTTTCGCTGGCCTCCTTGCTGGGAACTTGGTGGTTGATTCCGCCCACGGACTACCTTCCCGCGGGGAACGAAAATCTGGTTTTCGGTTTCTTGGCCACTCCTCCAGGATATAGCTTGGATGAGTTCCGCGCTTTGGCCGAATTGGTCGAAGACGGAGACCCTAACGATCCTACGGATGGCATCCGACCCTTATGGGAAGCCGAGCGATACTCGCCCGAAGCGGCCCGCTTGGAACCGGTGGTGATGAGCGCTGGACCCGGTGGTGCAATCAAGAAGACGGTTATCCCGCCGCCCATCGAGGACTTTTTCTTCGTTGCGTTCAACGGGGTCGCCTTTATGGGTTGCACGTCCAAAGATGCCAACAATGTGGCACCCCTGGTCGACGTGTTGAACCGTGCCGGTGGCAGGATTCCCGGCGCTTTTACGTTCTTCTGGCAGAACTCGTTGTTTGGCGGCGGGTCGTCGGGAAACTCCATGGACCTTGAAATCCGCGGGGAGAACCATCAAGCCGTAGTAAGCTCATCGTCCGCGCTTCTCGGCGCGATCATGCAAGCCGGTTACGGCTATCCATCGCCTAACCCCGCAAACTTCGCCTTGGGGCGCCCTGAAGTCCAATTGGTCGCGGACCGCACCAAGGCCGCACACGTCGGGCTCGACGTTCGCGACGTTGGATTTCTCATTGAGTCGTGCGTGAATGGCGCTTTTGTCGGAGAATTCAACGACTTCGGCGATCGTGTCGACATGGTGCTCAAGATGGCCGGAACCGCCCAAGCCACGGTTGAGGAAATCGGACAAATCCCGATCGTGACTCCGACCGGGCACGTCCTTCCGATTGTTTCCGTCGCGGATTTTCGCCGAACCACGGCTCCACAACAGATCAACCATATTGAAGAAATGGATTCGGTGACGTTGTCGATTCGCCCCAAGCCGGGCGTTCCCTTGCAGGCGGCGATGGAAGAAATTCAAACTTCCGTGATCGCACCGCTTCGTGAATCGGGGGCCGTGCCGTCGACCGTGATTACGTCGTTGGCTGGTACCGCAAGCAAGCTCACTCAAACGTGGCACGCCCTGGTCGGCGATTTTTCCGGAAAGCTGCTTCGACCTCGGCTATTGGGGATGTCGGTTGGAAAATCCCTGCTTCTCATTCTCGGAATCGGAGTGACAGCCTGTGTCATCGCCGCCAAAATCGGCGGTCGACGATCCGGCGTGAAAGTCGGAATTGGCGGCGCCCTCCTTGTTGGGGCGACGGTATTGGCTTTGAACCCCACTCTGGCCGCGACGCTGGTCCAATCGCGTGCTTTTCTTGCGGTCCTAATCAACTATCTCTTGATGGCCGCGCTGTTCGAATCATTTGCCTATCCCTTTTTGATCATGTTCAGCGTTCCGTTCGGAATGATCGGCGGATTCGCCGCACTGCGAATTCTTCATGAGACCAGCATCCGCGATGTCTCCGCACCCGATCAACAATTCGACGTCCTCACCATGCTTGGGTTCATTATTCTTCTCGGTGTGGTCGTGAATAACGCGATCCTCCTGGTTCACCAATCCCTGAACTTCATGAAGGACGAAGGATTGTCCCCCCATGCAGCCGTGGAGAAATCCGTGCGTACTCGTACTCGCCCGATTCTGATGACCACCCTCACCACGATCTTTGGCCTGGTACCCCTCACCATCATGACCGGACCAGGCAGCGAGCTATATCGCGGACTCGGAGCCGTTCAACTTGGCGGTTTGTTGATCTCCACCGCATTTACGCTGATTGTCGTCCCGGCTGTTTTTACGCTGTTTCTCGATGCCAAACAGTGGCTTTTGCAGGGTGCGACGCAAAAAGCTTTGGCAAAACCTGTGACCGCGGCTCCGGTTTTTACCGCCCAGTCCGCGACCGTCCCGCAACACCCCAGCTAGTTCTTTTCGAAGGGTCACTTTAGGTCCGAAAGTACCGCCGACGATTGTGTTTTTTGCCATTGCACAACTGGACTATTGAGTCCGTTTTCGCTAAAATATGGAAGAATCGTCCAAGAGGAAACTTGGTCGATACTCTTTCAGTAGGCGAGTGCACAACAATCGAGGAGCGGTGACTTATGGTGGCAACAGTCAACAAGGGGACTCCAGTTGGAAAAATGTTCTCAGGGAATAATCCCATGACTCAAGACGTAATTCCCGGACTCGAAGGCGTACCCATCGCTCACTCCGGCGTCAGCTTCGTCGATGGTCAAGAGGGTATCCTCGAATATCGCGGGATCAACGTCGATGCCCTCGCCGAATCCAGCACCTTTGAGGAGACCGCTTGGCTGCTCCTCTTCGGAGACCTACCCAAGCAGGCCGAACTCTATGCTTTCAAAAAAGAGATGGCCGGGTATCGCAAACTCAAATTCCGAATTATCGACCTCATCAAATGCCTTCCCGAAACCGGCCATCCGATGGACGCGCTGCAGGCCGCCGTCGCCGCGATCGGAATGTTCTACCCCCGTCGCAGCATTCACGACCCTGTCACTCGTCGAACATCCTGCTTCCGCATTATCGCCAAACTGCCCACCGTGGTCGCCGCGTTTGAACGCCTCCGTCATGGCGACGACCATATCAACCCGCGCACGGACCTCAGTCACGCCGGAAACTTTCTCTACATGCTCACCGGCCAGGACCCCGACCCGATCCGTGAACGAATCCTCGACGTCTGCCTGATTCTCCACGCCGACCATACGATGAACGCCTCAACCTTTGCAGGTCGCGTCGTTGGTTCAACATTAGCCGACCCGTTCTGCGTGGCAAGCTCCGCCCTCGGCGCACTCTCCGGCCCGCTTCACGGCGGGGCCAATGAAGAAGCCATCCAGCTCTTCAAAAAAATCGCCAAACCCGAAAACGCAAAAACCGTCGTCGACGACATGATCAGCCGCAAGGAAAAAATCCCCGGTTTCGGCCACCGCGTTTACAAGACCGTTGACCCGCGCGCGAAAATTCTAAAAACGTACGCCGCTCAACTCACTCAAGCCAGCAGCAGCCCTACGTACGAAATCGCCCTTGAAGTCGAAAAAATCGGCACGGCCCATTACGGCGAAAAAGGCATCTTCCCCAACGTCGACTTCTACGCCGGAATCGTCTACTCCGAACTCGGCATCCCCACCGAATGCTTCACGCCGATTTTCGCCATGGCCCGCTCCGCCGGCTGGCTCGCCCATTGGCTTGAACAACTCGAAAACAACCGCATCTTCCGACCGACCCAAGTTTACGTCGGCCAACACAACCGCCCCTTCACCCCCATGGTCGACCGGGCGTAGCTCGCGTTTCTCCATCCGAGCCGCGGGTTTTAACCCTCGCGACCCTTCGTTCCCCCAACGAGCCGCGACCTTCAGGGAGCGGGACCGTATGAGATCAACTCATCACACAAGGCTAGCAGGCTGTCGGACTTATTGGCGCGCTTTTTTCGGCGATTCGTGTTAGTCT
>JBBTCX010000312.1:0-19176 GCA_038043045.1 Planctomycetota bacterium | reverse complement strand
CCCCCAAGGGGATTCGAACCCCTGTCTTCAGGATGAGAACCTGATATCCTGGGCCGTCTAGACGATGGGGGCCATTCGGTCCGAAAGACTACGGCAAAAGGCACCCCATCGTCAATACCATCGAGCGTTATGGAACAGTTTGACCTAGTCAGTTCATTTCAACCGCGGGGTGATCAACCGGCGGCGATTCAGCGGTTGGTGGAGGCATTCCAAAACGGGGCGAAGTATCAATGTCTTCTTGGAGTCACGGGGTCGGGCAAGACGTTCACTACAGCCAATGTCCTCGCGGCGCTTAACAGGCCGGTCTTAGTCATTTCGCACAACAAGACCTTGGCGGCTCAGCTTTACGAAGAATTTCGCGAGCTATTTCCCAGCAACGGCGTCGAGTATTTCGTCAGTTACTACGATTACTATCAACCCGAAGCGTACATCCCCCAGCGGGACATCTACATCGAAAAGGACGCATCCAGGAATGACGATCTCGACCGGCTGCGATTGAGTTCGACCAGCACCCTTGTTTCACGGCGGGATGCGGTGATTGTGGCCAGCGTGTCGTGCATATTCGGATTGGGTTCGCCGGAGGATTACAAATCGAGCGTGATTGTGCTGGACCAGAGCGTGCCCACGGACCGGGATGAGCTCCTGCGGCAACTCGTCAATCTGCAATACAAGCGGAATGATTTTGAATTCAAGCGGGGGACGTTTCGCGTGCGCGGTGACGTCGTGGAAATTTACCCCGCGTATGAGCAATTCGGATACCGGCTAGAACTCTTCGGCGACGAAATCGAGCGGTTGGAGATGGTCAACCCGATGAACTCCGAATCTCTTGGCCGATTGAATCGCGCGTTTCTATACCCCGCCGTGCATTATGTCATGCCGGCCGATCGGGTGGCCGCGGCGACGGCGGGAATTCTTGAAGAGTTGGACCAACGGGTGAAGGAATTTCGTCGACATGGAAAGCTGCTTGAAGCCCAGCGATTGCTTGCACGAACGAAATACGACGTGGAGATGATGCGTGAAGTGGGCTATTGCTCGGGCATTGAGAATTACACGCGACATTTGAATGGAAGCGCGCCGGGCGCGAAACCCTATACGCTGATCGATTATTTTCCCAAGGATTACCTTCTCGTTATCGACGAGTCGCACGCCACGATTCCGCAGGTGCGCGGGATGTATTTCGGGGATCGATCGCGCAAACAGACGTTGGTGGATCACGGCTTTCGGCTTCCGAGTTGTCTGGACAATCGTCCCATGCGCTTCGAGGAATTTGAAGGAATGTGGCGACAGGTTTTGTTTGTCTCCGCGACGCCGGGGCCTTACGAACTGGAAAAATGCGGCGGAGAAGTGGTTGAACAGATCATTCGACCGACCGGACTGATTGATCCGCCGATTGAAGTGCTGCCGGCGCGAGGGCAAGTGCCGGACCTGTTGCGACGAATCGCCGAACGTGCCGCAGCGGGTGAAAGAGTATTGGTGTCGACGCTTACGAAACGATTGGCCGAGGATTTGTCTCGTTTTATTCAGCAAGAGGGTCTTCGCGGACGGTACATGCACTCGGACATTGATACGTTGGAGCGCGTGGTCATTTTGAAGGAATTACGCGAGGGCAAGTTCGATGTGCTTGTGGGTGTCAACCTGTTGCGCGAGGGATTGGACTTACCCGAAGTGTCATTGGTTTGCATTCTCGACGCCGATAAGGAAGGGTTCCTGCGAAGCGAAACGTCCTTGGTTCAGATGATTGGACGGACCGCGCGAAACGTCAATGCCGAAGTCAAGCTCTACGCTGACACCATCACCCCCAGTATGCAGCGGGCGATGGATGAAACCAATCGTCGTCGTATCATTCAGCAGAAATACAACGAAGATCACGGCATCACGCCCGAAACAATCATCAAGGGCATTCGTTCGAGCTTGGAGCAATCCGTCAAAGCCCATAAGACGGCTGCGGAAGCGGTGCATTTGTCCGAGCAACAAATGGATCGCGGGGAACTGGTGGCCCTGTTGCACAAGGAGATGATGGAAGCCGCAGAAGCTTTGGAATTCGAACGGGCGGCGCGACTTCGGGATCGGATCAAGGAATTGCAAGACTCAACGGATAGCGAACCCACGTCATCGCATCCCGCAACTCTCGCGCCCGAAGCCGATCGAAATCGCGATAACGATCGTTCCCCAACCCGCCGCCGCGCGAAACGATGAATCAGAGGCTTGTCACTTCGGAACCGGCCAATAGGCAAAATCGACGTCCTTCATTTGTGGGTCGTGCTTGCCGCCGTCGTCTTTCATGTTGGTCGACACGGAATAGAGAAGGAAACCGTCGTCTTGCTTTCGGTAGACGAAGTCTCTTCCACTGAACGGGTCTATTTTGAGCTGCGCGATACCGGACCCTTGGAGCTTGTCGAGGGACGCGGGGAATTCTTTGCTCTTGGCGCGGTAGATGAAAAGGTGCGCAATCAAGAACGTAGCACTTCGAGAGGCGGCGCAATGTTCATGAAGAACTCGCGCTCGATCGAATGATGGCAAGACCTTTTTGCTGAAGGGGTTCTTGCTCTGTGTTCCCAGACGGGCCAGTTCAGAGGCCCCATCGGTTACGCTTGGGAAAGGCGTCCCGAGCCACTTATCCGCTTGGTCGAAATGGGCGTTCAACTCACGAAGCGTTTCGTCGAAGCCGAATCGGACAAGCTCGGATTTGTCGTTCGCCTCAAACAACCCCATCTTCGTTAGCTCGTTGAAAACCGGGTCGTACAGGGTCCACGTACCAGGTTCTTTTCCCGGAACAAAAAGGCGCTGGCAGAGATCCGAGACATGGAGTCGCTCCATATTCATGGTTCGCTGCAAGGAAGATTGAGGTGGATCGGCTTTCGCAAGGTCTTCAACAAGCGCTTGGGCGAACGCTTCGGGGTCCTCGGTGAGCTTGATCGCCTTGCGAAGCGCCTCGTGGGCTCCTGCCGCGACCTTGTTGGCCATCAGGCGCCGGAGGAGCAAAGGGCTGGCATCAAGATGGCGAACGGACCGGAGAAGAAGCAGGGCATTGGCCCGCAGAGTTTTTTCATCCCCTTTCCCCCAAGCCTGATAGCCTTGGGCGATCAGGGCATGAAACGCGTCGCGGTGAAGCGTCATCGCCGCTTGATCCGCGAACAAGAGGCAGAGGTTGGTTCGGGCATCGCTCGTCGGTTTTCCAGGTTCGAGCGGAAAGTAGCAACCGGTCTTGGCCGAAGCGGCGCGGAATTTTTCCATCGCCGGCTGATTGGCCTTAAGCCAGTTTGCCACAGGCTCATTGCGTCCCCATGGACCCGAAATCGCGGCAGACAGATCGCCATCAAAGGGTTTCCAAAGTTCCGCCGCCGATTTGTAATCGGCGTAGGCGTTGCTTTGTACGCCGCCAAAGGTTTTGTTGATCCATTCAACATAGTTCACCGGTTCCGCCGGGTTGGGCTTGGGAGGGACGGGCTCAGCCGCGAATGCCGAAATCGAATTTGCAAAGACGACGACACTCAAAAATCTGACAATGAAGCGTCTAACTGCTTTTGATAGGCCGACTCCTTCGTTTTTACGATGCGTCATACGCCATCTCCTGTTATCGTACGGTCCCTTCTTTTCAGGCGAAATCACTCGAACCAGGTTTGTGCCAAATATCCACTACTTCAAATTCTCAGGATTGAGCCCCTTCAAATCATCCACCACGAACAGGCCATCCTTGCGAATCAGTTGGCCGTCGAAGTACATTTCTCCACCGCCGTGTGTGGCATCTTGCAGACAAACGATATCCCAATGCACGCTGCTGCGATTGGTGTTGTCGGCCTCTGCGTAGGCTTGGCCTGGCGTGAAGTGAAACGAGCCGGCGATTTTTTCGTCGAACAGAATATCGAGCATCGGCTCAGTCACGTACGGATTCACGCCAATGGCAAACTCGCCAATGTAGCGAGCTCCTTCGTCGGTATCCAGCATTTTGTTCAGATGCTCGTTGTTGGTGCTGGTGGCTTTGACAATCTTGCCTTCTTTGAATTCGAAGCGCACGTTGTCGTGAATGACCCCCTGGTAAATCGTGCGGGCGTTGTATTGCAGCGTGCCGTTGATGCTGTTCTTGACCGGAGAAGTAAAAACCTCGCCATCTGGGATATTGAGCTTCCCATCGCAAGGAATCGGCGGAATACCCTTGATTGAAAATGCAAGATCAGTTCCCGGCCCTTTGATGTGGACCTTGTCCGTCTTTCGCATTCGATCCGCCAGCGGTTGCATCGCCCGCGACATCTTCGCGTAGTCCATCGTGCAAACGTCGAAGAAGAACTTTTCAAAAGCATCGGTGCTCTTATTGGCCTGTTGGGCCATCGACGGGCTTGGCCAGCGCAGCACGACCCATCGCGTCTTCGGCACGCGAATTTCCTGATGAACGCGCTTCCACACCGTGTCTTGATACAGCTTGTATTTGTCCGTCGGCACGTCGGAAAGCTCGGCGATGTTGTCGCTGCCGCGCAACCCGATATACGCCGCCACTTTGCTCATGCGAAGGGCTTCGGTTTCGGCGATGAGGTCGAGTTGGGCTTGGGAGCCGTTCACCAGCAGCGACCGAAGCACGCGGTTGCTTTTCAATGTGACCACCGGATCTCCGCCAACCTTCCTAGCCATGCGGATCAGCTCGCAGGTCATCTCGTGCGGGGCATCAATCGCCTCGATCAAAATCTTCTCCCCGGATTTCAATGCCGTGGAGTATTGAATCAACACTTCCGCCAGTTTCGTCATTCGTGGATCGATCATTGAAAGATTCTCACTAAAAAAGAATTCACGTTCTGGAGTTGTCAATTACCACTGGTCAACCAAGTGGGAAAAAAGCGGTCCAGCGCGGAAAGCGTTCTGGACAAGCTTTCAGAACACTTACTCGCAATCCTTGGGTCCCAGTGACGGTTGACAAACTCCGTCATTCTCAGATTATACGCCGGTCCTTGCTTCGCAAACGAAGTACGGCTCGGTACGATATCCTCGCGAACCGTGCGCCGCTTTGATTTGGAGACTAACCTTATCAAAAACTGTTTGGCATCCTCAATTTGATCAACGTTTTTCGGGATGTTTTTTGCAGCAATTCCGCAAAACCTTGCAAACGCTTCTCGATGAGCCAATAGCCAAGCCTCCACTTCGCGCACGGCCACACGAAAAAGGAGATTGGGATGACGTTGGGTTTGACCAAACCAATCGGTGATAAGGTCCGGCGGGCAGGACGATTTGTCCAAATCCGTTAACACCAAGTATGGAGTGGATTTCGCGGCCTTGTTGAACCCAAGAATTCTCTTCTTTAGGTAACCAAAACCGGTTTTTCCATAGGCGGCGCCTACCAAAAACGGCTTACCCGTGCAATCAAGTGCCCGGCGTGCCACGGCTTCACTGAGTTCATCTTCCACCACAAGATCAACGGGTATTTGGGTCATCCAATACCTCGATTGTAATCAAAGAACAATTGATGCACGTTCTTGGGTTCTATTCTCGGAAGAGCGGCTTCGGCAATGCTCAAACCCTCTTGGAGAAGTTGGCGAATGTCCTCTTCGTCCGAAGCCGGTTCAACTCTCGTTCCCTCCTTATCCGGGAAAAGAAGCAACGTTTCTTCCGAACCTATCCCTTTGTCCGACAAGAGGTCAGCACTATGCGTACTGATCAATACCTGTCTCTTATTCTTGCGAGTGGCCTGATGAATAAGACTGGGCAACTTGCGTACGATTGCGCCATTCAGCGACAACTCAGGCTCTTCCAGGAGCAAGGGCGCTTGTCCTTCCTGGAGAGACCAGAGCAAACCAATCAGGCGTAAGGTTCCATCCGAGAAGTCAACTTCGCGCTGCTTGGCTCCGTGCGGCCTCCAGTGTTCGTATACCGCCTCCAAATGCGGAATGCCGCCCTCCGGAGTATCAACCTCATACGATAACTCTTTCAACTGGGGAACCGCATATCTCAAAGCTGCTTCTATCCTTTTCAAACGCGACTTTCGAGTCTTTTCAGGCGTTTTGGCAACGCGCTCCAACAGTTGCCGACCGAATGGATCGCCAGGTAAGCCTGGACCCGTGAATGCCTTCGGATTTCTTAGAATTTGCGGAACGACGTGTAAGTACGAGATAGACTCAAAAAGCTCCGCGATTTCCCGAAATTCTTGGTTTGCGTTGACTTGTTCGAGATGGGTCTGCGTGAGTCGCGCTTCATCTTTCTTGTCGTCATCATCGGGACGATCAAGGATTTGTTTACCATCCTTCCAAACACGTTCGTGCGACAGAAAAGCCCTACGTAATCCGGCTTTTTGCTGCTTGACTCCGATTTCATACTTCCATACACACTTCTTACCGTCTTCGGAGGATAGTTCCACGGCGATTTCGACGTCGGGATATTTTCGGGCCGCCAAACATCGTATTTTTGAAAGCCCGCCTCGATCGGAAATCGCGGTTTGAAGCCCTCCTCCTGGTTTGGCCACATCACGGAGAAATCGAAACACATCCAGAAAGTTGGATTTTCCCGACGCATTGGGGCCAATGACAAATACTCGCCGTCCCAAGGCGACATCGACCGTCCGGAAATTGCGCCAATTCCCGAGTTTGATGCGGTTAATAATCATTCGTCAAACTCTACAAGCATTCATGGCACTCCACTTTTCGCATGTATCATAAACCCTCCGCGATCAAAGAAAAGCTCCGTTTATTAGGATTGAGAATGGATGGCTGCTCTTTTCGCACGAGTACATCGGTCGTAGAATGCTTGCGAAAACCGGGTTGCCGTAGTTTGGATGGCTGAGACCTTCGGGAAGGTGACGTGAATGTCCGACCGCATACAAAAACAAAAGCCCAAGCTGGAAACCGTCGAGCCCTTGGGAAAGCGAGTGGTCATCCGCAAGGACGAGGACAAGAAAATCACCAAGGGTGGGATCGAACTACCCGATTCGATTGAGATTCCGACGATTACGGGTCGCGTGGTGTCCATTTCCGTCGAGCTGGAAAAAGACGACGACTTCCCCGTTCGCCAATACGACCGCGTCCTCTTCAACCCAAAACATGCCATCCCCGTCGAGTTCGATGCGGACAATTGCCTCTATGTCGTCCCCAGCGAAGACGTGGTGGCCGTGTTTCGAAAGACGGAATGAGCTTGCTCCCCGCTATGTACCCTTAATTAGAGCTTTCACGGCCATGATCCAACTTCCCTCCCCAGCTTTAATCGGCGTTGTCCATCTCGCTCCTTTACCGGGCAGCGTTCGACACATCCTATCGATGGACGAAATCATCGACCGCGCCATCAACGACGCTCGATCTCTGCAAGAAGCAGGCTTCGATGCCCTCATCGTCGAAAACTACGGCGACATGCCTTTCACCTCGACGGGCTTACCACCCGCAAGCATCGCCGCCATGACCGTCGTGGCCGATCGAGTCCGGCGAGAAACCCATTTACCGCTCGGCATTAACGGTCTACGCAATGATGCCATCTCCGCACTAGGTATCGCCGCTGCCGTCGGCGCTGTTTTCATCCGCGTCAACGTTCACACCGGCGTATACGCAACCGATCAAGGCATCATCGAGGGCCAAGCGCATGAAACGCTGCAATACCGAAAACAACTCGGTGCAAAAATCGGCATTCTCGCAGATGTCAATGTCAAACACGCCATCCCTCTCAGCGAACCCGACATCGCTCGCGCCGCGAAAGACGTCGCCTATCGAGGGTTGGCCGACGGGCTCGTCATCACCGGACCCGCCACCGGAGAAGCGGCCGACTTCCAAGAATTAGAACGAGTGCGCGACGCCGTACCGGATCGCCGAGTCTTTGTGGGAAGTGGTGTAACCCAAGAAACCGTGGCCGCAATTCTCGTCGTCGCCAACGGCGTCATTGTAGGTACCGCTATCAAACTGGACGGAAAGACTTCGAATCCGGTCGATCCTCAGCGGGCTAAAGCGTTGGCCCAGGCAGCAGGTCGAGGATAATCGCCTTGTCTTGTCCCCGGATTTATCTTATCGGGCCTGCCGGTTCATGCGGGAAATTCTTCGAACAGATCGGCGACAATTCGGCGGTGCGGTTTCTCGAACGCGTCCAAAAAATCGTCGGGACGAGTTTCGAAATCACCGGCGATCTCAAATTGTTGGACGCCAAGGAGGATGAGCTCAACGGCGGACGACAGGATGACTATGTACGAGCGAGTGACATAGAAATGGAACTTGGTTCTGACGACACGATCGCCATCATCGCTATTCGCGGCGGGGCCTGGTTTACTCGTGTTCTACCGAAAATCGATTTTACCGTGCTCGATCGCCGAACGCGGCCCATCCTGGTTTTCGGATTTAGCGAGTTGACCACGCTGGTGAACATCGTGGCCGACCATCCGATGGGTCGCGGAATTTATGACACCGGTCCGGCGTTCCTCAAGTATGGTTTGAAGCGATACGCGGAAACGCGACTGGGATTGAAATCGGAAGCGGCCCAAGGCGCGTCAAACGATGGGAATAGCGCAACGACTTCCGATGAGTGGATGAATGCCCGACTGGCCGGTGAAATGGAGACCTATTTTCGTGACACCGTGTCGATCATCAGCGGTCACGGGACAACAAGAGAAATCACGGCACGCGAAATTCATCCAACCGTTTTGTGTAACCACGAAAAACCCGAATCGTTACCAGAGCGTTTTGAAGCTTCTATCGTAGGCGGCAATTTGGTCGTCCTTTGCACCTTGCTGGGTTCCCGCTGGCGAAACTGCGTCGACCCAACGGATCGCTGGTTGGTTCTGGAAGACTTGAACGAAAAACCGGAGCGGCTGGATCGGTTTCTTTCCCAACTGACCTTGGCCGGGTTTTGGAATCGCTGCCGCGGCCTACTTCTCGGCGACTTCCACAAAGAGGAACAAACGCTGACCGACGCAGTTCTGGGGATCTTGAAGTATCATCTTCCTTCCGATCGAGAAGTGCCGATACTTGTCACCAGCGACATCGGCCACATCTGGCCGGTATCGCCGTTGCTTCTGAATAAACCCATTTCGTTTCGCCGCAAAGATTCCGACCAATGGATCCTGTCATGGGATCATGCACAATTGGATTCGGAATTAGGGCGATGACCAGCGTCTGTATTTACGGCCACTCTGGAATTATTGGCCTGAAGCTGCAATTGACGATCCTTCACCGAGATTTGCCCTCGAGATTCTGGTTCATGTAAGAGCAGCTTGGATAACAAGAATCTCCACGGCGCATCCTATGATACGGTTGTGGATCGACTTGTGCTTGAAAGAACTACCAGCGATTGGCTTGGCAGTGTGCACGCGTGTGAACAGTCCGCGCCGCGCGACCAGGCTTGGATCGAGCGGATCATGCGGAAGGATGGCCCCGGGATTCTCCATTTATTGAGTCGGATGCTCGGGAATGAAGCCGACACACTCGATGCCTACCAAGATTGTTTTTGCAAACTCGCGGCCAGGGGAAACGCGGAGGGTTTAACGAGTGTCCGCGCTTATGCCTACCGGACAGCGGTCAATATCGCCACCGAGGTCTTGAGAACTCGGCGACGTCGACTGTCGCACTTGCCCGCGGTAGCCTTGGAGAAATCGGCCATTGAGAATTCTCCAATGGAAGAGCCGGTCAATTCGCGAAAGGATGCCTTGCGAAATGCGATGTTAGAGCTGCCACAGCACTTGCGACAGGTGATCGTGCTGCGCGACTTGACGGGAATGAGCTACCACGAAGTGGGGAAGACCTTGGGAATTGATCCCGCTACTGCGCGAGTCTATCGCCGACATGCCGTGGTGAAACTATCCGAGATTCTTGGCTCTGGAGATATCTCATGAACGACGATCAACACGTTCATGGAAAGGATAAGAATACCGCGTGCCACAAGGCGGCATGGGTGATGTCCATCCTCTCAGACGACGAAGCCACTCAACAGGTAGCCACACTGCCACAAGGGCTTCAATTCCATTTGGGCCGCTGCGCCTCTTGTCGTGCGTTGGCCGATCGGATTATTCAGACCTCGCGCGATGTTGCCGAGCTTTCGCGGGAAGAAACGCCGGCTCACCTTTTGCAGAGCGCCAACGCCCGAACCCTGCACGCCTTGCACCTTGGCGCTCCCTTGTCCGCCATCGCGGAATCCGTGGTCGATGATCTTCCGATCAGGCCTCAACAAACGTGGGTCACGCGTTGGTCCACTCGCTATGCCGCGGCTGCGCTGATTGTGATATCCGCAACGCTTTGGGGATTTTTGCAAACGAAAGATCACAAGGCCAATGCACCTTTTATCGGTCCAGACACTGGTCCAATAACTCGTGGCCAAGGTCCGGATAAGTCAAATTTTCCACTCATTGGAAATCAATCCGGAGAGCCAATCATACTCCCCACGAATGCTGCAAATTCACAGGTTGCAGACACCGGAAAAATTCCCAATATCCGCCGCTATCGCACCCATGAAGAAGCTGCGGAATCGGACGACCCGCGAATCATACCGACGGCCGTTGTGTTGCCCGATCTCTCGCAAAGAGACGTCGGGCTTCTGATGTGGTTTGACAAACCAACTCAATTTTTGTCCAATAGGTCGGGGTCAGATCATAAGTGACCGATGACCGGGCGTCTCCGGCGCGGTTCGACCCTAGTGAACCACACGCCAGGAGCCGCCCATGCAATCCACCGAAGCACAAACCGCCGAACCGAAAACCGACCCTTTCCAAGCCAACAATCCTACGCAGAGCGATACGGCCTTACGCGTTTCCAAACTCAATCGCAACGACAAAATTTTTCACGTGGTTCTCGCCCAACAGTTTGATCGCGGGTCGATTAGTTCTTTGTGTCAACTGGCTGACATGATTCGGACGATCGCGCGCTCGCGGCCTGGCACGCAGTTTTTGCGAACGCTGCAAAGTCACCGCCGGGCGATGCTCTACTTTATTCAGCCGTCGACGCGAACGTTCCTCTCCTTCACAGCCGCGTGTCAGATTGTTGGCATGCCGTTTAACGAAGTGCGCGATCGTTCGACATCATCCGAAGTGAAAGGCGAATCGGAGGAAGATACGATTCGCACAATGAGTCAATACTTCGACCTCATCATCATGCGTCATCCGGCGGAGGGCTTCGCGGAGCACGTCGCTCATATTCTCAACGAGATGTCGTATCCGATTCCGGTGATCAACGGCGGATCGGGCAAGGATCAACATCCGACGCAAGCGATGCTGGATATTTACACGTTGTATCGTTGCTTTGGAGAGGCCGAGGGTAGCAAGCTGGAAGGGCGTTACTCGCGCAATCTTTTCGCGGGGAAGACCATTGCGTTTGTTGGCGATTTGAAGCGCGGGCGCACGGTGCGATCGCTCACGTATCTTTTATGCAAGTATCCGGGCGTGCGACTTCTTTTTGTGGCACCGCCGCAGTTGCAAATCGGGCAGGATATTTTGGAGCACGTCCAGCGAAACAACATCGAATATGAACAGCGCGACGACGTTCGCACGGTGATCGGCGAGTGCGACGGCGTGTACATGACCCGGATGCAGGATGAATGGGATGTCGCCGGTGAGTCGAAAACGATCGACTATGGGCGATATAGTTTGACCAAAGAAATGGCCCATTTGTTTAAGCCGTCGTTGGTCATTATGCACCCGCTGCCGCGTCGACATGAAATCGATCCGCAATTGGACGCCCTACCGCAGGCCAAGTATTGGGCGCAAGTCCGCAACGGGATGTGGATGCGCGCGGCTTTGATCGCGTCGATCTTCAACGTCGATATCCCGATTCACGATCATTATCATTCGTATTATGCGTTTTAGAGTTCCCTCATATCCAAAGTGCATAGCACGAGCCCAGCCAGAAAGGTTCAGTGTTCCGAGGCGCAGGGTGAAAATTCGGGTAACATGAAACGTATGAGGCAAAGTTCAGGGAACGAGCAGCTGGAATTCTTCGTTCCGGGCAGCGCGACTGGGAGCAAGCGATCTGACTATCAACCGCTTCCTTCCGTGTGGGAGGGCACAGATGCGAAGTTGTTGGAACGCATGCTCGACTTCTATCCGCGCCGTACTCCAGAGAATATCCTTGATGCGACGGTGAACAAGGGGCGCTTCTGGGAGGGCAGCACACGACCGGTGACAGGATTGGACATTGATCCTGCCCACAATCCCGATTATGTGGGCGACAACCGCGACATGCCCTTCGATGACGAAAGTTTTGACGTCGTGGTGTACGACCCTCCACACATTCCCAATCAGGGGAAGGACAAGTCAAAGGACTTTAACACGCGTTTCGGACTTGTGCTGAATTCTTCCGTTGATCAAGGTTACAACTTTTCCCATTTGTACCCGCCCTTTGTCAAAGAGGCTTATCGCGTTCTCAAGCCGGAGGGCGTGATGTTCTGCAAGATCGCAGATTATGTGCATGGGCACCGCTTTCAGTGGGCTCACATCTCCCTGATTGAGGTGGCTGTCGAAGTTGGATTCACTGCGTGTGATTGCATCGTCAAGCTACGCAAGGGCCCGATCATCGATCCGAGATGGAAGAAAGCGCATCACGCACGCCGACAGCATTGCTACTGGATCATCTTCCGCAAATCTGGGAAGTGTGAATAGTCACCGGAGGGGCTGATCCCATTCGAGCAGCAACTTGCATCGCGTGACAGTCAATCCGCGAATCTGACATTTGCCATCGGCTCCATCGAAGTGGATATGGAACACTCTCTTGTCACCCTCGAGTACATCGGCCCCAAGGCTCTTCCGTCCCGTGCGGCTACCTACGGGGACCACGGTGATACCCGCGATAAGACGCAAAACGTCTAGAGGAACTTCGATCAATTGATAACTAATAGTCGTTTGGCCCCAGACTGCTCGTAACATCAGGATGTGATCGTAACAGTCCAAATGCTTGAGCGCGTGAGCGATCAAGGACGGCGAGTCCCAAGTCCCAGTCTCAGTCGTGCAAAGCTTGGTAATAGAGATTGAATCCTTTCTCGTGATCTTCCCGGTTTCCGACTTGAGCGATAGTCGCAGCGATCCTACCTTCAGGTCGTGCGTCGGGCTGTTCGGAGAAGTCAAACTCACCTGATCCGCTGGCCACCCAGACCGCCTAAACGACTGTTCCACAAGATATTCGAAGAAGATTCCCTGTGGCGGAATGAGTGGATAAATCGAATGATGCGTGACGATTAGCTGCTTTAGTGTAGTCAGGAAACCAACATTGAAAAGCTCCATTGGGCTCGGAAGGTTCGATCTGCGCGCGGTCATTTCGCGCTCCTTCCAAACTCAAAGAGCTCCTTGACTTCAACTTTTAATGCCTTGGCAATCCGCGCGAGTCCCGCGACTGATGGGGCATTCAGACCCCTTTCTACGAGGCTGATGAACTCTGTCGAATAGCGCGATTTTTCCGCGAGTTTTTCCTGCGACAGACCCTTGGCGCGTCGAAGCTCGCCGATGCGTTTGCCGAGCAGCTTTTCGATCACGTCGGCAGGCTATAGTTGGACGACAAACGACGCCACGAAGTTAAACTACGGGTAACAAACTTCACGGACCGGACCGGGTGGCCCACCTCGTTTCGAGGTGGGGGAGCGTGGTCGCAATTCGTAAAGACTGTTGCTATGATGGAGAAAGGGCCATGCCCCTGAATCGCACTCGGAGGGATTAGCAACATGCGTGCGCTGCGGATCATCAAGAAGATCGAACCGGACGGAACTGTTCGCCTGGAGGCGCTTCCTTTCCAGGAGGGGCAGATGGTCGAAGTGATCGTCCTGCCAGTGGAGGATTCCATGGACGATTTGATGAAGGCGAGCGAATCCGGATTGGGCTTCTGGGACAACGACATCGATGATCAGGTGTGGAACGATGCCGCCCGGCCAGCGTGATTTGTTGCTGGTTCCGATTCCGTTTAGCGATCTGACCAGTCGAAAGCTTCGTCCGGTCGTCGTCCTTTCCAACGACCGGTACAACCGCGAGGGGCTTGATCTCTTGGTGGCCGGAGTGACATCGAATTTGTCATCGCGGTCGCATGTTGTCGATGTGGATACGCCCCAACTGGAAGAGGGTACGATGAGGCGCCCAAGCTTGGTGCGGGCGGACAAGATTTTTAGCATCGCACAAAGCATCATCGTCACGCGAATAGGCCGGGTGGACCGGTTGACGTTTCAGAAAATTCGAGAGTTGATTCAGCTTCTTCTGGACGAAGCTGAATAAGAGCCGTCGAACAGGCCGGGTGGCTCACCTTGTGTCGATGTGGGGGAGTGATGGTCGTGAAACCATGAGGAAGTGGCGAGGTCACTTTTCGTTTGTGTCCCCCATCTCCAGAGGAGATGGGCCACCCCGCCCGTAAGTCGTGGAGGGTTGAGGGTTAGGAAAAATGCGAAATGGCGAATCAAGAATGGCGAATGATGTCGGGTCGATGAGCCGACTTACACCGCTCGATTGTTCACTTGTTGAACGCGGCAGCGCGCGATCCTTCTTGGGCGCCGAGCCTGCTCGCGCAGATTTACGGACCGCTACGAGCGTTGGCAAGGAGCTTTCTTTCAACGGTCCACGTCGCAAGGGGTTGGGTCCGTTTTGCGCCGTCTCACTCTCCGACCGTTGCGCAGAATCAGGCCAGCTTCATCCAAGGGACATCTGACGTGACCATCGCGCTGGCGGTGTGGACATCGACCGGTTTTGCGAAGTAAAATCCCTGGGCGTAGTCGCATTCAAAGGCGAGGATTTGAGCGAGCTGTTCTTCCGTTTCCACTCCTTCGACGGTCACCTTCATATTGAGGTTTCGGGCAAGTGTAATCACCGCGTAGATGATCGCCGAATACTTGCGGTTACTCGTAAGGTTGGTCACGAAAGAGCGGTCGATCTTGAGCATGTCGAGCGGGAAACGGTCCAAGCAGCTTAGCGACGAATGCCCCGTACCGAAGTCGTCCATGTGCAACTGAATACCCAACTGTCTCAACAGTCGCAGCTTCCGGTCCATGGTTTTTGGGGCAGCCATGATTGTGCTTTCGGTAATCTCTAGGCCCAGGCTACCGGGCACAGTGTTCGTGTCGCGGATGATCTGCCCCACTTCAGCGCAGAACTGGGGTTCCTCGAGTTGCCGCTTGGAGACGTTGACGCTGATAGAGATCGACCGTTCGGGAGGCAGTTGGCGATTCCAAACCGCTAACTGTCGACAAGCTTGGTCGAGCACCCAGCGACCGATCGGAACGATCAGCCCCATCTCTTCGGCAATGGGGATAAACTCCATGGGAGAGACGAGCTCGCGCTGCGGATGCCTCCAGCGAAGCAGCGCCTCGAAACCGCTGATTCGGCCGGACTCCAGCTCTACGATCGGCTGATAAAAAACTTCGAACTGCCGCCGTTCAAGGGCGAAGCGGAGGTCGTTTTCCAACTCCAGGCGGGCCATGGCCTCGACGTGCATGGTTTCGTCGAACATGGCGTGCCGCGCTTTGCCCGCGTGCTTCGCGCGATACATGGCCGTGTCCGCGTTGCGCATCAACTCATTTACGTCTTCGCATTCGCCCTGAGTCAGGACAATTCCGACGCTTGCCGTAACACTGACCTCTCGCCCGCTGATTTTATAGGGAAGCGACAAACGCTCTTGAAGTCGCTCAGCGACAAGGGCTGCGTCGGACGGCTTTTGGATCCCGTCGAGGAGTATGACGAATTCATCTCCCCCCAGCCGAACCGTCGTGTGCTCACCTGTGCGCGATACGGTATCCAAGGAGCGCAGCCCCTCGACGAGCCTCTGGGCGGCTTCGATCAGCAGATCATCGCCGGCGCCGTGTCCAAGGCTATCGTTGATCACCTTGAAATTGTCGATGTCCAAAAAGAGCAGGGCCAGGATGTGCTCCGGGCGCCGCTTGGCGCGCTCGAGGCATTGATGGAGTCGATCCATGAGTAAGGCCCGGTTGGGCAGGTTGGTCAATTGATCGTGGAATGCGTCGTGGCGTAATTGATCCTCGGCAGACTTGCGTTGGACGATCTCAATGTGGAGTGCATCATTAGTCGTACGCAACAGAGCGGTTCGCTCGTCGACCATCGCTTCCAACTCGTGGCGCCGAACCCGGGCCTGTTTGGCTAGTTGCCACTTCTGGGTCAGCGCGCAAGCAAGCTGGGATATTTCCGCGTTATCGAAGGGCTTCTTGAGGATCAGCAGCCCGTCGACGTGTCCGAACCGCTCCAGCATGCCTTCCCACGAATAGTCGGAGTAAGCCGTGCAGATCACGACTTGAATGTCCGGGTCTGCCTGCCAGAGGTGTTCAATTGTTTCCAGGCCGTCCCATCCCGGCGGCATTCGCATGTCGACGAAGGCCAAGACGAAAGGTCTCCCTTCCTTAACCGCATGGCGCACCTTTACGAGGGCCTCCTGCCCTTGGTACGCCGAATCAAGGTCATATTGGACCGTGTTCTTTGCACTGTCTCCCTGCTTGGGTCCCAGGAGCGCAGCTCTCAAATCGGCCAGCGCGGGAGTTTCGCGTTTGCCACCCAGGATCTTGTGGAAATCCGCGTGAATCGCCTGGTTGTCGTCGACGACCAAGATTCGCCGGTGTTCGTGGGTGGTTGGTTTGTTCATTTCATCATCTCGGCCGGATTGAGCGGAATTTCGAGCGTGAAGGTCGCTCCACGGTCGGGTCCATCGCTGTGGGCTGTTAAGGTTCCTCCCATCTCTTTGGCCGATAAGGCCGAACCGTGCAATCCGAATCCATGACCGTTCTTCTTGGTGGTGAATCCGTGGGCGAAGATGCGGGTTAGATTCTCCCGCGGAATTCCCTCGCCGTTGTCGATGACGACGATTTGAATGACATCGGCCCGATCCACGCTCATCCCGATTCGCACGGTCATCCGTCTATCGTCTGGATCGACGCTTTCCACGGCATACTTGGCATTGCTGATCAAGTTGACCAGTATCTGTAAGACCTTGTGCTTATCGACCAGGACCAAAGCGTCCTTTTCGTACTCGCGCACCACGCGCACTTTGTGCCTTTCCATCGCGGCGCTGTTCAGGCGGAGGGCGGTGTCCACCAGCTCCGCCAGGCGCACTTCCTCCATCACGCCCGATACTTTCGCGTAGGACTGCTGCGTATTCACGATGTCCTTGATATGCCCGATGTTCGTGGTCAGGGATTCGAGTTCTTGCAGGACGGCGTCTTGCTCATGGACCAAGTGCTTGCCCAGTTCGAACAAGAAGTGAGGCAGGAGTTTGCCTCTCTCGTCGTTGGTGATGAAGGTCCCTAAATCTCCGGCACGCTGCTGCATCAGCTCCGTGACCTCGACCAGGTCCGATACTTGAGAATGGCGAAGCTTGTCCGCTACCACGGTGGCCGACACGTTGACGCTGTTCAGTACGTTACCGACGTTGTGGAGGACATTGGTGGCCACCTCCGCCATTCCGGCGCGTCGCGACAGTTCCACAAGTTGCTGCTGGGTCTCCTCCTTCTCCTTTTCGGCCCGCTTGCGCTCGGTGGCGTCGCACAGAGTGAGTAGTACGCCGTCCCGAGGTTCGGCGAGCGGCGATGTTGTGAACATGATGTATACCGACTTCTCACCGCCAACGATCAGTCGAGACTCCTTCGTCGTGGATTCGGGGGGGAATGATTCCATTAAGCGCCCAGACTCATCTCGGAGGTCGACCAGCGCCGCCAAAGGCTGACCCAAGACGGTTCGATTGGAGAGGGCGAGTATGCTCTCCGCTTTGGAGTTGATGAAAAGGATACATCCCTTGCCGTCCAAGGCGCACAGGCCCTCGTGCAGTGAACCGATGACGGTGCGGAGCGTATCCCGCTCGGCGGCAAGCCGTTCGTGCAGGCCGCGCATCTCATCGGAGGAGATCGAGAGAGAGCGTTCCAGGAGATATCGATCCTGATCGGCCTCGGTGTACGCGTGACTGATCCACCCCAACAGCGCCTGCCACGCTTGCGAATCGGTGGGGGGCGAGCTTGGGTCCAACCCGGCGCGTTTAAGCTGTCGTGTCAGAAGAGCGTGGAGCATCGATCTAGATTTCCGAGAGCGTCGTCAACGTCATGGTTTGGTTGTGCAGGTCGCAGTTTCCGGTCGCAAAGGGCGAGATTTCGCCGTAGGAATAGAAGCCGACTTGCCGCGACGCTGAAGGGAATGCATCAAGGGTTCGATCGAGTTCTTCCTCGGTGCGCTCCCCGAGGACCAGGCGGCGACCGACGCAACTGATGGCGATGACGAGGACCGGATTGTCCGTACCACCGTTGGTTCTGGCCATCTTGGCCGACGTGGCGGCACCGTCGATAAGACGGTCGAAGTTGGCGCGCATGAGCTGGACGAGATAGCCTTGTGGGATATCGCCCGCGAAGATCATCGCCTGCCGGGCCTCGTCGACGGAGAGAATGGTGCGCACCAGACGCTTGGTGTCCTTGGCGTCTTTGCGCAGGGCCAGCGGAAACAAGAGGGCGGCGGCCGGAAGCTCGGAGGCCCGTTCGCCGAGGTAGTTCTTATACAACGGGAGCGCCGGCTGGTTGTCCAACTCGAAGAGCACATTACCTTCCGACCGTGTGACTGAACGCTCGGGTCCGAAGACATCCCAACCGCCTTTGCAGCCGTGCCCGACGCGGACGTGATCGCCGTAGAAACCGATGGCCGAAACGAAGCCCTCGCTCGGCAGGCCGTCGCGTAAAACCCAAGTCCGCTGGAACCGACTGCCGTCGCCTGCTAGTCCGCCGGTGACGACCACCGACTGAGGAAGTACCGAGTTCAGGCCGCGGACCAATTCGCTACCGTTGACTTTGAGCCCGTCGGACAGCACAAGCACCGCGCGCAGGTCGGAGCCTTCGAGTTGACGCGCGATGGCGTCGCCGGCGTGGAATGAATCGTCTTGCGAGCGGATTGGAGCGGTGACCAGTCTAAGCCGAGTGCGTTGAAAGCGGTGCACGGCGACGCTAAGACTCTCGTCGTAGAGTCGGCCGCCGCAGATTTCGCCCGAGGTCGAGCAACCTGCGAGGACTGAGTGTGGGTAAACAGCGCGCAGTTCTTGAATTCGTGCCGGATCGTCCAGATAACGGCGCGCTCCGAAGACCAAGACCAACGTGTTCTTGGAATCGAGCGCCGGAAAGGACTTGATGGACCAACCGTGGTCGGGCTCGTATCGAAACGTCTCCAAGTTGCTCGTGCTCTTGGAGAGAGGCTTGGTCATCTCCATCTGATTGTTCATGTCAGTACCTCCGTCGGTTTGAGTGGTATTTCGAGCGTGAAGGTCGCTCCACGGTCGGGTCCATCGCTGTGGGCTGTTAAGG
>JBBTCX010000311.1:0-10829 GCA_038043045.1 Planctomycetota bacterium | reverse complement strand
CCTGCCTTGAGGCGACCCACGCGGATCACCCTTGGGCACGGACTGTAGCCAGTGCGGCCAAGAGCGCTACGTTTTTCAACCGACCGCCGGAACCGCTCAGCGCTAATGTCATGACAAGGCTGTCTACCGGTTATCGTAGTGTCGTTTTCGTGTCGATGGGCGGCACGATTGCCTTGGAGAATAGCCCTGATTCATGTAGGTGCCGATGTGCATGTGCGGAACACGATGTTGAAAGTCAAGGACGAGGAGGGCCACGTCTTGGCACGCATTCCCAGCGAGTATGAGTTCGCTTTGGGCGAGCATCTTCGGGGGCGCAGTGACTTCGTGAAGACTCGGACGATGCTCAAGAACCGAGTGCATGCCCTGCTCCACCGCCGCGGGATCCTGACGCCCGGCGGCGATCTATTCGGCAAAGCCGGTCGACGATTTCTGGCCCAACTCTCACTCGACGAGGCTGGTCGGACCCTTTTGGACCGCTACGTGGCGATGGTCGATCAACTGGGCCAGGTGGTCGAGGAGTCCACGGCCTCGCTCCGCGCTTTGTCGCGTGAACCCCGTTGGATACGCCCGGCGTCGTTGCTGCAGACGATTCCCGGCATCGGACTCATCACCGCCATAACGATCCTCGCGGAACTCGGCGATCGGACGCGGTTTCCCGGTCGGGCCGCGGTGGCGAACTACGCCGGCCTGGTGCCCCGGCAGCGAAGCAGCAACGAGAAGGCCTGGTCCGGTGGGATCACCAAGCGAGGACCCTGCCATTTGCGCGGTGCGTTGATCGAGGCCGCCTGGATCAGTGCGGCGCGCGTGCCTGGCGGAGCGCGGGCTGAAAACAGAACACGGACTGCTGTGCATCATCGATGGCGCGAAGGGGCTGCGCAAGGCGGTGAACAAAGTCTTCGGCGACAAGGCCGCGGTGCAACGGGGTCAGTGGCACAAGCGGGAGAACGTGGTGCGTTACCTGCCGACGAACCAACAGGCCGCGTATCGGCGGAAGTTGCAGGCGGCGTATGAGCAGCCGACGTACGCGAAGGCCAAGGCCGCTCTGGGTCGGGTGAGGTCGGAACTGACCCAGCTCAATGCCACCGCCTTGCTGGACATTGAACCGCGGCTGCGGCTAGTATCGGGCTATAAACAGTTGATCCGCCTACGTGCGGCGTTACAGACGCACCTCAAGGGGTGCCTTTCGGAGGTCGCGTGACCTCATGGAGCTGCTCGGATTTTCAACTAAGAATGGGATTGACCCCCCTCTAGAGCAGACTTACCTTTTGTTGACCGTGTTGCCGATAATCCTGTTGCCAGGATGGCGGGAGGATTTCGGCATGAAGCTTTATTCGATGGATTTGCGGGAGCGGGTGGTGGCGGCGTGAGAATTGAGGAAAAGTGACACATCATGGCACTCGCGGAGTGGCGAATGCGGAATTAAGAATGTCAAATGTTATGTGGGGTCGATGACCCGACCGACGAACTTTATTCAGGCAATCCGTCGACGCCATAAAGGGCGAAGACGGCTTCGTCGATTCGGCGTTCGTGGGCTTCGACTTCGGATTCCAGCGACTTGATCGCCCGGTCGGAGAGTCCGGTGGGCTTGTGCCTTCCCTTGACACTCTGGACCGGCGGAACGGAAGCACGGAGCTTGGTCTTGGCGTCCAAGATGGCGCGGACGGACTCGGTGATCCGCCCGGCCAGTTTCTTGTCTTCGGCGGTCGTGGGAAGCTTGATGGGGATTTGCGAGAGGTATAACTTGCTGTACGCGAACCATCCACTGTGGAATGGTGTCGTGACCTTTTGAAGAAACGTATCGAGGCACGAGCTATTCAAGAGACCGCAGAAGTAGTAGAGATCAACTGCGTCGCGCGCGAGGACAGAGGACAATGGTTCCCGCGGTCGTGAGCAAAAGTAACAAAATGAAGATGCCCCAGGTGGAAACCGCCGGAATCGTGATGACGCAGCACGCCGGACCACCGTACCCCACATTGCACGTGCAGGTTCCGGACCCGCTGATTCCGTCGTCACAGGTGCCGTTCCCGCAACACGGATTGCACGCCCCGCCCGGGCAAGGCTCGCAATTGGGACCGAACAAGCCCGACCGGCAATCCTCGCACGCGACGCCGACGAAACCCGAATTGCACGTACATTGACCGGTACCTGAAGGGCCATCATCGCAGGTTCCGTTCCCATTGCACGGATTGCTCGCCCCACCCGGACACCCCGCACACATCGGACCGTAGTAACCGGGATCGCAAACGAGGTTGAAAACGTAGGCCGAGCCGGAGTCAGCGCCTGCGTCGGAACCGGCGGTGAAATCGGCGTTGGTTGAGGCTACGGACGCGATGCCGTGACCAAATCCGCAATCGGCGTGCTGTCGGATGACCTTTCTCTTTGACTTGGTCGGGGGAACTTCAAGAATACATTCCAAAGTTTCGAGGCTCGTGCTGTTCGCGCGATAAGCAGTTTGAAGCGTTGGCATGTAATTCAAAGTTATGACTTTCGGTTCTTTATAGAGGAGCTTGTCATACATGTCGAATAATGAGAAAACACCAAAACCCACCGTTGATAATCCCTATTCGCTTGCTTTGGAGGTCATGAAGATTCTGGGACCCTTGGGCACGATCGCCGCCCTAGCGGTGTATGGTTTCCTCCAATTTCAAAACGTGGCGAACCAGCACCAAAAAGATTTGTTCGAGGCGCGAAAAAAGGCCATGGAGGAGAATCGAAAAGATAGCCTACACGCTTGACTCGGCACACATCGCGCGAGCCGAAAACAATTCACAACAACGCCACAAACCCGCCGTCACAACCCAACTCGGCAAACGAAGAATCTTTGCCCTATTCACCGGGCGCAAAATTGGTTGTTTATGCGAAAAACCGACGTTGACCTTATATTTATTATAGCGGAAATGTACAAAAAACGGGCGTATAGCGCAGAATGAACGAAGCGCGTTTTCAGTCACTTGGGAGGTGCCCAGTTCGAAACAACTCTGTTCAAAATCCTTAACCGAGCGCTAGGTATTCCGTCGGAGAACGAACCGATTGTTCGGGCTCTCGCACTCTCCCTCAAAAAACGCCAGTTTCCCCGCCACACAAGAAACGAGATTGCCGTGGTCACAACCCACAATCGCGGCCAGCGCCTCATCGAGGAGCATCTCGCGCCCGTCCAGCGAGCTGTTCGTGGAAATCACCCAGCAAAGGTCGGGTGCGCCGTAGCGCCGCAAAGCCTCCGCAATTCCTTCCGGCGTGCGATTGTGTGATGGTAGAGCCACCACAAATCGCTCGTCCAGATCACGAAAGTGATAGATCTCATCCAACACCGTCTGACGCCTCTTGGGATTGCGCAACAGGGACAGAATACGCCCGCGTTTCTGGGGAACGATGAAGGCGTTGATCAAGGATGCTTCGTGTTCTGACTGGTTCATGATCCGAGACTTTCGCCCTGCACGATCAGCAACAAATTGCCCCGAATTCGACCGCGCTATCCAACCACGTCCACTGGCGGCTTGGTGGATATTCGCAATAATGTAAGCTCGCCGACAAGGAAAAGAAATGAAATCCACAAAACCCAGCCCGCCTTATTCCATTCTTGGCCGCTACTACGACCAGCTCACCCACGAAGCGGCTGGAATGAACCAGCACGCCCGCAAAAAAATTCTCGGCTCCATTCTTGCGAAAGTCAAAACCGTCTGCGATCTCGGCTGCGGAACCGGCACCACAGCTATCCACCTCGCGCGGTCCGGGAAAAGAGTCTACGCCGTCGATGCCTCCCCCGTTCAATGCGGCCAAGCCAAAAAGAAAATCAAAGACGCCAAAGTGCCAGTCCGTGTCATCTGCTCCGACATGCGTAAACTCTCCCTCCCTGAACCCGTCGACCTGATCCTCTGCGAATTCAACCCGCTCAATCACCTGGCTGACAAACGCGATCTGAAACCGGTCCTCCAAAAAATATACCAATCCTTGCTTCCCCGCGGTTGGTTCTATTTCGACTTGAACATGAAACAAACCTATCTCAAATACTACCCTGCCACTCGCTGGGAGGAGCACGACGACTTTAGCTTGCTGACTCGCGGCGGCGTCGACGAAGAGCGCGAAACCGCCTGGCTCGATCTGGACTGGTTCATCCCCAAAGGCAACGCCTGGCAACGCTTCCGCGAACGAATCGAAGACACTTGGTGGTCCAACGCCGAAATCCAATCCGCCCTGCGAAACGCCGGCTTCGCCAACATCCGCACCTGGGACGGTGCCCTCATCCGCCCCAAAAAAATGAAACCCCGCCCTGGCTACGACCGCTACTATCTCGCTCAAAAACGGCAAAAGTCGGGCTAATCATTGGCGGCAATTGTTGCGGAAACGCGAGACATACCGTCAGAGGACAAGTCCCCTATACCTGAAACGCTTCGGGCGCTGTCGACCCATCCTTGGATCGCCATTCGCAGGCCCGGTTCAGTCCTTGAGCGAATCAACTGTATGAAAGGATCGTGAGAACTCGAATTTTATGCCGTTTATTTCCCGCTCTTGAGTTCGTTGACGATTTTGCCCACCATGGCTTTGGCGTCGCCGAAGAGCATCAGGGTGTTGTCGTTGTAGAAGAGTTCGTTTTCGATTCCCGCGAAACCGGGGTTCATGCTGCGTTTGCAGACCATGACGGTGCGGGCTTTGTCCACGTCGATGATGGGCATGCCGAAGATGGGGCTGCCTTTGTCGTGTCGAGCGGCGGGGTTGACCACGTCATTGGCGCCGATGATTAACGCGACATCGGTCTGGGCCATTTCGGAGTTGGCTTCGTCCATTTCGAGCAGTCGGTCATACGGTATATTCGCCTCGGCCAACAGGACGTTCATATGACCGGGCATTCGACCCGCCACCGCGTGAATGGGGAATTTTACTTCGACGCCTTTTTTGGTCAGCACGTCGAACAATTCTCGAACTTTGTGCTGCGCTTGGGCGACGGCCATGCCATAACCCGGCACGATCAATACCTGGTGGGCCGATTCCAACATCGCCGCTGCTTCCTCGGCGGATGAACTGCGCACGCTTCTTTTCTCCACCGCAGTTTGTGTGGATGTTTGGACTTGGCCGAATGCGCCGAACAGGACGTTGGTGAACGATCGATTCATGGCTTTGCACATGATGATGGAGAGAATGAGTCCCGACGATCCATCGAGCGCACCCGCCACAATCAAAAGCTTGTTATTCAGCACGAAGCCCATGGCCGACGCGGACAAACCCGCGTAGGAGTTCAACAACGAAATCACGGTGGGCATGTCGGCTCCGCCGATGGGGATAATCAGGAATACGCCGAAAGTCAGGGACAACAAGCACATGATCGGGAAAGCCCATGTATAGGACAGGGTGGTTGTCAGCACGACCGCGATGGTGATGGCGAGGGCAAGTATCGACAGATTGAAGATGTTCTGACCCTTGTAGGTGATGGGTCTCGTCGGGAGCAACTCCTGTAGTTTACCGAAGGCCATCAAGCTCGCGGTAAACGTCAAAAACCCAAGGACGACCTCCAGCGCGATCGCCCCCATGGTGAATTTCGACATTTCCGGCGTGCCCGACAGATTGTAGAACTCGGCTGTCCCGACCAGCGCAGCCGCCAGCGCACCGAAGGCGTGCGACAATGCGGTTCGTTGCGGCACGGCGGTCATCGGCATCATGGCCATGGGTACGCCGACGATCGCCCCGATCGCAAACGCGATCAAGATCCATTGGTACGAAACAATATCCAGGCGAAGGAGCGTGCCGCCGACGGCTAGAAGCATTCCGAGAATACCGACGATGACTCCGCGCCGGGCGGTCGGAACCGCGCTAAGCCACTTCAGCGCCAAAATAAACGACGCCGCCGCGGCCATGTAGGTTATGGGAATGAAGTATTCCAAGTTCATGACTGCGGCCCACGTTTCTTGAACATTTTCAACATGCGATAGGTAATGAGATACCCGCCGACGATATTGATCGAAGAGGCTGTCACCGCAATCGTGCCGAGCACCGTGCTGAGCGTCGATTGTTGGCGACCCGTGACCACAATCGCGCCCACGACGGCGATCGCGGAAATGGCGTTGGTCAACGACATCAACGGCGTATGAAGCAACGGCGACACTCGCCGGATGACCTCAAACCCGATGAATGTGGCCAACAAAAAAATCCACAACAGCGTTTCAACATTGCCGGCGGTATGCATTCTCGACTAACTCCCTGATTCAGATTGGCCGCTTCGTCGCGGGTCCTGAATTCATCTTATTTCTACGACTCATTTGGCCGTTTGTAGAGCATCCTTTGTGGGCCCGTGCAAAACCTGACCGTCGTGCGTCACGGTCGCACCCTTTAAAATGTCATCGTTCAGGTCGAAGTTGAATTTGCCGTCCTTCCAGAATGCCAGAATAAAAGAAGTCAGGTTGCGGGAATACAGCGTGCTCCCGTGATAGGCCATCTCCGACGGCAGGTTTAACGGCGCACAGATCTTGACGCCATGGCGAACGACCGTTGCTCCCGGTTGGGTCACTTCGCAATTGCCCCCGGCGATGGCGGCCAAGTCCACGATGACCGAACCCGGTTTCATTTTTTTGACCATGTCCTCGGTGATCAACTTCGGGGCTTTGACGCCGCCGATCAACGCCGTGGTAATCACCACATCCGATGCGGCGCAACGATCCGCGATCAACTCGCCCTGTTTTCGGTAGAAATCTTGTGACAGCTCTTTGGCATATCCGCCCGCGTCTTGAGCTTGTTCCGCCGTTTCCACGCCCACGAACTTGGCGCCGAGACTTTCCACGTCCGTCTTGGCCGCTGGTCGGGTGTCCGTGGCTTCGACGGCCGCTCCCAGGCGCTTCGCGGTTGCCACGGCCTGTAAACCCGCGACGCCGGCACCAATGATGAACACCTTGGCCGGCAACACGGTCCCCGCCGCGGTCATGAACATCGGAAAATATTTGCCCAATTCATTGGCAGCGATCAATACGGCCTTGTAGCCCGCGATGCTGCTCATGGACGAAAGCGTATCCATCGATTGCGCGCGAGTAATTCGCGGAATCAAATCGGTACAAAACGTAGTGACTTTTCGATCCGCCAGTTTTCGAACGGCCTCCAGACTTCGAATGGGCACGAACGACGCGAGCAGCATTCCACCTGGTTTGAGGATATCGGCCTCGTGACAACCCACCGTCGTGTTCTGTGTCGGCGGACATACTTTGCAAACGAAATCCGCATCGCTCAATAGCTTGAGGATGTCATTTTCCAGGCCTGCTCCGGCGGAAGTGTATTCCGCGTCAGGAAGACCCGATTCACTTCCGGCACCTTCTTGAACGCCTACTTGAATCCCCGCCTTGATGAGCTTCTTGATGGATTCCGGTACAAGCGCTACCCTTCGCTCTCCGGGGAAAACTTCTTTGACCACTGCGATTTTCATGCCAGTTCGAAATTCGTCCTACGCGAAAAAAAGACTGCAAGCCCCTCTTACTCGGTAAAAGGCCCGCGCCGACTTCCCGCCTGTCACCGCGCTAACTCATTAGGCGGAATGGTACACTTCTTTATCGGCGGAAAACACCCTAGCAAGAACGAGGCCAATCGAAAAGTGGCAAAAAGAAGAAATCAGACCTCCGGATGCCGAAAGCGGAATTAGGGTTTCGAGGTCACTTTCACCTGAATCCGGTTGGCCGACTGATTGGCGACCTCGAACTTAAATCCCTCGACCGAAAGGGCTGCGATGGCATCGGCCAATTGATCGATTGAAAAAGCCCAGTAGATTTCCGACAGCACCACGTCGTTGTTGACCTCTCGAATCTTCACCCCCTCATCGCCTTGTTGCACACCGCGAACTTGTAGTAGCGCCGGAGCGATCTTGCCCCGAAAATCCGCCCGCGTACAACCTTGCCATTCGACGGTGACAATTTCATACGAGGTCAAACCCTTCTTCCAAGCGTTGGCAAGTTGCTTCAGAATCGGGTCAACTTTGGAAATGGCGAGTTTTTCCAAAGCCGTGTCCCCGCTGGCGTTGGCGTTCATGGTTGTTTCGGGCTTCTCAAGTCGGTAGCTATCCGAGTGCAAGATCTTCGCCGAGTCCGTCTTGACGATCTTGACCTGAAGCGACGCTTCCCATTTGTAAACCGTCTTACCGCCGACCGTTGCGCTTCCGGCAGGCTTGGCCCGCGCCTGACCGAACACGACGATCTCCGCTTGCAAACCGCCGGCCTTGCTTGCGAGAAGAGCGATGTTTTCGTTCAACGCCGCTTGTTCAATATCCCGCAGCCGGGCTTCGTCGGCCGTACTCTTGTCCACGAGGTTCATATCGTGGTCGAGGAAATACCGCTCGATTTTGCTTTGGACGACGCCGTTGACAACCGGCGGAACGTGGTCGTCAGTATTATTATCTTCCACGATAACCACCATGCAGCGCACGTTGCCGACATCTTCCCGAATATGGGCAAACATGGCCGCCCAATCGACCGCGAACTTGCCGACCGACACGGTGGCTGAGATTTCGCAATAGGACTTTTCGGCGTCCGCCGATTCCTTAATCACCTTGAACTGGGTGACATAACCCTGTGCGGTGGCGAGAATGCGATCGCGCTTCAGTTCAAAATCTTCTGCCTTTGTTTGTGCGTTGATCAACTCCCCGCAGGCCTGTTTCACCGCATTCCGCTTGGCGTCCATTTGAGCCTGTTCTTTGGCCGATAACGACGTACCGACTGCCACACCGGTGGCAGTAATCGATTTCGTCTCTTCGCCAAGGACCGGCGAGACAAGCAACGCCGCACTTGCTAAAACGACTCCAATCGAAGCAATCGAACGCATCATGAAATGTACTCCAAACTCTTATGTGTCTTAACGTGCCGCCACCGGCAAAGGAATCGACCCATCTCGACGCGGCAAGGGATCGGGCGGTTGAATGTGCACCCGCGAACTCGAGAGTCGCGCTTCTCCACTTTCCACGCGCCGTGCGAAGGCCACCGATTCCTCATACAGAGCATCCAACATTTCCGCTTCCGTCACCGTGCGCTTTTGCTCGCCCTGAACGTAAATCACGCCGCGACCCTTGCCCGCGAAAACCGCGACATCCGCACCTTCGGCCTCGCCAGGACCGTTGACCACGCAACCCATGACCGCCACTTTGACCGGAGTTTTAATATCCGCAAGTCTTCGGCGAACCTCTGCGACCAACTTGATCAAATCAATCTCTATGCGACCACACGTTGGACAAGCGATCAATTCCGGCTCTGTGCGATTGCGAAGCCCTAGGGAACATAAAAGCTCCTTCCCATCCTCGGCTTCGAACACCGGATCGGCTGCGTATGAAATACGAATCGTGTCGCCGATTCCCTCACTAAGCAACGCGCCAAGGGCCGCAATCGATCGAATCCGCCCCGTCTCCGGCGGTCCCGCATGAGTGACACCCAGATGCAGCGGTAAATCGAAACGCTCGCTCACGGCCCGATAGGCGTCGATCACCATCACCGCGTCGACGCATTTCGCGCTGAGCACCACGTCGTGAAAATCGTTCTCGTCGAAGATCCGCATGTAGTCTTCGACCAAGCGAACCATCAAGCGGACCATCTCTTGTCCGTAGTTCTCGCCAAGATGACCTTGTTGTAGTGATCGAACTTCCTTGTCCTTTCTTTCGACGACGCCGCCTTCGTTCACCCCGACTCGGATGGGAATCCCTCGCTCCTTGCAGGCCGCGATCACTCGATCGACCTGCTTGCGATCTTGAATATTGCCGGGGTTCAAACGGATTTTGTGAACGCCGGCCTTCACCGCCTCCAGCGCCCGCTCAAAATGAAAATGCACGTCGGCAATAATCGGAACCGGCGATTGATCCAAAATGGCGGGAAGGGCTTCGGTATCCTTCCGCTCCGGGACAGCCACCCGGACCAGATCGCATCCCGCCTCGGCCAACTGGCGAATCTGCTTCACCGTTGCGTCGATATCGTAAGTATACGTACTGGTCATGGACTGGATGCTCACCGGCGCGCCGCCGCCTATCGGCACGCCCCCCACAACCACGCGACGAGTTTGTTTTCGTAACATCAAACCCATTCTAATGGGCCACCAAGCTTATCGAAAGGATCACCCTGGCCGGAGACTGTGCGGGGTCCGTGGCGTTTTGAAGTCCCTTGATTCACCTCGTTTATGCTCGCCGAGACGACCAAGAATCGATTGAGCTTGTTCGAGATGAGCGCGCGAAAAGGGCCTAGCTTTCCTCCACCTCAAAACGAGGTGGAGTACCCTCCATGAACCGTCGTGGTGGCTTAATTCGATGCCCACATACCTTGGCTCCAGGTACAGACGGGATGACCGGCGGAGGATTCGAGGACGGCGATCAGGTCGTCGAGGTCGAAGAGATCGTTGTCTGATTCATACTCACTCATGCTGGCCTGTTGGGAATCATACGAACCCGGCGGGTGTCGTCCATGTCCACTCGTTGGTAGTCGCGGCTTTGATCGATGCGCTTTGCGGTCCATTTTCCCCGATTCGGGAACTCGCGGCCCATCCCCCGTTTCCGAACCACCATTTCGGGGAGTGCTGTCGTCAACCGTCGTGAACGGCAGGAGACGCGTCGATCGGGTCAGCGACCGACATGGGCCCCTTTGTCCGTTCGACATTCTTGATTCGCCATTCCCCATTCCTCCTAACCCCCGACCAAGCCGCGACTTACAAACACGACGGAATCACCCCTGACTTTTTAGGAACATCCTGTTATAATAACGTACGGTTCAATCAGAACCGCGACAGACGTGGTGCGGTCCGATGTAGGTCGTGCTCGGCCCGACTATAAGGACAAACAGAGTTTTGGCAGACGGAAAACAGTTTTGACAGTCGGATGAATACAGAGCGTCTTC
>JBBTCX010000310.1:0-10945 GCA_038043045.1 Planctomycetota bacterium | reverse complement strand
GGGCGCTACGTTTTTCAACCGCCCAGCGCTACGTTTTTCAAACGGCGTTTACACTGGTTGGCTCCCCTGACATCTAAGGTTCAAAGGCGCCTAAAACTGACGCCGGACTGACGCCGAATGCGGATTCGGATGGGTACGCAACCGATGTTGACAGCGGGGAGTGCTTGATTTCTAATGACTTACAGAAGAAGGGCGATTAGCTCAGTTGGCTAGAGCGCCTGCTCGACACGCAGGAGGTCACAGGTTCAAGTCCTGTATCGCCCAGTTCGCAAGTCCTGGTTTCTAAGGCACTTGCGTCGCGTCAGCCTCGCGTCAGCCGCCTCCGAAAACCTGGCACTACACTTTTCGCTACACTTTTGGAGAAAGTGCCGTGCCAAGAAGTCGACCCTCGACCGACCCGATTTCGTTTCATAAGCCGACCGGGCAGTTCTACGTCACGCGCGGCGGTAAGCGCGTCTATCTGGGAGCGGACCAAGCGTCTGCATTGGAACGTTACCACCGGACGCAGCTCGGCCTTGAGACTGCCAGCTCAGCGAAACATGCGGTCGCCGGACCCGTTTCGCTGAAGGAGCTAGCCAATCGCTTTGTTGCGACGCAACGGGCTAATTGGCGAAACCCCGAGCGAACCTTCAAGTGCTACCTTGACTGGCTCGGTAGGTTTTTGAAGGACCATCCTAAGTTGGATGCCCCGGACTTCACCGTGGAACGGTTTGCAGCCTGGAAGCTGTCGTTGAGACAGCGCGGCTATGCTGCGGAGTCCATCAACCACTACCTCAATGCGGTCCGCGCGATCTTCAAGTTCGCGGAGGAGACCGACCTCTTGAGCGCGATCCCGCGGCTTTCGCGTGTCCGGAATGAAACCCGGAAGCGGCCAGATGCCGTTGAGCGGCCTTTGTATACGGCCGAACACGTGCAGGCGCTCTTGGGCGGGGCAACGGCGCAAATGCGGTTGATGATCCTTCTCGGCCTGAACTGCGGGTTCGGGCCGAAGGATCTGGAAGATCTGACATGGCGACATTTCGACGGCGACCATGTGACTCTCCCTCGAAGCAAAACCGGCGTGCGACAGACCTTCCAGCTTTGGCCTCAGACAAGGGAAGCCCTGGAGACCACCCGAGCAGGCAGGTCGGCGTTGGTTCGTCGGCTTGCAAAGCGGGGCCGGGAAAGGTCGGACAACGGGCACGTTTTTTCCACGAGAACTTGGCAGCAGTGGAACAAAGATGCGGTTGCCGTTCAATTCCGAAGGCTCTGTGCCAAAGTCGGCGTTCCATGCTATGGCTTTTACCGGTTGCGCCACTGCGCCTCGACCGCAATGGCTTCCGTCGCGATGCCACATGTGCATCGGAGGTTCATGAGGCATTCGCAACTTCAGCAACAGGTGACGTACACCCATACACCCGACCAAGAAGTGAATGAGGCCGTCATGCGGGCGAGGAAGAGGTTCTTCCCTGAGGCTACTGAAGGCCAGGAAAAAAATCTTCGACCGGTGGAAGCCGTTTGAAAGAACGCGCAAAGTTGCTCGAACACGGGGGCGGGTCCTGAGCAAGGAGTATTTCGATCGCGCCGGCAGGAATTCTATAAAGGGGGCGCTTCTTGCCCGTGCCCACATTGATCGCTGTGAGGCGCCCTTGTCGAATCATGGCCCGAACCTGTTCGGCGGACACTTGAAGGGCCGCGGCGACCTGCTCCGGAGTGAAGAAACGGCCATTCGAGGGCCCCACTCCGAATGGGTCTGAGTGCGGGGCAGGGAGGGCAGCGCCAGCGGGCTGTGTTGGTATTTGCCCGGTGGCAGTTTGTGGCGTTTCCGTAGTGCCGGATCGACGATCGACAGCCTCATTCGGCGAGCCGATCGGCGTTTTGGCATAGCGGTGCTTCGGTGCCTTTGCTTCGCGGCGATTCATACGGCGTTCTCGGTCAACGAACTATTCTTGCGAAATGGAGGCTCCGGGGAATGTTTCGCGATCGACGCGGCGCGGCGAATATCGGGGTCCATTGGATTGGATGCGGCGACGGATACCTGCGGCAACTGGCGTTCCCTTGCTGCCCCGCGGTTGGCGGCCGTCCGAACCGGCTTTGTCTCCCAGACCAAGCCTTGAATCGCTGAACGTCGCTTGCCCCGGGATTAGCATGACCCAAACGTTTTCCATTTATTCTCGACAGTCCAAGGCGAGAAACCTGGCGGATACTGGTGTCGGACTTCGGAGTCGCAAAGTCTCACGGAAATGAGGATGTCCGTCAGCGCTCCAAAAGCACCGTGAATCGGTCAGCCCGCCTCGAGCCGCTTCTTCCAGCGGTAAAACGTCGCTCGGCTTCCGTAACTGTTGGCCTCGAACGCTGCGACTCGCTCGGCGTCGCTCGCAAACTCCGCCGCCATGAGCAGTTGCCGAATCGCTTTCACTTTCTCGTCCAGACCCATGATGGTGAGGAGTTGTTCCCGCCATCGTTCAGGGTTGGCCTGGAGGAGCTGTTGTCCCTTGATGTAATGCCTCATGCTGGGCCGCGTGATAAAGGGAAGATGCTCTTCGACAAATTGGTAAACCTCCTCGTCGTCAAACCACTCACGGACCCTGACGTGCACTTCACCGGCACTCGGCGCGAAATGGACGATGATGGCACGGTCTTCGATGGCCTGGACGTTGGCGTTGACCGTCCGCCACTCATTCGCGATGAGGCATACGGGCGAAGTAGTGGTGAATGACGACGGGACGGCTCCGCAAGTGATGTCGGGGTGTCTGCTCGGCCAACTTAGGCTCTTAACCGGATCCGTATTGCACAGGCTCTTAAGGAGACGGACGCTCGATTGATCACGGTAGAGGTGGTCCAAGTCGTCGATGATCACGGGCCTTCCCTGATGCTCGTACAGCTTGTGATACATTCCGAATGCCGTGGCGTGCGTTTCTAGGTACAGGTGGGGGCGGTTGCCTACGGCTCGCCGCACCGTCTGACTTTTGGCTATGCCTGGACCGCCAACGATCATTAGCAGATGCAGGCGGCCCGCAACGAACTGACGGACGAAGTGGGTGAACTCGGGGTACGTCGTGACTTTCAGCGCATTGTCCGGGAGTCCGAATTGAGCCGTCATCTGAATCTCTCTGGGAATTTGAGACGATCCATCTCCATCAGCTCAATGGACGGTCTCATACGACAGTGTTCCCCATCCGCGATACTCTGATTCCAACAAGTTCCGAAAGTCGGACACGTAGAGCGTCGGCGCCCCCGAATTCGCTCACAAGTTCCGGGATTCTGTATTCGAATACCTCCGCCAACTGATCTTGCTGATCTGGCCGGAACTCAACTTCGCGTTCGGCAAGCTCCTGATATCCGATGCCCTCCAGTAACAGGAGTCCGACAAGTACAACAAATAGCTCTCCTTCAGTCGGCGCATTCACCCGCGTCTCGCAACGAAAGAGCGGCGTATCCGAAAGATCCCATTGCAGGGTCACGACACTTCTCCTGCAATTCGTAGCTGATCCGACATTCGGCATCGCCGTTGTGGCATCCCATCCCACGTGCGGCCCTCCAGTAGTCGGCCCGTTCGTTTCTTGTTGACGCCGCCCCATTGCTTGAAGAAGAAGGCCACACCGGCGTGTTGGCATTGATCGCGAATGTCGGTGGCCCACTCGGCAGTCATCGGCCGTGCACCGGGCCCTGATTCTCCGCCGACGATTACCCAGTCGATTCCGCGAAGATTCAGATTGGGCAGGGCTCCGAGGAGCGGCTCAAGCGAAAGGAACTTGATCCGCGCGCCAGTTTCTCGAAGGTGGTCGATGCGGGACGTGTAGTCGCCATTCTCGACGCTGACACCCATCCAGACATTGCGCGGCCATGGAAGATGATCGCTCAGTTTCGCAAGCCGGTCGGAGCGTTTGGTAAGGATCTGAAAGCGGTGCCAATGGGCGCCTTGCATGACCTTGAATACTCGGTGAATGAAATCGAACTCCACGGCCTCGTGGAACAGGTCGCTCATCGAATTGACGAAGAAGGTCTTCGGCCTTTTCTGCTGGAGCGGGTCGAAGAGATGATCTTCCGCGCAAACGACCTCTCCCGTCCATCGTGGGCCGTAAGGTGTCATCTTCGCGAGGCCCTCGTAGGGCATTCCTGGTTTGCTGAAGCGGGCTGCAATCCGAGCCGCATAGCACTTGGCGCAACCCGGGCTAATTGAACTGCACCCCCTCACGGGGTTCCAAGTTGCTTCGGTCCACTCAATTGTCGTTGCTTGGGCCATTGGGGATCTCCGCTTTCAATCACCTTGATGCATTATGCGGGACCCCTACGGTTCGGCGGTGTCTTGAGGATGATTCACGGGTGACCACAGAAGGGGACTTCCAGTGATCACCTTGAATATCAACAGGAAGACAAGGAGCATGACAAGCACAGGCCACACCATTCCGGGCTCCTCTGCAGTGCTGGCGATGCGCGGCGTCGAAGGCGAAGCTAACGCCACACACCACTCGGCGGTTCTCTGTTGAAAATGTCCCTCGATGGCTTCCGATGCGAACCAGTGGAGCAGATGAATGGCCAGCACGGTGGCGACGAGGATGACAAGCGATGCGCGGATCACAGATAGCCCTTTCCACTGTTCGCGGACGTCGGCGCGCCGTGTTCAACCTCTCCGCGTTCACGACCTCCTTCAGATTCGCGCAGGGTGACGTACTCGTAAGCCCGGGCTGCCACGAGGGCCAACTTCGGAAGGTCGAAGGCGCGGAAAAAAATTTGTGGTTTTCCACTCTCCCGAGCGCTGGTCGCGATACCGTTTCTGCACGCGAGTGCTAAACTCGACGATCCTGCGGCCGTTGTGCATGATCGTCGTGCGCCAGATCGCGGCATAGATCGGCGGCGCGGAGATTTCATGGTGCGGGCGCTCACTCTCGGTGGTCATGGTTATTACTCCCGTTCGGACGGCCGCATCTTTCGATGTACGATTCACCGTTGGATTCTCCCCTCCTGCGCCGATACTCGGGAGAGTTCTCGGTTCGATTCCCCGGTCTTGATCGGCGGCGAGATGGGTGTCCCGTACGAATCGCTGCTCGGCCAAATTGGGGAGACGGACTCTGATCTTGTGGGGTTTCGCCTCGAAGACAACCCATCCATGATGGCACAAAGAATGCCGATCAGGATCATGACACCGACAACGACGGCGACGACAATAAGAATATCGCCAACAAGTGATGATCCAGGGATACCGATCATACCCGTGTGATCCTCCCGGCGAGCTCGCGAAAATGTAGTTTCAGCACTTCGGGCTGCCCGATCCAGCGATAACGCTTCCGGCCGTCCGGGTACGAGGTCGCCAGAAAGCGAAGCAGATCTTCGTCGACGTCCTTCGCATTTCCGCCGATTCCGACGCATTCGATAACCGCCCGGCTCTGAAGCGTGCCGACGACGCTCTTGGGGCATTGGCCGATGTTGTGATGACCGTCGGTCAGCAAGACGACCTGCCAGATTCGGTTCGGTTCGCAGAACTGCTGAGCCGCGGCCATCAAGGCGGCGCTGATGGACGTTCCACCGATCCAGTTGCGCCGAGACTTGTCGATCGCCTTTTTCAGACGATCCGTCTGGTCGACAGCCGTGAGAGGGCAACTCAAATAGGCCCGCCCACTGTAAAAGATGACCGCCACGCGGGCGCCGGGTTCCTCCTTCGCCAGACGGTCGATGAACTCCAGCGCCGCGGCCTTGGCGCCCGCAAGTCGGCTGGGTTTCCAATCTTTCTCATCCATCGAGGGGGATGAATCGAGAACCAGACAACAATCCCGACCACCCTGAACGGGTGCCGGTCCCGCAGCTGATGCACCGCCGGATTGGCTCTGACCGCCATTGACGCACTGGATCCAGCGATTCCATGCGCGCCGCAATGGATTTTGAGAGACATTTGCCGAGACCGCAGGCCCGGCGCGTAGAAGATTGTTCTGAGCCATAGATTGATTGTTCCTCCTTTCCGAAAAGATGCCGAACGCGGTCCTACGCGGCGGCCGGCTTGTCTTTGGGCTTGATGCCTTTCTTGTAATCCACGGTCACGGTCTGCGTTTGGCCACTGATCTTGTCCGTTGCAGTAGCGGTGACCATGCCGTTTGCATCGATAACGTATTTGACTTCAAGGCGAGGCGTGCGGATCGCTTCCTTGGGGAGGCCGCGCAGTGTGAACTCTCCGATGAGCAGGCACTGGTCCCGGTCGGCATCCGGCTCTCCCTGGAGGATCTCAATGAGAGCTTCCGTCTGGTCGTCGTGGACGAGCATGAAGTTTTCGACGCGTTGACAAGGAATAGGGGTATTCTTCGGAATGATGACCGCATTGGTCAGCCGCTGGTTGGCGCCCCGCTCATTGAGGACACAGCAACCCACGGCGTGGGCAGTCACGTCGCGCCTGAAAACATCGGGAGGCGGAATGACTTTGCCGTGAACAAAGGTGGTTTGGCCGCGTTTGGCTTGCTCATCAACGTAGGCGAGGGCAGCGCCGTAAACCACGGCCTTATCCGGGTCCACGTCGGTGCGCGGCACCAAGCCGGTGTGGTTGGCGAGGCATTCCTGGATGTAAGGGATCCGGGAAGTGCCTCCCACCATGAGCAAACGATCCACCGAGCCATAGGTAATCCCTGCAGCGGCCACGACACGGTCAACGGCGTCAAGGGATTGACGAACAAGGGGGTCAATGGCGCGGTGAAAGTCTTCGCGCTTGATTTTCACGACGGTCTGTTTGCCTTTGTACGAGACCACGATGGGCACCTCCGGGCGCGCGCCCAGCGAGGCCTTGGCCTGCTCCACACGGTTGTCCATCTCGAGGTAAAACAAGGGCTCTTTTGCGGGATCGGGTCTTCCCCCGAAGTCCTTGTCCACTTGCCTAAGAACCAGCTCTCCAAGGCGTTGGTTGACGTCCGAACCGCCGAGCTTGGAAACACCCTCGGTGGCCAACACGGTGATCTGGTGTCCTTCGACCATCAACACCGAGGCATCAAACGTGCCACCGCCGAAGTCAAAGACGAGGATCGAGATTCGATGCCCGAGGTTGTTCACGGCATAGGCATACCCTGCGGCCGTGGGCTCGGGGAGCAACAGTATGGGCTCGAGCCCCGCTTGGTGGCAGGCATCGATCAGAGCCTGTTTCTTGTCGTCCCGGAAATTGGCCGGGACGGTGATCACGATCTGTTTGACCTCCCGGTTTAGGGCGCGCTCGAGGTCCTCCTTGATCTTGGCCAGGACAACAGCGGCCGCGTCCGTGGCGGTGACCGATCGTCCGTTGGCCAGGATGTTCTCGTTGGAACCTAGCTTGAGCTTGAACTCTCTGGCCAAGTTGCCCGGATCGAGAAAACCCTGTTCGTGTGCGTCCTGCCCGACCAGCGGCGGTCCTCCGTCTTGGTAATAAACTTCGGTTGGGGTCCAAAGCTCCCCCCTCGCATTGGAAACGGCAACAGGCTTGTTCGAAGTGTCGCCGTATGCAGCCTTGGTTCGTTTGTGTCCTAAATCAGCCCCTGGCATGATCTCTCCTTTCGTTAAGAATCCGACGGTTTGACAAACACCTCGACACACTCCGGTCGAACAATCCGCGCCCCCCGGCGGTAGCCGAGACGGAGCCGGTTGGCGACTTGGCCGGGAACCTGACCATCCCGGCAGGGAATCCGCCCGACGGCGGTCTGCAGGCTGCGATCAAACGTCGAGTCTGGACTCTGGAATGGATCGACACCGAAGGCGCGCAGCACGTTTTCGATGTCTGTTCGATCTGCAGTTCGCATCGCCTTGCGCTGGCGCAAGGCTTTGATGATCGCCGCATCGGCCCCTGCCGCGATCCGGCGATCAATGGCCTGTTGAAGCTGCGATTCTTGCTCCAGGCAGCGGTCTATGATGACAATCAGAGTTCGAAGAATAGGCAGCAGCACTTCCCGCTCATGAAATTGCTCGCACAATTCGCGGTAGCGTTCGGACACGTCGGCGTGAACGGCATCGCCGGGACGAGGTGTGGGCGCCTGCCGAAGACTCTGCAGCTCACTGCCGACTTGCTGAAGCACATTAGTGAGAGCCGCAAATTGCTGCTCGACAGCCCGCGCCATGACCAGGGCTGCCGTTGCGATTGTGTCCGGTGCATCGTCTAGTTTGTTGCGTCCTGCGGCGGCATCTGATGATCTACCGTTTGTTGGATCAGCGATTGCTGGCTCGTCGAAGAGATCAGTTTCTCTTTGTCCGGTTCCGTGGTTCTCCATGAATGTTCCTTTCACTTTGACCGAAAGACTTTCAAGACGTACACGAGGGCGATCAGCACAAGGCCCATTACGGCGAGCTGGGTGTAGGCCTTTTCGTTCCGGCGTGACACGCCGAGTCCTTCCATCACGTGGTCCCAGCTAAACGTCGGCCCGGGCACGTTTTGAATGAGCCACGCGGCGAAAAGGAGGCCGAGCGGCACGCAGACGAATTCCCACCGAAAGAACCACCGTCGACGTCGAACGGGCATAGGAGGCTGGCTGCTGGGGCCGGAATGTTGCACCGGAACTAGCTGCGTGTTTTGTTGGTTCATGGCAGTATTCATAAGCCTCACTCTTTAAGTCGATCCGTGATTCGCTAGTGTAGTGTATCAACCTGATGCAATATTATCCGAACCGCACGCATTGGCCGTTTGGCCCCGCAGGTCGTCGGGCAACCGCTCCCTCACGGTCGCGGCTCGGATTTTGATAACCATGCCCAATTCAGAGACACTACACTAGCGCGCCCTATCGCGCCACGCTTTACTTTTTTGGATCACCAATCGTGGAGGGTATTCCATCTAGAAAGATGCACGCTGACCGTGCGATTGCGCCAAAGTGATTTTTTCCTACGCGTGGTCGAACGTCCGTCATCGAGAAGTTTCTCGGAAGTCAGCCGGTTTCTGACCACGCGCCCGATACTACGACCTGGAACCTGACCGCAATCGGTTTTGGAAGGAAAGCCCAATGGCCCGACGAATCACTCTCATCGTGGAAGACAACGCGCCGCTAAAGTCCGATGCGTGGTATTCAGTACGTGTCACCGGCATCGAGGTGCTCAAGCGCGAAGGGAAACTCATCGTGGGGCTCCAGCACATCGAAGGTGGGCACGAAGGGCGATGCCACCGGGTGGAGCTCCGCCTGCCGGTGCGGCCCTATGGACTCACCGCGGAATTCTTGCGTGCGTGCGGGTTTCCGGTGGCGGTGCGCACGGAGATCCGGCCCGAAGACGCGAGGGAAAGGATCATATCCGTGCGGTTTGAGGGCACCGCAGGATCTCCCTCGGTCAGAGGCTTCAGAAACGTCACTGAAGAGGAGAGTCCATGAGCGGCAATCAGCAGCAACAGCAGCTTTCCCTGGACCAAGAGAATATCCGGCCGAGGCGGATCGCCTCAGCAGTCGGGCTCTGGGTCTGGTCGTTCATCCAGATCTTGGGCTGGGGAATCCTGGCCGTCACCACAATCGCAGGTGCCTTCATTGTGTTGGCCGCCATCTGGTGGGCGATCCAACAGATTCGAGAGGCAACAGGTATCTGAAGGCGTTCCTATGGCCAATCCACAAGGCAATGTTCGGCGCCGGATGCGTTCCGTCATTCGCGGCGTGCACGGCGAGATCATACTTTCGATTGATTCGAGGGACGTAACCATCTTTGAGCCCGACGGTGGAATCACCAAACGCCGCCTCAACGAAAACATTCAGCTCGTGTGCGGCGCCGTTTACAACCCCGTCATGAGTGCAGGCCATGATCCGGCCATGCTCGTCAGCGTGTGTCAGCGGTGCCGGGCGCCCAAGACTTCTCTGCTCAATTCGCGTATTCCCTCCCACGGACTGTGCAGCACCGAGGCAGGCGCCCATTGTCATGGCTGTGGGGAGTTTCTTTGTCCGGGACACACCGTTCGCTGCCGAGACCACCGGTCGCGGTGCCTCCCGTGTTACCGGCGTTCGCGACTTCGTAGTGTCCTGAGGCAGATCTTCCTCAAACGTGAGCCGTGACGATGCGGGGCAGTAATGTCGCCAAGCTTGTCGCCCTCATCCGCCAGCATCACCTTGACAACATTGATGAGGTGGGTAGCTGGCTTCGTCTTATTGAACTCGGTGAGATGGATGATGGGCTGGCAGAATGCTGTCTCTATCGGTGTCAGGCCTACGTCAAACAGCGGCGACAGAGGCCGAACTTCCTCGCTCCACCGCCGACCCATGAAGAGCTCTACCCCGAGGGCGAGGAGCCACCAGATCTGGTCATCGGTCACTTGGTGGACCGCCCCGAGGTTCCCGTGGGGATCTCTCTTCGGGGCGCCGTCCACGGCGTTCTGGCCGGAACAACGGGGTCAGGGAAGTCAGTCACTCTATCCCGGCTCATGGCGGCGGCGCGGGAGTACAATCGCCATCACCCCGATCAGCCGCTGAGTGTTCTGGTGCTGGATCGCATGCCGATCTTTCTGAAGCCCACGGCACTACTCGGCGATGACTGCCTGCATTTTGATGTTCACAGCACGCTCCGCCTCAGTGCCAAGAGTCCCGTCGGTGTGCCGTCCGACCTCTGGATCAATCACTATGCGGAGACCTTTTGCGCTCGGGCAGGACTCAAGGCGGCGCGAATCACACTCGCCGATGTCATGCGCCGGCTCGTCGCGGGGATGAATCCTGCCGGTGCTAAGAGGCCGCTTTTTCCGGATTTTCGGTTGATGTTAGAGGCCTTGCGGCGGCTGCCCAAGAGCACCTTCGCGGACAAAAACCCGTACGTTGATTCCTTGACGCAGTGGCTCATGGACATCACCTACGGGACGGGAGGCTTGTTTGAGAGTTTCTACGGCCTCGACCTCGAAGAGGACATCATCGCCAGAGGAAAAAGCGCCGTGATCTCCATGCCGCAGATGGCGCCTTCGTGGATCAGCTCCTTGATCCAAGACACGTTCGTGAATGAGCTTCTGCTGGGGCGAAGCATCTTATGTTTACCCACAACTTTCTCTCGCTTGCAGGTGAGCGTAAGCGGCCTCGAA
>JBBTCX010000309.1:0-3092 GCA_038043045.1 Planctomycetota bacterium | reverse complement strand
GAAGTACATGTCTCCGGAACAGGCCTGGGGCGGCTTGGTCGGCGGACCCATAGATCATCGCTCTGACATTTGGGCGCTGGGGGTGATCTTATGCGAAATCGCTTCCGACCATGGTTACCCTTACTCCCTGGGGCCGAGCGACGGTCGTTCCGAAGAGGAGGCTTTGCTTTATCGAATCCGCACGGAATTGCCCAGAATTCCCCCGATGATGGATCCCCAATTTGGACCGAGTTTACACCGGCTCATCGAGAGGTGCCTCCTTTGGGACAAACAATTCCGACTTCAATCCGCAGGGGAATTGGCCGACGAAATCCAACGTTGTCTGTCGTTGCGCAAGATTCGTACGAAACGGTTGCCGATTACTTTTCGATTGCATCGCATTTTCACGGAATTGGCCATCCACCGCCGGAGCGCGATTTGGGGAACCAGCGTTGTCACTACGCTCTTGCTTCTATCGATTCTCTTATTTGCGGGCAATGTTCGCTGGTGGGAACGAGAGTTATCCACGCTTTCCAATGAAATGGATGCCCGTCTCGGGCAAGCTCGGCCGCTTGCTCCCAGCGACGTCGTGATCGTCGGAATCACCGACCATTGTCTGCAATCTGTTCCTAAAATCGCCGCAACACTGGGGCTTTCCGATGTGACCAGCGACATTCGAACGTGGCGCGCAGTGCATGGACAAGCCATGAAGGAATTGGCTCGGGTCAAGCCATTGGCGGTGGTTTGGGATTTCTTCTTCGAGAAGCAACGGAACGAGGACCATCTTCTTGTTGAAGGTGCGCTGGCCCTTCATCGGAACCATGTTCCCGTTGCATTTGCGGTGGACAACTGGGAGGACGATGGGTCTCCTCAACTCAGCCAGACCATATTGAACCCCTTAAGAGATTACGCGCATTTCGGTGGGATTTCGGCGCGAGATATGAACCGTCGACCCGGAGAATTCGTCTTGGTGCAGCGGCGAGGATCGAACATCGTCCCTTCACTCTCGCTGGTCGCCGTCTCGGCCATCGCCCGCCAGAACAAACAACTGGTTATCGATTGGCAGGAACGAACCACCACCCTGACCCTTCGATACCAAGAGGACGGGAAAGAGACGCTGCTTCCTTTTCAGGACCGCCTGTTTCTTTCTAAAACATACTTCGACAAGGTAAAATCGAGTCAAGGGGTCGTCTTGGCCGAGTTGGGACTCAAAACCTATGGCCTTCACCGACCAGAGCTGTGGAACACTCGTGTCATTCCCTACAGCCGACTTTTAGAAACACAGGGAGAGCGAATCTCCGAAACAGTCGCAGGAAAGATCGTGCTATTCGGGGACCTGCGCTCGGCTTCAATTCTGGGGAATCACGACCGTCACCAGGTTCGATACGATGGTGAACTGGTTTCCAAAGTTCCCGGTTGTTTTTTGATCGCCGATGCCGTCACCGGATTGTCCGACTCCCGCTATCTTCGCAGCGCCTTCCCAATGAACTCTTTCACGTTGTTTGTTTGCATGGCGCTTGGCCTACTTGGATGTGCATTGCCGGTGGCTCCGCCGTTGTCCACATCCAGAAACGCTGGTTCCCCTCATCGAATAGGTATGGGGATAATCGCCGCAGCCTACGTCGCGTCATGCGGGGTCATGCTGCTGAGCGAAACAAAAACGCTCGTAATCGCGGGAATCTGCCTGGCCAGTCTTACCATGACCTTCTTTTTTTCGGCGCACACCGAATCCGTTCGACAACGATTTCGCGTTGAACCACAAGACGGAGACGACCAAGGCAACTCAGATTCGAATCAGTTACCCGATCAACTTACGACGGCCAGCGCCCCAAGCACGGTTATTCCCGCCAGCATCAACGCCGACAACAGGATCAAACCGAATCTCGTCACCAGCTTTTCATTTCGTGAAATAGGATAGACGATCATGTTCAACCCTCCGATCCGAGTCTAATTAGATCAATCAGTCCTTCGAGCATATCCAACGTGTAGTTCCCAAGATCAAGAATCCATTGTGGGACGTCCATGAAGAGCTCCTCTCTAAAAAAACAGGTACAACCGGTGCCGCACGTTCAACATTTTCGTACGGCAACAAAACCCACGCCCAACCCAAAGAGGATTGGAGTCAAACCGAACATGATCTTCCTTGAAAAGCGTTCGTTTATGACGCAAACGAACGAAATTCGCCCTCCATGGCGATAATAGAGACCTTCTTCCGAAGGTTCCCATAAAATCGTCATTCTACCGCAACCCCCTTTTCGTTTAGCGGCCTATTGTTTGTAACGCAAAAGTAACACGAGAATAAATACGTATCGAATCAAGACTGCTTTAAAGCAAAGCTTCATCATAATTGAAAATACGTACGTTGCTAGAAGAATAATTCAAGCAGGGCAGTCAATTCGCCGATAAGACTTGCGGTCTATCCAACATTGGGGTAGTAGAGGGGATATACAAGAAGAAAAGCGTATATCAATTTTTTGGGCTACAGGATTGGAGGGTGTATGCGTGCTTGGGGGGAGACGGTTTATATCATTGATGATGACGAGGCTGTTCGCAAAGCTCTGTCGATGCTTTGCCGTTCGGTTGGTCTAGCGGTTCAACCATTTTCAGACCCGCGCCAATTCTTGGATGCTGGTGAACCCAAGGAATCCGGTTGTATTCTTTTGGATATCAGAATGCCGTTCATTAGCGGCTTACAATTGCAGGAAATCCTCCGAGATCGAGGATGTGATGTCCCGGTCATCTTCATTTCCGCACACGCGGATGTTCCCGTGGCCGTGCGAGCGATGAAGTCCGGCGCTGCGGACTTGGTGGAAAAACCGTTCAGCGAACCGGCGCTTCTCGAAACCGTTCGGCGAGTTCTCGACGAGTATGGCGCTTTGCGGAAGCGTCGCGCGGAAGAGGCTGGTACCAACGGACGACTCGAACGACTGACCGACCGCGAACTCGAAGTGGCGAAACTCGTGGCCGATGGGCGCTCCAGTAAGGAAATTGCGACTGAGCTGCAGATTAGTTCCCGCACCGTGGAAGTCCATCGTTGCCGTGCCGTGCGAAAAGCCGGGGCCAGAAACTCAGCCGAACTGGTGCAATGGCTGGCCAAAAGCGTGGTTCATGGT
>JBBTCX010000308.1:0-5721 GCA_038043045.1 Planctomycetota bacterium | reverse complement strand
TCCCTCGCTCGGCGCCTCGCTTTCGAGTCATCTGAGTTCACAAAACAGGCATGTGACGCGGCATTCGTAAACCGTAAATGCGATAACACAGTTGTCACTTCAATCGACCACGCCATTCAGGCTCATATTATTTCTGCAATCGCATCACAATACCCCGATCACGCCGTGATCGCCGAAGAGCAGGTTTCAGAGTTTCATCTCCAAAACGATCCGCGATTGGCAAGGTTCTGTTGGGTGATCGACCCTCTAGACGGGACTCGAAATTATGTGGCCGGTTTTCCATGTTTCGCAACGTCGATCGCCGTGTTGGATCGAGGAATACCAGTCGTCGGAGTGATTTTTGAACACAACTTGGCCCTTGAGTTTTATGCTTCTTCCAGCGGTGGCGCATTCCAAAGTCGCGACCCGGGCGCGGCTCAAGAGCGATCCGACGCGTCCTGCATTCGTCGACTTCTCGTCATCGAACCCGATCCAAACTCTGATTCGCTCATCGGGGTTCCCTCCACCAAAGACCCAACCAGCATCGCCATACTCCAACAATGGGCCGCCACCAAAGGCCTCATCCTCCGCAACCTCGGATCAACCGCCACGCACTTGGCATTGGTCACCTCGGGCGCACTGTCTGCGGCCTATTGTTACCAGTGTAAAATCTGGGACATCGCCGCGGGCGTTTTGCTCGTTTCCGAAGCCGGTGGTTTGATCACTGACCTCCAGGGCCAACCCATCGAGCGATTCGACCTCACTCTTTCCCCAAGCACGGACCTACCTTACCTCGCCGGCGCACCGCAAATCCACATGAAGCTCTTCAAGGTCTCGTTGTTGCCATGAATGGTCGTGTTAGTGATATGAAGTATATATACTTCATATCACCAAGGCATCTCCATTAGAATATGGCGATATTTTTCGGACCTTAAACTCGTGAAACCAAATCCTGAGCCAGAAATTGATGCTCTAAGGACTTAAACAGGACAAAATTAAACCTTGCTTGATATCGCTATATGAAGTATATATACTTCATATAGTATGCCAACGCGATTACAACTAGCTCGAAAGGACATGATACAAGCCTTTGAAGAACTTCATTCTCGTGTTTTTCGTCAGCGCGACATTGAATCGATTCTGAAAGTGCATCGAGCAAAGTGGCGTTTGGCGCAAACAACAGGTACCCGGGAATTCATTGACTACCTCAAAGAAAGCGGGAAGTTAAAGAAACTGGAGTTTCCGTTTCCTCGTCGCAAGGAGATTCGCTACACGTGGGGCGTGGCTCCACTGGAGGAAGCGTTGCTCACGCTCAAGCCGAACATCCACTTTTCTCATTATACGGCCGTCCGCATGCACGGGTTAACAGAACAAGATCCGAAGAGGATTTATTTGAACTTCGAGCAACTGTCAGAAGGCACTGCGTCAGGCAACCTCGTGCAGGAGCGAATCGACCATGCCTTCTCTCGACCGCAGCGGGTCACCAATAACGAGTGTCGAATTGGCGAACTTCGAATCTGTCTACTGAACGGAAGGAAAACCGGCTACTTGGGTGTTGAAACAAGGGATGTATCCGTGGGAAATGGGCCCGAAACCGTCTCGGCCCGAGTTACGGACATTGAACGTACACTCATAGACATCACGGTACGTCCGTCTTATGCCGGAGGAGTTGCGGAAGTCTTGAAAGCATATGAGCGAGCGGGGTCCCAGGCATCCGTGAATCGGCTGGCTGCACTTTTGATCCAGCTTGATCACACTTATCCCTACCATCAGGCCGTGGGTTTCTATTTGGAACGGTCTGGTGCATACAGTGCGAGCATGATCGACCTTTTCTACGGGAAGTTTGCCCGTGAATTCGATTTCTATCTTACTTACCAGATGGAAAAGCCACGCTTTGATTCGAAATGGCGACTATTCGTCCCGCGCGGGTTTTAATTGTTGACAAAGGTCCACCACATAATCGAAATAAAAGTCGAACAACTGTAATGGAACTCCAGGGCGGACGGCGTCCTTAACCGCAGGCCAATCTTGGCGATGAAAATCCCGTTGCGTTTGGAACACATCAAGAAGATGCAAAGGAACGCGTTTTGCCTTGAAAACATTCTCGAGGAGATCGAGGTTTTTTGGTGCTGTAAGATCGATCGAGAATTGTTGGATTGTGGAATAGATATCCAGAAAATCTCGTGCCCTTGCAGCCGCATGTTGCTTTTTGACAAGCAGCCGGTATTCATCGGTTTGTTGACAGATGGCGCGCAGCTTTTCGCAGACTATCATCTCCAGAGTGTAGACATAGATTGTGTAGCCGTCGAAGTCGCTGATCTGCTTCCCATCGCAGTATTCGTACTTGCTGATGTCCACTCGAAATCGGGTGTTGTTGCGGAGGCCAACTGGAATGGCTTGCCGGCGGATGTCCTCCAAGTTTGCGCCGAGTTCGTCGGACATCTTCGCATCAATGAGCCTGAACTCCAAGACATACCCGCCCCAAAAATCTTTGAGATCGTCAGTGACGTTTTCAATCGCTTCCTTCAGCACAATATCAAAGACCTTAAGACCTTCCGGTAAAAAAGCCTGGTGGAGTCGTCTCTCAATACGATCGCGAATGCTCCCTAACTCGTCCTTGGGAAATGCACTCTCCATTGAGAAATCGAGATCGACGGACGCCCGGGTGGTGGCATGATGCGCGAGGTCGAGGGCATTTCCGCCCTTGAGAACCAGCCGATCTAAGAGTTCGTCATCGGAAAATAGCGCGATGACCACCCGTCGCTTAATCCTCGTGAGTCGATCGTTTTCAGATTCGTTAAGTTTGGAACGCCTCATTGTGCCCATCATGACAGAGTACCGCGTGCAATCATTGCACTGCAAACCACGGGCTCAAGTGCCTACCAGGTCGCGACATCAAGCGCCATCCGGCTGCAAGAGCCAGCGATAGCCATCGCAACCAATGGGGGATTAATTATTCCTCTTCCGTCGGCGGTGGAATGTCCAGAATTTTCAGTCCGCGATGTTCAGGCCGATTTAGCCGAAATCCGCGATCGAGAGGCTGCTTTGCTTTCCCGACAATGGTGACGCTTCCGCCGTCATCCACCTCGTTGTCATCGATCGTGTAGATCACAATTCCTTCTTCGGAGGTCTTGAATCGCAACGGTTGCCCATCAAACGGATCGATCGGAACGGCCTCCAAGAACTCCGGCACAAGCTCCGATAGCGACTCCGGCATCCGCCCCGTCTTCAACCGAAACCTCTCCGCCGCGACACCACATCGCGCACAATCCAACTCGGCATGGATTCGAGCATTCAGCAAACACGCGCGGGAAAGGCTTGGTAAAAGAGTCTTGACGAGGAATCGAGACTTTCCGAGTTGATCGAGCTCCTGCTCCATTCGCTTCCCTTCGTCGAGAAGCCTCTTTGGATCGTCGGCTGCATCAATCAAAGCAGTGAGCATTCTTGCTCCCGTCGAAAGATTCAAATATGCCAGGAAACCCAGACCTGGTACGTTCAACATCTTGGTGAGATTCGGATAAGGGATGAAGGGTTCATCCTCCGGCAGCGGGCCTGTAAAGGTCACTCTGTAACCAAAAGTACACATGTTGACGAAATGCACTCGCTCGCCCTGCAATCCCAAACGAAGCGACCCCAACCGGACATGAGTGTCAAGGTGCGTCATGAATCCATCGAGCGTTTCAGTGTCAACTTCTCCAGCGCTAAGCAATCCCTCCAGGGAACGAAGCGCCAAGGCTTCCATGGCGATTTGAACGAGTCGGGCGATGATGGTCGGTTCGCGCGTCATTCCGTCCGCAAGATGAAACTGAAGCAATATGCTTTCGCTTGCGTCGTGAAAGCGACCCTCGGATGTGGAGAGAATGCAATCCAAATGAACGAGTTTACCAGCCGCACGAACATGCGCGGGATTGTTATCCAGCAAAAGCAATGGGTCGCTCTGATAGTCCGTATTGAATCTCCACCGAGAATACCCGCGCAGTTTTGCGAGCTCGGTGAGCAATTCCCGACGTGTTTCCAAAAACGATCGGGATTCTTCGATCGCATATCTCGGAAGCCCTTCAAAGAAATCAGCCGTGTTGCCTTTGCGTCCAAAAACGAATACGTGTCGTTTTGGATCTGGGTCCTTCGCCAGCGCTTCGTAGCCAACCGATGCATCAACTTTTGGCCCCAGGTCCATCAGAAATACGGCCGCGTTCTCATTGTCTGGAATCGGTGGGCGAAGCTGTTCCAGATCGGAAATGGTCATCGGTTCGCCCTTCGCGCGAAGTTCATCCATGTAGGCCTGCCATTGCGACTCGGCTGATTCATTCAAATACAGCAGCGGCCCGCCGATCACTACGATGAAGATCACTCCGAAGATGATCAGCTTACTGAACCAGGAGAGTTTTCGTTGTTCACGTGCTTGCTGGTCGTCCACGAATAGCCCTTTCGCGCAAAAGGAAGGTCATCACGACTTCGCCATTGACAAGCGCGACTCCGGCGGCATCATAACGGATCGGGATGGGTTCGGGAAAGAACGATAAGGAGTAGGAACGATGATTCGAGCGTTTGTAGCGGCGGTGGTGCTTTTGAGCGGAAGCGCGTTGTTCACCGGTGATGCGCCGAAAGCGGCGTCGATTTACGACTTCACGGTCAAGAACATCGACGGCCAGGATGTGGCGCTGAGCAAGTACAAGGGCGACGTTCTTCTCGTGATCAACGTGGCGAGTTTGTGAGGGTACACCGATCGCACGTACTCCGGTCTGGAGTCGATATTCAAAAAGTACAAAGATCGCGGGTTCAAAGTTCTGGCGTTTCCCGCGAACAACTTCAACAATCAGGAACCCGGGGCGGACGCGGAGATCAAGAAAACGTGCACGTCGAAGTACAGCGTCACGTTCGACCTGTTCGCCAAAGTTTCCGTCGGCGGCGACGACCAGATTCCGCTATACAAGTATCTGACCAACCATCCCAAACCCGAAATCGCGGGCAAAGTGGAATGGAACTTCCAGAAGTATCTCGTCGCCCGTGACGGCACGGTGATCGGAAAATACGGAACGCGAACGCTGCCGGAAGACGCCAAGCTGGTGGCCGACATCGAGAAGGCGTTGGAGGTCAAGAAGCCGTAACCGGGTGTCTTTTCTCGACTTCTCTTTGCATCTGGCGAAAAGGGTTGAATTGCTGTTCTTGTCGCGCCGCCCTTGGGTGCACAAGGTCGCAATGCCACAAGGTGACACTTGCCGCGCTGCGGCCTTGCTTTACTTTTCACATTAACACCGTTTGATACGTCCATTCCACGAAGTTCCGCTTCAAATTTCTGTTTCGAATTCGGTCGTTTTTCAGTGGTACTTTCACATGGGTTCGTTTGGTTATTTTTTGTTTTTTTGAGTGTCATGGCATGGCACTTATGTAAAAGCCTTGGAAATAAGGCTTTTTTGAGAAACGGCGTTTCTTCGGCATTTGTAACGTAGTTCACTGTGGGTTCCTGTTTTAAGTTAAGGCGTTATTCTGTCTCGTTTTTGTGGCGCCCGTGTCGGCGACAGGCGGCACTTGATATTTTGTACGGCCATACAAGCTCTCAAGCTATAAGGTCAAGCGCAATTTTTCCCAAAAAGAAGAGACGGAGAGTCTTCGATTACCGAATCAAGTTGCGACGGCCATTGCGGGGTGAACGTGTGAGTTGTTTAAGGGTCGTGATGGACCCTTATGCGGTCCGTGAGGGTATCACGGTGTCCGTAGCGTCAAGCCAGTCTCCTGATTTTG
>JBBTCX010000307.1:0-3496 GCA_038043045.1 Planctomycetota bacterium | reverse complement strand
CCGGATTACCTCCTGGAGGTCGTCGGCCAGAAGATTTAGATGCGATTGCCCTGGGTAGCCGGGCGCTTGTCTAGGTTTCCAGGTGGAAAACTGACTCCTCATGCTTACACTATTGCATCTCTTTCCAATTTCTTATCGCCAAGCGAAATGAATAATCGCCCAATCAATTTCTCCAACCCGTTTTCGAAAGCCGGAAACATCGCAGGAGGAATCGGCAGCAGCGATGCAGGCCCTGACTCAAGGGCAATTCAACGGGCTAACGTTGTATTGCAGAAAGTACCCTTGGTCGGGAACAGCGGCTATATCTACTTGGAATTAGTACCACATTATGAAGTTTTGGATGCTGTTGATTTGTGTCCCGGACAATGTGGCTCACCCGCCGAACAAGCTTTCACGATACCACTGAGTAGACTAGAAGCAGTTGGAGCAGCCTATGACGTGCCGTATGTAGTGAGGTTTCAACCCGAACCCGAAACGAAGAGAGTTTTTTTCTCCAGCCTTCCACTTTGATCGCGATGTAAACTCCAATGACGAGACACAGGACGAACGGGTGCTTGGCTTTGCGGGCATATTGGAATTGGAATAGTATCTGAAAATGACCATGATCGCTTCCAAATCAGCTTCGATTCCCACGATGGCGCAAAAGCCGGTTGCCCATTCCGTCGCCCCGAAACGCGCCCCATCCCCGTTCGTGAGCAATCAGGCGCTCTTGCGACTGCAACGCAAATGCGCTTGTGGCGGTAAAGGCGATTGTCCACAGTGTAGTTCTCAAAAGCAGATCAATCTGCAACCCAAGCTGATCGTCGGCCCGGCCGACGACCCCTACGAACGCGAAGCCGACCGCATCGCCGACCAGGTAGTGGCAACGTCGGCAAATCCCGCAGTCAGCGGTGCGCCTCTACGCATTCAGGGTTTCGTAGGACAATCAAATGACCGGTTGGATGCGGCGCCCGCCAGTGTTGGGCATGCCCTTGCTATTTCCGGTACGCCGCTGAACTCGGCGCTTCGGCAGGACATGGAGCAGCGCTACGGGCAGGACTTTTCCCAAGTACGGATACAATCTGGCGCGGCCGCAGAGCAATCGACACGTGATGTGAACGCCAACGCATACACCGTGGGGCACGACATTGTGTTTGGTGCGGGCCGGTTCGCACCCGAAACGCACGAGGGACGGCGTTTGATTGCCCATGAGCTGACGCATTTCGTGCAGCAGTCAGAACTCGGGGCGCGGGCGCTCCAGCGCGCGGTGATGCGCTTGGGTGCACTCAACGTGGCGATAGACTACAGCGGCTTGCCGGGTGTCGCGCTGGCTGACCGGGCTGATCGAATCATTGCGATGACCACGAGCTTGACGGGTGCCGCGCCGGACGCCGCGCAGGAAAGCGCCATCCGTACCCTGTCCGATTCGACCAAACTCTGGCTAATGTTCGGGCTGAAGCTTTTGACTGACAATAAGACCGCTGCAGCAGCCCTGAATATGACAGTCGCCGCGCAAAGGGTTCTGAGCCATGCACCCGGAGCAGTGAACGCGCCGTTGCCCGACCCTGATAGACTGTTCGTACGCGAGGTGCTGCGCGTATCCGGCTGGTCGGAAGTGGCGCTTGCTGGCAGACTCTCTGCGCCCAATGCCGCCGATACCGCCGCCATTCGTGAGATCGTCAATCCACCCCCGACAACAGGCAGTTCCCTCGATCCGCTGGACGTGGCGGCACTCAACACGCGCCTGCGGCCCGCCCTCAATCACTTGCTGACATTGATTGATCCGGGAAATTGGGCGAGCGTCGGTACCAGGTCGCTTTCGGCGTTCCAGCGGATTGGCGATACCATCACGGAAGAAGCTCGCAGTTTCTTCTCCCCCTATGCCGACACTGCGGTGAACAATCTTTTCGATATTCGGCCTGTTTGGCATGCGTCGACCACTATTTCCGACGTGGGTGCAATAGTTCCGGATACGGCTTTGCGAAGCAGTTATCTGCTCAACCGTGCCGAGTTGGTGGGCCGGACCTCTGTACCCAGTGCACTTTTCATCGACACCAACATCTTTGCCGATGTGCACTACGACCCAACGCGGGCGGCGGATCGAATGGAACTGCAAAGTATTGTCTCGTCGATGGAGAGTGATCCGATAACCCAACCCATTGTCAATCGCCTGATCCAGCACACCGGCAGGCAATCTGGCTCTGGCGCGGCCGCCCAGATCGGACTGGTCACCGAGTTCAACGCTTCCGCCAATTCGGCTTGTAAGGACCATTGGAGCGGTGTCGACACGCTCTGCCACGAGGTGCTTCACGCCCTCGTTCACCCGAACTTTAGGGCAACGGCGGGCGGGGTTTCCTTTCCCCAGGTTATCCGGGAGGGCTTCACCGAAGTGCTTGGAGTGCAGTTGTTCAACGACAGGATCGTGCCGAAGGCCGCCAGCGATGTCGCTTTCAAGGCCAGCCTCGAAGCAGGGGTTTCCGGCGCACCCTGTCCCGCGCCTGCGCTGGCGACGATCGGATATGGCGATGCTGGCAAAGGAGCCGATAGTATCCGTTCGAAGGTCCACGACGATAACTTTCGGGCGGCATACTTCCTGGGTCGGCCCGAACTGGCAGGGCTCTTACCATGAACTTGCAAACTTCTCTTGAGCCCATACTTCGCGTTGAGCCTGCTCGCTGGCAGGGACTGCATCGCGCGACGGTTGCAGAGTTCGACGCGCTGTTTGCTTCGCCAGAAGAGAGTATTGACGCTGTACTGGGTTACTACCCCGCGACGCGCCGTCGCTACCGGACTAATACCGGGCAGGGCCTTATGTTGTGGGCGCGGGCGGGCGAAGCGGTAATGGTCGAGACGCTGGTGCAGCCCGCAGCCTCGGTGCTCAATGAACTACCCAACCCCTGCGCCATACTGGCCCATGAGATTCTTGTTCCGGATGCTTACGCCCATGAGTACCTCTACTGCGCAATTGGATTGGTGTTGACCGTTGCCCAGCCACTACGCGGCGATGTCCCTTTCCGAATCATCCGCTGCCGTGGTGTCAAGCCTCTGGCTAGCGCTGACGAATTCGGACTAGATTATTACTGTGCCTTTGAAGACCAAGTTCGATGGGACTGAGGTATAACCAAATGTTGACGGGCCATCTAAGAAACTTTCTCAAGACGGGTCCTGAAGTCGATATTCCCTTTGGTTGTTTACTCAAACTGAGCGATTTTTGTCATGAGCGCGGATAGGGCAACAAAAAAGGGGTGTTTCCAGCCGATGCCGGTGTTGGAAAAAGACACCCGGTCAGGAGGACCACCGCATGATGACCATCGGCACGATGCCCCGCGTTTTGTTCGGGTTTTTTCGTCCGCAGCGCCGTTTCTTTTCCAAACCCGCTTGGCCGCAAGAAGGACAAGAACGTGCTTCGACTTCCGCCGATCCGGCAACTCAAAGCCGATCTGAGACAAAGGATATGGAACCAGGCCGTCAAAACTGTGGCTAAGCTGAGTCATGAGCGAGCCGTCCTCCGCCGCTT
>JBBTCX010000306.1:0-2868 GCA_038043045.1 Planctomycetota bacterium | reverse complement strand
CAGCTTGGGGGACAACGATTCCACGTACACCGTTCGAATCGGATTCGTGTTCTGTCCGAACAAATCGAGTCCGTCGAAAGGTGTTGGACTCGGGATTCCGACCAAGGCGAGCAAGGTCGGCGCCACATCGATGGTCGCGGCCAAGGCTTCCGTCTCCACGCGAGGGGACCCCGCCCAAACCGGCGTATGCCAAATCATCGGAACCGCTACCGTGCTGTCATAGAGCAGCAAGCCATGCGTCTCTTCGCCGTGCTCGCGCAGACCTTCTCCGTGACTTCCCACAAGGACAACGATGGTGTTATCCCACAGTCCGTGGGAGCGAAGGAATTCTGTCAACTGTCCAATCTGTTTGTCGACGTAGGCGACTTCCGCAAGATAGGTGCGTTCTTTGTATTTCGATGCGAAAGGTTCCGGCGCGACATAAGGAAACTGTGCGTCGAACAAGTTTACCCATGTAAAAAAGGAGCGTTGAGGATTGTCCTTAAGATGGTCCTGAAGCCAGCGAATGGCGGCGCTGACGGTCTGTTCGCCCGGTCGCTGAGGCAACGGATCGATCAAACCAACATAAGGACGGCGCATCGTCAGGGACTGGTCAAAGGTTGTAAATCCTTGGGAAAAACCATTTCGACTATCAAGGAAAAAACTGCTGACGAATGCAGAGGTTGCATATCCCGCGGCTTTGAAAAGTTCGGCCACGGTCGTATGGGAATCGGCAAGCGCATAAGGGCCGTTGTCGCGCATGCCGTGATTGGCCGGGTATTTACCGGTGAGGATCGTGGCGTGCGAGGGGGCGGTAATCGGCACGACGGTCATGGCGTGGGCGAAGCGAACGCCTTCGAGGGCGAGCGCGTCGATGGCGAGCGTGTCTAAAGTATTTCCGCCATAACATCCAACATGATCCGCTCGCAATGAGTCAACCGTAATGAGTAGAACATTGGGTTTGCCGCCGGTCGAACCCGAAGCGTTCGATGGTTTAGACGGATCGGTGGCCAGAGCCTTCGCGTCGGAAAGGGCCGAAGGGGTCGCATCGTTTTTCGTCGACGAATCCTTGAGCGCTGCTCCGGAGGTTTCGCCTTTTTGCTGGGAATAGATACCAACGATCGCCAGGACAATCACCAAGGCAATCGCCACGACGAAGGCTCCCCCACCGGATCGCTTGCCACCAGTTTGTTGTGTTACCAGGTCGCGTTTTCCGGTTTGGCTTTGTTTTCGCTTGGTTTTTTCTTTCCTTGATCCCACGAACTATCTCCATCGAAATTGGGGCTGAGGTTCTAAGAGTGCGCCCTAAAACCCATTCCGAGCCGCAGGCTTCAGCCTGCGCGACCCAGTAAAACGAGGTTTTAGGACGCGCTCCAAGTGCCCGCCGGTGTCATTCAACTTGGTCCATACCCATCCGGATGGTTCTTGTGCCACTTCCAGGCCGTTTGAATGATATCCTCAATCGTTGAATACTGCGGACTCCAACCCAATTCGTTCGTAATTTTTTGAGGATCGGCGTACAATTCAGGCGGATCGCCCTCGCGCCGAGGCGCGGCCACCGCATGAATGTCGCAACCTGTCACTCGCCGCGCGGCATCCAAGATTTCGCGCACTGTGGATCCTCGCCCTGTCCCCAGGTTGAAATAGCGGAATACACCCTCCGGCTGCGTTTCCATCGCCAGTCGATGAGCGCTCGCCAAATCCTCCACGTGAACATAGTCGCGGACGCAAGTGCCATCGCGTGTCGCATAGTCCGTCCCAAAAATCCGAACGTCGGATCGCTTGCCCAAGGCCGCTTGCAACACGATGGGAATCAGATGAATCTCCGGTTCATGGTCCTCGCCGAGCGCTCCATCCGCCGCAGCGCCGGACGCATTAAAATAGCGCAACGCCGTCGCCCCCAATCCCCAACTCGTCGCGCAATCCCCCAAGGCCCATTCCATCGCCAGTTTCGTTCGACCATAGGGGCTGATGGGAAATTGCGGCATATCCTCCGTAATAGGAACGCCGGATGGAATTCCATACGTTGCGCATGTCGAACTAAACACCATTTTTCGCACGCCGGCTTCTCGCATGGCCTCCAACAAGTTGATGGTGCTGCCGACGTTGTTGCGATAATACTTCAGGGGTTCACGTACCGATTCGTTGACATCCAACGACGCGGCAAAGTGCATGACTGCGTCAAAATGTCCGTCGGAAAGCACCCGCCGCAATTGCGAACCATTCGCAAGATCGCCCTCGATCAACTGGGCTCGTTTTTCGACGGCGGCCCGATGGCCGGTCACGAAATTGTCATACACCGTGACCTCGTGTCCCGCCGTGCACAATGCGCGAACACAATGACTCCCGACATACCCCGCCCCGCCCGTGACAAAAACTCTGCTCACTCTTAATCCGCCACAATATCCGTTAGACGCGAGACGCTGATCACCACCGTTCGCATCACCACCACGTTGTGCCTATTCTTCGCAACCCCATCCTGCCGCGCTTGGATGAGGTAATGTTCCTTGCTCGCGTGCCCGTCACGACAATCATGCATATCCCCGTCGCACAACACAAACAGCGTATCCGTAATCTCAACCAGCGTGCCGATGTACACGATCGGCGTGGCCGTGTCGAACACGACCTCCTGATTGAGCATCCTCTGCAATGGCCCGTCCGCCGAACTCATCCAACGCATGATAACGAACCCTCGAAAAGTCGCACACCGAACAGGAGGGGGTGTCTGTTTTTCGAGAAATACGAGGCGTAGTCCACACCGAAACCACTTCTTCAGCGGACGGATAGCCTTGCTGCGTTCGCACAAAAAACCAAGCCATAACAATTCATCATAATCAAATAATTAAATTATTCTTGATTCTCGGACTTGCCCAAGCTAGTATTCAGTGT
>JBBTCX010000305.1:22200-24123 GCA_038043045.1 Planctomycetota bacterium | reverse complement strand
AAGCGCGCCAATAAGTCCGACAGCCTGCTAGCCAACGACTACCGATCCGCTGTAGGCATGACCGCTTTTTCGACGCGCAAAGAAAAACCCCCCGAAGCCTCGGCAGCTTCGGGGGGTTGTTGAACGATTGGCCGCGCGGTTTTAGCCGCGGCTCGCCAATCCCCTCATACGCCTTAGTTCAATCTAAGCTCCTCACGGCGACCGAATCTGATCTTCGCGCCGACGGCCAAGAGCAATGCCAAAACAATAAGACCCCATTGACTTACAGTCGGAATCGGCGGTTCGTCACAGAGGTCGTCGCTTCCGTTTCCATTACCGTCACCGAGGCAGATGCCCGCGAGCGGCGTTCCTCCTTGCGAAACACACACGACGGGATCCAAGTTGGCGCACGTTCCATTGGGGAAGCAGCAACCGCGCGGTTCCGTGCAGGGGTCGCCAGGCTCTGGGTCGCCCGCCTGACCCAGACAGCAAGCCGGGTCGACGTTGATGCACGATTCATCCGGCAAGATACACGCCTGCGGCGCGCCGCAAGCGGAGTTAATGCCCTGGGAATCGCCGCCCTGAAGGGCACAACATGCGGAGTCGATCTGCAGACAGGAATTGTCCGGCAAGCAGCAGGCTTCGACGCCGCCACACTGCGATCCCGCCGGTCCAGGTGAGCCGCCTTGATCCTGACAACATTCAGGATCAAGTTGTTGGCAGGAACCGTTTGGCATGCAGCAAGCTCTAGAAGCCGTGCATTGCGTGCCAGGTCCTTCCGGTGTGCCGCCGAGATCCAAGCAGCATTCGGGGTCAAGCTGCTGACACAATCCATTGGGCAGACAGCAGGCTTGAGGCGCCGTGCAAGTAGTTCCAGAGCCTTCCGGAATGCCGTTCAAGTCCGCACAACACAGTGGATCGAGATTCTGGCAAGTTCCGTTTGGCAGACAGCAGGCCTGCGGTGCGGTGCACTGTGTGCCGGGTCCTTCCGGCGTTCCACCGAGATCTAAGCAGCATTCCGGATCAAGTTGTTGGCAAGTTCCATTGGGCAGACAGCACCCCTGTGGGGCGGTGCAAGCTGTTCCGGAACCCTCCGGGGTACCGTTCAAGTCGACGCAACACAGCGGATCGAGATTCTGGCAAGTTCCGTTGGGCAAACAGCACGCCTGCGGGGTGGTGCACTGTGTACCGGAACCTTCCGGCGTTCCGCCGAGATCCAAGCAGCATTCCGGATCAAGTTGTTGGCATGAACCGTTAGGCAGACAGCACGCTTGAGGCGCCGTGCAAACCGTACCGGAACCCTCCGGGGTGCCATTCAGGTCGACGCAACACAGCGGATCGAGATTCTGGCAGGTTCCGTTGGGCAGGCAACACGCTTGTGGTGCCGTACAGACCGTACCCGAGCCTTCGGACACGCCATTCAAATCAGCACAACAAAGCGGATCCAAATCACGACAAATGCCATTTGGTAGACAGCACGCCTGTGGGGCGGTGCAAACCGTACCCGAGCCCTCCGACACGCCGTTCAAGTCTTCGCAGCACAGAGGATCCAAATCGCGACAGGTACCATCCGATAGGCAGCACCCTTGTGGGGCCGTGCAAACCGTTCCCGACCCTTCGGAAACGCCGTTCAAGTCCGCACAACAAAGCGGATCCAAATTACGACAGGTACCATCCGGCAAGCAGCACGCTTGCGGCGCTGTGCACATCGTTCCTGAACCTTCAGAAGTACCCTTGCGATCCAAGCAACAGAGCGGATCAAGGTTGGCGCAGCTACCGTCCGGCAAGCAACAAGCTTGTGCGGCGGTGCAAACCGTGCCCGTGCCTTCCGGAGTTCCGCCGCGATCCTCGCAACAAAGCGGGTCGATGTCGATGCACGAACCATCAGGCAAACAGCAGCCTTGCAGCTCCGTACAAGCCGTTCCACTTCCCTGGGGTGTTCCG
>JBBTCX010000305.1:0-22190 GCA_038043045.1 Planctomycetota bacterium | reverse complement strand
TCCGCCTAAGTCTTCGCAACAAAGTGGATCCAAATCGGCACAACTTCCATCGGGAAGGCAGCAGCCTTGAATTGGAGAGCAAACCGTGCCGGGACCTTCCGGTACGCCGCTCAAATCCGCGCAGCAGAGTGGGTCGAGGTCCAGGCAAGTGCTATTGGGCAAACAACAGGCTTCGAGCGTCATGCTGCACTCGGAACCGACGCCTTCCGGCGTGCCGTTCTGATCCGTGCAGCATTCGGCAATCAACTCGATGCACGTTTTGTCCATCTGACAGCATGCCTCAGTCGGCTCACATTTGTCCGGTACCAAGTTCTGATTGCAGTCGTCCAGCGGGTTCAGGAACCGCAACGACCAACCGTTTAGCACGCCGACGTCGCCGCCTGCGTCGTCAATAACGATCAAAGTCCAACGGGCACATTTGTTCTTGTTGTAGAGAACGGCCAGCGATCCTTCTGGTCGAAAGCTCCCTGTGAAGGGAGCCACACCGGCCGTGATCGCAGTGGCTGCTTCACTGTCAAAGATTGTTGCGGTGTAGTTGTCACCTGACCCGCCGTTGTCCGTGGAGAGTTCCACCATAATCGGCGCGTTCACCATGTCTTCGTACAGGAGGAAGATGTCGACGTCGCCGTCAAAGGGATGGGTGATGTCCACATCGATGTTTACGTCGAAGAGCAAGTCACATTCGGCTTCAATGGTATGTACATCGATTACGCCTACGGCGTTATTGTCTGGGATGGGCAACGGCGGCTGGAACGAAAAGAAGAAATTCTTTTCAGCCAGAATGCGTTCCGTGCGGTCCAAAACACCATTTGCGTCACAGTCGCAGGCATCGTATCCATCTAGAAGACAAGGTACGCCATCGCCAAGGTAGAATCCTAAAGCCGCCGTACACGCAGTCGGCGTCAATTGCGAACAACCAAACGGCGGGCCTATGCAGCAGGCACCGTGGCAGGGCGTTCCGTCGGTCACCGAAAGGGTGAAGGAGCCTACTTCAGCGCTGAAACCACCTACCGCAATAAGATAAACCTGCCCGACTTCCGAGCACCATGTAACCGTAGAAGCGCGATTAAGCGTGGCGCTTCCGGTGCTAGCGCAAGCGGCCACGAATGAACCGGCTTGGTCGTCATTCCCGCCTAGGCAAGTCAGTGCGCCACAGGCGCCCGTCCACACTTGAAGCTTAGTGTCAAATGCAGTGCTTGTTGCGCACGTCGTCGCTTTCATCGTATTGCCGGTGCCGATCACCGTGTACCAAAGGGATTGATTCAAACTGCCAGTCGTGCACGTAGCCGTCGATTCAGCATCATCCGTGGAGAAAAACACGCTACCACTGACGGTTGCGGGAGGACTGCCCAAAGCGATGGGTGTGGCACAAGCGTCGTTCGAAGGAGCGACCGGCGGATCGAACACCATGTCAGCGTTCACGGCCATTTTCAGGGTGCTGACCGTCGCATTACTCTTAGAAATCAAGACCCAATACTGGGTTCCGGCAGTAAGCACGGGTGTCACCAAGACATTGGTATCGGTGGCAGTGCAGAAGATTTCGGTAAGAGATCCACAACTACCGGAATAGACGGTCCAGAATATATCTTGGTTGCTGCCGGTTTCACCGACGCGCAGCACGGAATTCACGCCCGTCGTAAGGGTATACCAGATACCAAATGGGGAATTGGTGAGCGTGCCGTTGCAGCTGACATCAGCGTCCGCTGTGGCCAAGTCATTCGTAACGGTGCTGTCCCCAAACGGAAAGGCGAGCGAAAAGGCCGCGAGGCAGGTATCAGCGCCGACAGTGGCGACGCCGCCGAAACCGTCGACTGGCTCAGAGCCATTGCTCAACAAATCGTCGAGTTTTTTTCCAAGCTCCTCGGCCGTCACCTCGCCGGGAATGGAGGATTTCAGTGTAGAGACCACATCATCGCCCAATTCCAATCGTTCCGCCCATGCGACCAGACCCGATACGGTTGGCTTGTCACCAAGATCAACCGATTGGATCAGAGCGTAAAAGAACAAACGCCTGCTTTCCGGGTCCGCATCGACTGTAGTCGACAAGGCGATATCCGGTACCGGCAAGGTGATTTCGTTTTTTTCCGTTTTTGTGTCATTGGCGCCAACCGCTAGGGAAGTTCCAACGACTCCTTGTGCTAATGCAATCCCCAGACCAACGGCGCTTAGTTTTCTAAACCAAGTTCCAAACATGCTCCGGCCTCCTCGAAAACAGCTTCACACCTCTTCATAACAAACTTGGCGTTAAAAGAAGCGCTTCGACCCCTACCGCAGTAGAATGACACAACGAAGAAACCACTTTCAATTCGCTGGCCCGCGTTCAACGGGTTTCATCTGTCCGAATTTGCGCATTCCTCTCCACCAATGTAAGAACCTCGTAACAAGGTCCGATCATAGTGGAAACCCAAAAAACTGTCTAGAGCCGATTCCAAGAAAATTAGCTTGGGTCAAATCTGTAAAGTAACAGTTTAACGAGTTTTTGACCAAGCGTATAGAAGTTTGGCCGAAACTTAAGGGCGTGGCCCCGGCGTCGACGAGACGTCCTTTGAGGTGGAACCACGTTCCGAAAGGGAAGACGTCTGAGAATCGGGGGGTTTGGAGGCAGTGTCTATTTCGTCGTGAACGTCACGCAGCCCCTTTTTGAACTCGATAATGCTTTTTCCGAAAGACCGGGCCACATCCGGCAACCGTCTGCCGAAAATCAGAAGAGCCACGGCACCAATGATGATCCACTCCATGCCGCCAGGTAGGCCAAAAGCTAAAAGTGAATGAGGCATAACTTTGGTTCCAATTCGACGCCACTTAAGTATACAGGGGGCTGGGGTCCTGCGTCAAAAAAACGAGAGACCGTCATTCCCATGACCATCCTATCGGTCGAGTTGGTGGTCTTCCATTGCTCGGCTTGTCTTGGGTGCGTCGTACCCTACAATCTCAGCCCGACCCGTTGGTCTAAGCTCGATCAAGGAACCCTCCCTCGGTAACGCTGGTGGTTGGAATGTCGCAACGTCGGTTTTTGGTTACTTCGGCTTTGCCGTATTCAAACGGTAGACTCCACGTCGGACATATCGCCGGAGCCTATTTACCGGCGGATACGTATGTGCGTTATTTGCGGGCGACGGGAGCCGAGGTTCGGTTCATTTGCGGAAGCGATGACAACGGGGTCGCGGCCCTCAAAACCGCTCGTGAGCAGAATCGATCGGTGGAGGAATTAACCGCCGCTTTTAACGAAGCCCAAAAACGGGATTTTAAAGGTCTGAATATACATTTTGACGTGTATGGCGGAACGCATCAACCCGACTACGTTGCCTTGCACGAAAAGTTTAGTCAGGATTTATTCCTGCAAATTCACAAGCGAGGATTTTTCCGTAAGAAGAAAACCCTTCAGTTGTACGACACGCAAGCGAAGCAATTTCTTCCGGATCGTTTTGTACGAGGTATCTGCCCGCATTGCGAAAGCGACAAGGCCTTTGGGGATCAATGCGAGAATTGTGGCCGGGCGATGGAGCAAACGGCCCTGAAAAATCCGGTCAGCGTTTTGACGAATACCACGCCGGAAGCGCGCGAGACCGTGCATTGGTATCTGCAATTGGACCGACTTCAGTCAAAGCTCAAAGAGTGGCTGGAGGGGCGCTATGCGCAAAAGGGTGGCACAGTGTGGCGGTCCGTGGTTCTGAATCAGTCCTTGGGTCGAATCGATACGGAAGGACTTCCGGAACGGGCGATGACCCGAGATTTGCAGTGGGGGGTTCCTGTGCCGCTGGACGATCCCGATGCCAAAGGAAAATCCCTATATGTCTGGTTTGACGCTCCCGTTGGATACGTTTCTTTCACCGCGGCATTGGCAGCCCAAAGGAACGAAGGGGATGAAGGGTATTCGCGTTGGTGGAAGGACCCGGATTGCAAAGTGGTCCATTTCATCGGCGAAGACAATATCGTTTTCCACGCGATCACCTGGCCGGCGATGCTTCTTGCGGCGCACGAAAGCGGTGACATTCAGGGGCTTCGCGGAGAATATCAGCTTCCCCACAATGTCGTGGCCAACTGCTTCATGAACATCAAGTTTCCCGGCAAGGAAGAGGAGAAAATCAGCAAGAGTCGCGGCAACGCGGTGTGGATTGAGGACTATCTGAAGACGTTCGAACCAGATCCACTTCGGTACTATCTTACGGCGGTGGCCCCGGAAACGGTTCGGACGGCTTTCGACGTAGACGAGTTCATTGCCCGAAATAACGGCGAATTGCTGAACGCGTTCGGGAATTTCTTCAATCGCACCATCACCTTTGCGGGCAAGTATTTTGATGGTAAGTTACCTGTGTCGGGCCAACGGGATTCACGAGACCAAGAACAGTTGCAACGAAATGTTGACGCGGCTCGACGCACTGGGGAGGAGTTGGAAGCGTGTCATTTCAAGGCCGCATTGGGCGAGGTTATGGGTTTGGCGCGGGCGGGGAACGTTTATTTTGACGCAACGAAGCCGTTTCTCACTCGAAAAGACAATATGGAAGCATGTGGAAGAGCGGTCAATATCTGTTTGCAGACTGCAAGGACGTTGACAACGATCATCGCTCCGTTCCTCCCGGACACGGGTAGGCGATGCGCCGAAATGTTTCATTTGGAAGGCGATTTCACACGATGGGACTCGGCCACGAACGAACTTCGGGCTGGTCATCCCGTGGGTCCGGCGGCGATCTTGGTCCGTAAACTGGATGCGAAGGAGCTTTTCCCGGAAGGTGCGTAAACTTCGTCCTTCATAGCGACGATCGTTCCCTTAACTGGTATAGGATGATTCGATTGTTTACCGTGAACCGAAATCCCAGTCGTGAAGAAGTCCGAAAATTCGGAAAGGCCATGCTTTTCGGATTCGGGGTCTTGGCTACTTTGTTGTGGGCCGTGCCGGCTTGGCGATCTGGTGAATCGGTTTGGTCCTGGAGATCGGCCACGAATCAATGGGTGAGCTTGGCCTTTGAGTCCGTGGGAATCTTGCTGTTTCTCCTGTCTCTTTGGGCGCATGACGCGGCGAAAAAGGTATACGTCGGTTGGATGACGGCGACCGTTCCCATCGGGGTGGTGATGTCGACGGTGCTCCTTTCCCTGCTGTATTTTGTTTTGCTGCCGCCGTTTTCCTTGATTGTGCGCATGAGCGATCCCATACGCAAAAACCTTCGGCGGGAAGGAACGTATTGGGAAAAGTATAAGCCATACGAGCCGACTTTGGAGCGGATGAGAAGACCCTTCTAGATGTTTTCACTATTATGCTTTTGAATCAGGGAGTGTATCGCGCGTGAATATCCTGGGGATTTCTTGTTATTACCATGACTCAGGTGCCGCTTTGGTCTGCGACGGTCAACTCATAGCGGCGGGAGAAGAGGAACGGTTCAACCGTCAAAAGCATTTCAGCGGTTTTCCGACACAAGCCGTGCAATACTGTCTGGATGAGGCCGAGCTTGACATCAGCGAAGTCGACTATATCGGGTTTTATGAAAAGCCGTTGGTCAAGTTTTCGCGCATTCTGGAAACGATCCTCGCGTGTTGGCCTCGAACTTATTTTCCGTGGTTGAAGGCCATGCCTTTGTGGCTTGGTCATCGGTTGCACATCGCGAAGGATATTCAGAAGCATCTTCGCACCGACCGCGAAATCCTATACTGTCAACACCATTTGTCGCACGCCGCCAGCGCGTTTTTGGTTTCGCCGTTTGAGGAAGCCGCGATCATTAGTGCCGACGGGGTCGGGGAATGGACCACGACGGCTTGGGGTGTTGGAAAAGGAAACACGATTGACATCCGGCAGGAGTTGCGGTTTCCGCATTCCGTGGGTCTTCTGTTTAGCGCGATCACGGCGTACTTGGGATTTCGGGTGAACGACGCCGAATGGAAGGTCATGGGTCTCGCGCCGTATGGAAAACCGAAATACGTGGACAAGTTCCGTGAAGTCGTTGATCTCCGTGAGGACGGCAGCTTTCGACTAAACCTCAAGTACTTCGCTCATCAGTATTCAACGACACGTACTTTCAATGGTCATTGGGAAAAACTCTTTGGTCAACCGCAGCGACCGGAGGAGTCGGAACTGTCGGATTTCCATCGTGACATCGCTCATTCCGGGCAAAAGATCGTCGAAGAAATCATGCTCAACATCGCCAGGCATATTCGTCGAGAAACCAAATTGGATCGCGTGTGTATCGCCGGCGGCGTTGGTCTTAACAGCGTGGCCAATTGGCGGTTGTTTAAGGAATGCGGGTTCAAGGATATTTTCATTCAGCCTGCAGCGGGGGATTCAGGCGGTGCGGTTGGAACGGCTTTTTATATCGAGAATTGTGTCTTGAACCGGCCGCGCACTTTCCAAATGGATCACGCTTATTTCGGCCCGTCGTTTACAGATTCACAGATTCGTGCGTCGCTCACCAAACTCGGCGCGAAATTTGAAGAGGTTGAAAACGAGGATGAACTGATTGAACGCGCGGCTACCATGATTGCGGAAGGCAAAGTTGTCGGCTGGTTCCAGGGAAAGATGGAATTCGGTCCGCGTGCACTTGGTGCGCGTTCACTTCTCGCCGATCCGCGCGACAACAAGATGAAAGATGTGATCAATGCCAAGGTGAAATTTCGGGAAGCGTTCCGACCTTTTGCGCCGGCTGTGTTGAAGGAGCATGCCCACGAATACTTCGACATGCCCGAGGGAATGGACATGCCGTATATGTTGCTGGTTCCCAGCGTTTTGCCTCACATGCGAAAAGTGATTCCGGCGGTGACGCATGAGGATGGAACGGGTCGGGTGCAGACGGTGACGGAGGAGCATCAGCCGCGTTATTATCGAGTGATTCGCGCCTTCGGCCAGAAAACCGGCGTTCCGGTAGTAATCAATACGTCGTTCAACGTTCGCGGGGAGCCAATTGTTTGCACGCCGGAGGATGCTTATGATACTTACGTCAAGACGGGTATCGACGCGCTCATTATTGGAAATTGCGTGTTGACGCAGAAACCTGGGGCCGTGGATTTCGACGCGGGGATGCGGCGAAGCGTGGAATTGGAATCGCGGTCACGAACCGGAGAAAGTGTAAGCATTCGCTGAGAGTCACATGGCTAAGCAATCTTTGGTAAAAGAATTTTTTCTCTTTATCCGCCATGAAAAAAAATGGTGGCTGGTGCCGTTGATTGCGGTTTTGTTGCTGGTGGGTGTGATGTTGGTGTTTGCGAGTTCGTCGCCTTTGGCGCCCTTCTTGTATCCGCTTTTTTAGCCTTTTCAGGCCTCTTCCTTGGTTTGCGATGCGAGAAATTCAGGGGGCGCATGGTCCACGTCGATAATACGCTACGAAGGGTCATTTGGACCCTTTTCCGGGAGGGCACGGGTACGGGTCTAGCCAGGCCATAGATTTTCGTCGCCCAAATGGAAGAATGATGTAGGAGATTTGGGGTTCATGATGAAGATCCTTTGCGTTTGCGGCGCTCGACCGAATTTCATGAAGGTGGCGCCGATCATGAGAGCCTTGGCCAAAACGCGCGAGGTCGAAGCCGTTTTGGTTCACACGGGCCAGCATTACGACGAGAAGATGAGCGGACTCTTTTTTGAGGAACTTGGCATTCCTTGTCCGGACGTAAACCTCGAAGTCGGAAGTGGTTCTCATGCCGCGCAAACCGCCGAAGTGATGAAACGGTTCGAACCCGTCTGTCTTCAACATAAACCGCACTGGGTTATCGTCGTGGGCGATGTGAACAGCACGATTGCGTGCGCTCTTGTGGCCGTCAAGCTGGGGATCAAAGTAGCTCACGTTGAAGCTGGTCTACGAAGCTTCGATCGCACCATGCCCGAGGAAATCAACCGGGTTCTGACGGACTCGATTAGCGATCTCCTTTTCGTTAGCGAACCGAGCGGCGTTGAGAATCTTCGGAAAGAAGGCGTGGCTAATGATCGAATTCATTTCGTCGGCAACGTCATGGTCGACACGCTCTTGCAAAACCGGGCACGCGCCGACCGATCCACCATTTTGGCGACTCTCGAAATACGTCCTCGGCGCTACGCCGTCGTGACGTTGCACCGACCCAGCAACGTCGATCGCGTTGACGTATTCGGGTCCATTCTTTCCGCACTCGAACGGATCAGTCAGGACATGCCCGTTGTTTTTCCGGTTCATCCGCGCACAAGAAAAAATTTGGAAACGCTCGGCTTTTCCGAGCGGATCGCTTCGGCAGTGGCTTTGCGACTCATCGAACCCTTGGGATACTTGGACTTCCTGAAGTTGATGTCCGATGCCGCCGTGGTGCTGACCGACTCTGGTGGAATTCAAGAGGAAACGACGATTCTGGGGGTGCCGTGTCTGACGCTTCGTGAAAATACCGAACGACCGATCACCCTCACGCAAGGCACCAATCAGCTGACGGGAACATTCTTGAAAAACATTTTGGACGCCTATGCCAACGCCCGGGGTCAAGCGAATCCATCCAAAACGCCGGACCTTTGGGATGGACACGCGGCTGAGCGGATCGTCACCATCCTGACCGGTCCGAGTCAGGCTCTATCATCGCCGAAGACTGTTCTTGCGGGGGTCATGTAGCCTACAATAGAGCAAACGAGTCATCGCGGCGGCACTACGAAACCTGCGACCCGACAAGAGTGGTCGCCTCCGATCCGAAGGGAATGGGAATTTATGAGAATCTCCATCGTTGGAACCGGATACGTGGGCCTGGTGGCCGGCGCTTGTTTTGCCGACAGCGGTAACGATGTCACCTGCGTCGATTGCGACGCGAAGAAAGTGCGCCAGCTTTCCGACGGTCAAGTCCCGATCTTCGAACCGGGGCTCGCCGAACTCGTCGCCGCCAACATCAAAGCCCACCGTATCCATTTTACCACCGACCTTCCCGACGCCGTTCGCAAGACGCGGATGATCTTTCTGGCCGTCGGTACGCCGCCGCTGGCCAGCGGTGCGGCTGATCTGACCGCGATCCTGGAAGTTGCCAAGGAAATCGGTCGGGCGATGGATGGATACCGCATTCTCGTGATGAAGAGCACGGTGCCCGTTGGAACGCACAAGCGGGTTTCCGAAGCCATCACGGAATGCACGGATCATCCCTTTGACTACGTCAGCAATCCTGAGTTTTTGAAAGAAGGCGCCGCCCTTGACGACTTCACCAAACCGGATCGCGTCGTCATCGGCGCGACCAACCCTGCCGTCGTGGCCACGATGAAACAGCTTTATTCTCCGTTTATGAGAAAGAGCGAACGCATCCTGGTCATGGATCCCGCCAGCGCGGAGATGACGAAATACGCGGCCAACGGATTGCTGGCCACAAAAATTTCTTTCATGAACGAAATCGCGGGATTGTGCGATCGTTACGGCGCTGATGTGGAAGCCGTTCGGCGCGGCGTCGGGTCGGATTCGCGCATCGGCAACGCCTTTCTCTTTCCGGGTGTGGGTTATGGCGGATCGTGTTTTCCCAAGGACGTGAGCGCCTTGGTTTCGATGGGCGAGCACGTAAGTTACCCCATGTGGCTCGTGGATGCTGTTCAACGTGTCAACCTGCGACAACGACGGACCTTTGCCCAGCGGGTAATCGACCACTTCAGAAATCAGGCTTCTCGAACGACGTTGGCTGTTTGGGGTCTCGCCTTCAAGGCTAAGACCGATGACGTGCGGGAATCGCCCGCGATCGCCGGGGTGAAGATGTTTCTCGAAGCCGGCATGAAAGTCCGAGCGCACGATCCAGAGGCCATGAAATCCGCCGCCGTCGAACTTGGAAAGGGCGTGCAGATGTTCGACGACGAATATGACACGTTGACCGGCGCCGACGCTCTCGTGCTCTTCACGGATTGGCCGAAATTCCGAGCGCCGGATTTTGATCTGATCGCCGAAAAAATGCCCTCCAAGGTGGTCTTTGACGGTCGCAACATGTATGACCCCTTGTTATTGGCTTCGCGCGGTTTTCGCTATTTCTGCATCGGGCGACCGGCGCTGACTCAATCCAGTTAGCCAATCCACAGGAAATCACGCATGAGCAAATTCATCGTTACGGGCGGTGCGGGATTCATCGGCTCTCACTTGTGCGAGCGCCTTTTGGGCGACGGTCATGATGTCATCGCGCTTGACAACTTCGACGACTTCTATGACCCGCAAGTCAAACGCCGAAATCTCCGGTCCGTGGCCACGCACCCGAAGTTCCGCCTCTTGGAAGGCGACATCCGAGACGCCGAGTTCGTCACGCGCTTCATCGACGATCGCATTCACGCCGTGATTCATCTTGCCGCCCGCGCCGGTGTTCGACCTTCCATCGAACAACCGCTGCTCTATCAAGATGTCAATGTAAACGGCACGCTGGTTTTGCTTGAAGCCTGTCGTCGTCATCCCCATTGCAAGTTCATCTTCGGCAGCAGTTCCTCCGTCTACGGCAACAATGTCAAGGTTCCGTTCTCAGAGTCCGACCGAGTCGACGATCCCATTTCGCCCTACGCCGCGACCAAGCGCGCCGGCGAACTCCTTTGTTATACCTACCACCATCTTTATGGCATTCCCATGACTTGTCTGAGATTTTTTACCGTGTTTGGTCCGCGTCAACGCCCCGATCTAGCCATTCACAAATTCACTCGCCTGATCGAGTCCGGCAAACCGATCCCTATGTATGGCGACGGTTCCATGAAACGCGATTTTACTTATGTCGACGACATCGTAGACGGCGTGTGCGCCGCGCTGAAGACCTGCGACGCCTATCGAATCTACAACCTCGGAAACTCGCATCCTTTGGCCCTTCGCGATCTGATCAACGTGCTGCAAAACTCGCTCGGGAAACCGGCCAAGATTGAACAACTGCCGCCGCAACCCGGCGACGTGGAGCGCACCTTTGCGGACATTGCACTGGCGCGAAAAGACCTTGGCTTCGAACCCCGCGTGAACCTGGAGAAAGGGATCGCTCGATTTGTTCAATGGTTCCGTGATGAATCTAAACAGTCTACGTACCAACAAGAGCTCTTAGCGACTCGGTAGTCGCATGCACGTCGTCTACATTCATCAACACTTCTCCACACGTCGCGGGGCCACCGGGACGCGATCCTACGAAATGAGTCGACGCCTTCTGGCCGCTGGACATCGCGTCACCATGATTTGCGGCGACTATGCCGTCGGCGACCCCGCTCTTGGATCATCCAATGGAATCAAATCAACCGACGTCGATGGCATCCGCGTACTTTGCATACCCGAACGTTACGGCCATGAGATGAGTTTCACCCGCCGACTGTTCTCTTTCGGTCGCTTCGCCCGGGCAGCCACACGCCTCATCCGCGACATGGATCCCGACCTCATTTTCGCCACCTCGACCCCTTTGAGCGTTGGAATTCCCGGGATGAATGGTGCGAGGATCAAAAAGGTCCCATTTGTATTCGAAGTCCGCGACCTCTGGCCTGAATTGCCCATCGCCATCGGCGCTCTTCGCAACCCCTTACTGATTTGGTATGCACGTCGACTCGAGCGTCGAATTTATCGCGCCGCCGCTCGGATCATCGCACTTTCGCCGGGAATGGTGGAGGGAGTCCGCCAAACCGGCTACCCGGTGGATCGAATCGACATGATCCCCAACTCCGCCGATCTCGATCTTTTTCAGCCCACGGATGAACCGCTCAACGACCCGCGCTTCGGTTCTCCTGGCGAGGTCCGCTTTGTCTATACCGGCGCGCACGGGCGGGCCAACGGATTGGATGCCGTGTTGGACGCGGCGGTGGAACTCAAACGTCGCGGAGAAAAAGGCTTCCGCTTCGTCTTCATAGGCCAAGGCGGCGAACGCCCACGCCTCATGAAGAGGTGTCAAGTTGAGGCGCTCAGTTCTTGTGTTTCGTGGTTCGAATCCATCCCCAAGCAAGAACTCGCAAAGATGCTCCCACGGATGGACGTGGGATTGATGGTCCTCAACAACATCCCCGCATTTTATCGCGGCACCTCACCCAACAAGTTCTTTGACTACCTCGCTTCGGGGATTCCCGTTCTGAACAATTATCCGGGTTGGCTGGCGGATCTGATCACGACTCACCATTGCGGCCTGGTAGTGCCACCCGATGACCCTCGCGCTTTCGCCGACGCGGTCATCCAACTCCGCGACGCGGCATCCGAGCGCCGCGACATGGGCCTTCGAGGTCGGCAATTGGCGGAATCGGACTTTTCCCGCGACCGACTCGGAACTGAATTCGTCAAATGTCTCGAAAAGGCCTACGCGGACCATCACAGGGGTTGACGGTGGTTCAGCGTCAAGGCGTAATGACGGGCGGTACAACGCCTATGGAGATGCGGGACGTCCTTGTTTAAGGACTTAGGAGCCGCCGTGAATCGGGGCCTCTACGCGTCTACTGTCTGCAATTTTAAGTGCCGCCCGGCTTAAGGCGTTGCAGAAATGAGCTTTTTTCGAAAAATTTGTAGTGCCGACAATTTCACTTGAAGCGGACTGGCGGGCTTGCTAGACTTCGGCCCCCCTGTTGGTGTAGGGGTTCATTAGTACCCAAGCAAGGCGCACGGTGCGACTTGCTTTAGGCGGCACTTTGTGCCATTTTGGTACAAAGTCCCATGATTGATCCACGACGCGACGACGATCGGAATCGATCCGATGGGATGTTTGCGGTCGGCATGAAGTATGCCGGGATCGCAACCCAATTTGCGTTGACGTTGGGTGTTCTTGGGTATCTGGGGTCGCGTGCAGACGAGAAGTTTGGTTGGTCGCCGTGGGGCGTGCTGGCCGGTATTTTGGCGGGGATGGGACTTGGATTAACGGCGATGCTGCATCAGTTGGAAAAACTAGACGACGGCGGTGATTCGGCCAAGAAACCTAGAAAGTAACGTTGCTTTGAAACATTCGATTGTGTGCATTTTTACGGTGCTTGTCGCGGCGACTTTAGCTGTGGCGATTGGTCGCGCGCCGACGGCCACGAAATGGGGAGCGAAGGGCGTCGAGAGTATGTACGCTGCCGGGATCATTTGCACCGTTTCGAGTGTATTGGCCATGGTGCCGTTGTCCGTCGCGGCGGGTTGGTTTCGAAAACAGATTGGCGAAGCGGCGCTGGCGGCGACTGTGCTGCGACTGCTCCTTACTGTGTTCATGGCCGCGGCCTATCAAACGTGGGAAAAACCCGATTTGGGGCCGTTTCTTTTTTGGGCGTCGGTTTTCTATGGACTGTCGTTGATCATTGATACGACGTTTGCGCTGTTGATCGTGCGGCGGGTGGCCGAACCAAAAGGGGCGGTGGGAGCAAACGCGTGAGTTTCACTCTGCTGTCGTCGCACGATCCACTGGATCACGTTTTGCCGCATCGGTTCGGCAAGCCGTTGGTGCATTGGGACATTGAGTGGACTTCGCCGCTCGACATTGTGGCGATCCATCCGCACGATACGTATTTTACGAACCAGCTACTGATGACGTTGGTGGCTGCGGGTCTTTTGCTTTTGGTGATGACACTGGTCGGTCGTCGGTACACGGCCATGGCGGGGGGAGGTGTGGAGCGATGTGTGCCTACGGGGTTCGCGGGGGCGATCGAAGGGATCATGGCCTTTCTGCGGAACTCGGTCGCTCAGCCCGTACTCGGTGACAAAGCCGATCGATTTATGCCGTTTCTTTGGACGGCGTTTTTTTACATCTTGACCTGTAATCTTTTGGGCATGGTCCCGCTGGATGGGATCATCCACTTGGTGTCCGGGGGGAGTTTACAGCACATCGGTGGGACAGCCACGGGTAATATCATGATCACGGCGGGATTGGCCGCTTGTGCGTTTCTGATGATTCACGTTTCCGGCACACAAGAAATTTACACCGCCTTGGTGAATGGAACTTATGGACACCATCATCACGAGGAAGCATCCGGCGGTCTTTCGCATCATGAAGCGCATGGTCACCATGTGGGAATGTCTCCGGTGAGCGCGGTCATGGCCGCACCGATTCTGTATCTTTGGAACTTTGCTCCGCATGTGTTCAAGCCGGATCGGATCGAGGGAGTCGGGAGCGTTGTGCTTTTGATTGCGGATTTCGTGATGTGGGTTGGTTTGCTCATTCTCGAAATGATCGGCGCAGTTATTAAACCATTTGCATTGGCGATTCGTCTTTTCGCGAACATGGTCGCGGGACATGTGGTTCTCGCATCGATCCTTGCTTTGATTTTCGTGTTCAAGGGATCGGTCACGGCCAACTATGGATTAGGGATCGTGAGTGCCGTCGGCGCGGCGGCGCTGAGTTTGTTGGAATTGTTTGTCGCGTTTTTGCAGGCGTACGTCTTTGTGTTTTTGACGACCCTGTTTATCGGTGCGTCGGTTTCGCCGGAACATTAGGATTTGGCGCGGTCAGGCGAACCACGACCGGAACATAAAATGAGGTTGGAGCAGCCGGCGCTCTGGCCATTACTTGAACAATGTCGGCAAAAGAAATCGCGGCGTAAGTCGCAAAACGATTGGGAGTCTTGATCAATGATCGATATGTTGGGACAAGCAACGCAGCTCATGGGTGAGCGGGGATTGATGGCCTTGGGCGCAGGGTTGGGCGCGGGTTTGATTACGCTTGGCGCAGCCAAGGGAATCGGACATTTGGCGGGCGAAGCCGTCGGCGGAATCGCGCGGCAGCCGGAGGTTCAAGGAAGGATTTTCACCTCGTTGATCATCGCCGCGGCGTTGATCGAAGGATTCACGTTCTTCGCCTTGGTGATCTGCAACGGCATCGCGGGTAAGCTGTAATCGCGGATCGTTTGGCGCGGACTTCGAACTCGAACCAGAAACGGAGTGTCTTGGTGACTGCTGGTCATAGAGAATCGATTACTCAGGTGTCTGTCCCCTTCCTGACCATCGGAAAGGCGTTGGCGCTGGGATGGATTGCGCTAATGCTCGTCGTCGGAGTGACTCGGGCGGCATCTGCGGATCCTCAGGAAGTCGTCGGCGGACACACGGAGGCAGCGCCGTCTGCGGCGCCTCACGGCGAACAACCCCATGGCGAGGAGCACGTCGCCAAGCCCCCCCTATTGGATTGGGACGTGGGGTCGGCCTTTTGGTCGATTGTAGTCTTCGTGATTCTTTTGGTGGTCCTTCGGGCGACCGCATGGAAACCGATTCTCCGCGCCATGCAGGATCGAGAAAACTTCATTCGTGATTCCTTGGATCAAGCGAAAAAGAATCGTGAGGAATCCGAAGTTAAGCTGAAGGAATACTCCGACAAAATCGTGCGTGCTCATGCTGAAGCCAGTGCGATCGTGGATGAAGGTCGCCGCGACGCTGAGGTGCTGAAGAAAAAGATCGAAGACGCCGGGAAGAAGGAAGCGGCTGCGATCGTCGAACGTGCCCGAAAGGAAGTCGGTCTTGCCACGGATTCCGCGATCAGAGAACTCTACACGCTTAGCGCAAAACTCGCGACGGAAGTCGCGTCGCGAATTATTCAGAAGGAACTGGATGGAAAGCAGCATGAGCGGCTGATTCAGGAATCCATTGCGGAGCTTGGCAAGCTGCACTCCGACGGTAAATCGCTTCAGCCTGCGGGGAGAGGGTAGATCGTTGGCAAAGTCGGGTGACAAAGATTTGGCACTGGCGCGGCTTTACGCGGCGTCCATGCTCCAAGCCGCGGATACCCCCCAGGCGGCGGAAACGATGCTCGCCGAACTAACGGATTTGGGCGAGATTCTAGATTCCGGGTCGGAGTTGGCTGGTTTTCTCACGACGCCGTCTTTAGATGCCGCCCTTCGTGGCCGGTCGATTGAGAAGATGTTTCGTGGAAGATGTTCGGATGTATTTGTGGACTCAATGCTGGTCATCAATCGCAAGGGTCGGTTCGGTTTCGTTCGACAAGTGATCGACGCGTACCGACACTTGCACGAAGAAAAGCTGGGTCGGATCAAAGTGCATGTAAGCACCGCGACGGCGCTACCGGATGCGCAGCGTACGAACCTTCGCTCATGGGCGGCTCAGTTTACTGGAAAAACCCCGGAGTTGATCGAATCCGTGGAACCGGAGTTGATCGGCGGCGTGGTCGTGCGCATAGGGGATCGGAAGTTCGATCACAGCGTGGCCCATCATTTGGGCAGCTTGTGCGAAAAACTCATGGATCGGGCGTCGCGCGAATTGTATTCGGGGGCGAGACCGGTGGCGTCGTGATGCGGGAATATCGCGTTGACACACGCGTTTCCGAGTGGATAGGAAAAAATGAAATTCAAGGTTGACGAGATCACGTCGGTCATATCGGAAGAGATCAAGCATTACCGAAGCCAAGTCGATGTGGCCGAGGTCGGTCGCGTGCTGGAGGTCGGCGACGGCATCGCTCGCGTGTACGGGTTGTCCAACGCGATGTCCAGTGAACGCTTGGAATTCGAAAACGGCGCCTTCGGCCAAGTGTTCAACTTAGAAGAAAACTCCGTCGGCGTTGTGATCCTGGGCGATTATTTGGGCATCAAGGAAGGCGATGAAGTCCGTCGAACGGGCGAACTACTCAGTATTCCTTGCGGCGAGAAGTTGATTGGACGATTGGTGGATCCGTTGGGTCGACCGTTGGATGGCAAGGGTGTGATTGAGACCCCCCACCGTCGACCGCTGGAATTCAAAGCCCCGGGTATCGCCGAACGCCAGCCGGTGAATCAACCGTTGCAAACGGGGATTAAGGGAATCGATAGCATGATCCCGATCGGTCGTGGTCAGCGCGAGTTGATCATCGGCGACCGCAAAACCGGAAAAACAGCGATCGCCATCGACACGATTATCAATCAAAAAGGCGGCGACGTGATCTGTGTCTACGTCGCAATCGGTCAAAAAGAATCCACCGTCGTCGGCGTCGTCGAGAAGCTTCGTCAATGCGGGGCGATGGACTATACGATTGTGGTTAGCGCTGGTTCGTCAGATCCGGCACCGCTCCAATACATCGCCCCGTATGCCGGGTGCGCGATGGCTGAGTATTTCATGTATCAGCAGGGTAAGGCAACGCTCTGCATCTACGACGACCTAACCAAGCAGGCCCATGCGTATCGACAGCTTTCGTTGTTGCTACGCCGACCTCCGGGTCGAGAGGCCTATCCCGGCGACGTGTTCTACCTTCACTCGCGTTTGTTGGAACGAAGTTGCAAAGTGAGGGATGAGTACGGCGTCGTGCCCAAGAATACGCCAGACAACTCGCGCGACCGATCCATCGTAAAAAAGCATCCTCAAAGCTTCAAAGCCCCGCATGACCAACGACCGGATGACGTCAACGGTTTATACCACCGTTCGGAGGGCAAGAAACATGCCCAAGTTTGGCTGGACTCCTTGCCGGACAAGGCCAACCTCAAAGTCCATCACTTTCCCGATTCGGGCGGATCCCAGACCGCCCTGCCGATTATCGAAACCATGGAAGGCGAAGTGGCCGCGTATATCCCGACGAACGTGATTTCGATCACCGATGGGCAGATTTATTTGGAACCGGATTTGTTTTTTGCCGGTGTTCGACCCGCCGTCAACGTGGGGATTAGCGTGTCGCGAGTAGGTGGAAACGCCCAGCGAAAGGCCATGAAGAAAATCGCCGGATCGTTGCGACTCGACCTTGCAGCTTACCGCTCACTTGAAGCTTTCGCCCAGTTGGGCACAGAGCTCGACACCGCCACCCAAAAACAACTCGATCGCGGCGCTCGAATGGTCGAGCTGTTGAAACAACCCCAATATCAACCCTTTGATTTGGCGTCACAGATTGTCAGTATTTTCGCGGGCACCAAAGGCCACTTGGATTCTTTGCCGGTCAGTGAAGTGTTGAAGTTTGAGCAAGCCCTCCTCACGCACGTTCGAGACGAATTCCCTGAAATCGTCGGCGAACTTACCAAGACCGGCGAACTCTCCGACGATTTGGCGGGCAAACTCACCAAGGTCATTACCGACTTTAAAACCCATTTCGGGAAGAAAGGGTAGATTTCGTCGCAGGCTCGGATTAACCGAAGAAATCGCTCATTATGGCCAACGCAAGAGTCATCGTCCGCCGCCGCAAGTCAGTTCGCAACATCCGCAAGATCACGCGGACCATGCAACTCATTGCTACCGCGCGCTTCCAGGCATCGTTGCAACGGGCGATGGCGACCAAACCGTATAGCGAAAAACTCGCGGAACTCGTTGCAGATATTTCTCGTGCGGCCAAGAATGTTTCCCATCCTTTGATGGCTTCGCATCCGGATGTAAAGCGGTCTGCTTTGCTTATCGTCACCAGCAATCGCGGCCTGTGCGGTTCGTACAATACAAACGTTCTTCGACTCGCTCTCCAGTCTCTTACCGATCTGGAATCTCGCGGAACCCCGGCGGATGTGTATATGGTTGGCAAGAAGGGTACGAATTATTTCCGCTTCCTTCGCAAACCGGTTCACGAACGGGTTACCAACATCACCGACGCGCCTCGTTTCGACCAGGTTGAACCCTTGGCCAACACCTTGATGGGTCGATTCGAGCGCGGCGAGATCGCATCCGTCGAAGTGATTTACATGCGGTTTCATACCATGGGCCAACAGCGCCCCCACCGTCTCTCGTTGTTGCCTTTACGTTCGGAAGAAAGAAAAACCACGCCGGAATCGGACCAAACAAGCCGCCAGACCGAGTTCGAGTTCTCACCGGCCCCGAAAGAACTGTTGGATGAATTGCTGCCGGCCATGGTGCGCATGAGGTTGTTCCAATGCTTCACCGACGCCGCGGCGTGTGAACAGATCGCCCGCATGGTGGCGATGAAAGCCGCCACCGATTCGGCTGGAGAAATGATTACGACCCTCACGCGAAAATACAACCGCGCGAGACAGACACAGATTACCATGGAATTGTTGGACATCATCGGCGGCGCAAACGCGCTCGCGTAGAATTGGTGGATCGCCCTATGCAAAACGGAAATATTGGTAAGATCACGCAGGTCATTGGTTCGACGTTGGACGCGCAATTTCAAGAAGACAAGTTGCCGTCGATTTATAACGCGTTGAAAGTCGACGTGGAACGCACCGTGCTCGGCCAGAAGAGCAAAGAAGTGTTGTGGTGCGAGGTGGCCCAACATCTAGGCGGCGGTCGAGTTCGGGCGATTGCACTCGGTTCAACCGACGGTCTGCAGCGCGGCTCGAATATCGTCGATACCGGGAGCGCGGTAACGGTTCCTGTCGGCGAGGAAACGCTCGGTCGCGTCTTCAACCTCGTGGGCGAACCCATCGACGGCCGCGGCCCGGTCCATGTCAAGGCATACCGCCCCATTCACCATGAACCGCCGGAGATGAGCGACCTCACTTCCAAAACGGAAATGTTCGAAACGGGAATCAAGGTCATCGATCTTCTGTGCCCGTTGGTTCGCGGCGGAAAAGCCGGTCTTTTCGGTGGCGCGGGCGTTGGCAAAACGGTCATTATTCAAGAACTCATTGCTCGGTTGGCCCGATTCCACAGCGGGTATTCATGCTTCGCGGGCGTAGGGGAACGAACCCGCGAAGGGAACGACCTCTGGTTGGAAATGCAGGAAGCGAAAATCGGTGACACGGGCAAAAGCGTCATCGACCAAACCGTGATGGTCTTCGGGCAAATGAACGAACCGCCGGGGGCGCGACTTCGAGTGGCCTTGTCGGCCCTGACCATGGCCGAGTATTTCCGAGACCAAACCGGTGCCGACACTCTGTTGTTCATTGACAACATCTTTCGTTTCACGCAAGCGGGTTCGGAAGTGTCCGCGCTACTCGGTCGAATGCCGTCGGCCGTGGGTTATCAGCCGACGTTGGCAACCGAAATGGGTCAACTTCAGGAGCGAATTACGTCCACGAGTCGTGGCGCCGTCACCAGCATTCAAGCCATTTACGTCCCCGCCGACGATTACACCGACCCCGCCCCAGCCGCGGCGTTTACCCACTTGGATAGCACTGTGAACTTGGAGCGAAGCATCGCGGAGAAAGGAATTTATCCCGCCGTCGATCCGTTGGCTTCCAGCAGCCGCTTAGTCGCGCCTGAATTCATCGGGGAACGACACTACAAAGTCGCACGTCGTGTCCAGCAGATTCTTCAGCGATACAAGGACCTGCAAGACATCATCGCAATTCTCGGCGTGGATGAACTTAGCGAAGAGGACAAAATCGTCGTCGCCCGTGCTCGCAAAATCGAGCGGTTTTTGTCGCAGCCGTTCTTCGTCGCGGAACAGTTCACCGGCTTCAAGGGCATCTACACTCCGCGCGAAGAGATGATTCGGTCCTTTGAAGAACTCTGCGAAGGCAAGTGGGATCGACTTCCCGAACAAGCCTTTATGTACGTTGGCACGATCGAAGAGGCGGCCAAGAAAGCCGAAGAAATGGCGAAAGAGTAAGATCGAAGGATAGGCGTCGGAATCAAAATGGCAACGACTTCCACATTTTCTTGCAAGGTCATTTCGCCCGAAAAGGCGATCTTGGAGTGCGACGCTACCTTCGCCGCCTTTCCGGCCCACGACGGAGAAATGGGAATTCTGCGCGACCGCGCGCCGCTGGTTTGTAAACTGGGCATCGGCGTCCTTCGTATCGAATCGCCCGAAAAAACGTACACCTTGTTCATCGACGGCGGCTTCGCCCAAGTGATCGAAAACAAGATCACTTTTCTCACTGAACAAGCGCGTTTCGCCGACTCGATCGACGCAACCGCCGCTGACCAAGCTATGATCGAAGCTCAAGCCATGAAGATCACCGACGACGCAACTTTCACCGCTCGCGACAAGGCGATGCAGCGGGCACAAGTTCAGATCAAGCTCTCTCGTTCTCGATAGACGAATCGACCCCGTTTCATGACCGCAATCCTTGGCATTGAAACTTCGTGCGACGAGACCGCCGCGGCGGTGGTCGTTGACGGCGTTGACGTGAAGAGCAACGTCGTGGCCTCGCAGTTTGATTTGCACGCCAAGTACGGCGGGGTGGTGCCGGAGATCGCCGCTAGAGCGCATATCCAGCGGCTGGACGGAATCGTTCTTGAAGCGCTGTCGGTTGCAAAGTGCCAAACGAGTGACATCGACGCGATCGCGGTGACGAACAGGCCGGGTTTGGTCGGTGCATTGCTGATCGGAGTCACGGCCGCAAAAACTCTGAGCTGGGCGTGGGGCAAGCCTCTGATCGCGGTGGATCACATTCGTGCACACGCCTACAGTCCGTCGCTGGGATTGGAGACACCGCCATGGCCTGCGGTGGGTTTGATCGTATCCGGCGGACACACTTCGCTTTACGCCATCCAATCGCCGACGAAAATCGATCTTCTGGGCGCGACGATCGACGACGCGGCCGGCGAAGCGTTCGACAAGGTCGCGTCCATTCTGCAACTGGGGTTCCCCGGCGGACCAGCGATTGATCGGACTGCGCGACGAGGTAATCCACAGGCCATACGATTTCCTCGAACGATGCTCGATGGGGAATCGTTGGACTTCTCCTTTTCAGGAATCAAGACAGCCGTGCTCTATCATGTTCACGGACCGGGAAATACCACGGGCGGGTTGGAGCGAATGACAGAGAGTGACATCGCGGACACGGCCGCGAGTTTTCAACAAGCTGTTGTCGATGTGCTGGTCGCCAAAACCCTGTCCGCAGTCCGCCGAACGCGGTTGAAAACGGTGGTTCTCGGCGGCGGGGTCGCGGCCAATAGCGCGCTGCGGTCGGCTTTGCAAGTTCGTTGTCAGAGTTTAGGGATTGCTTTCCACGCGGCCAACTTGTCCTATTGCACCGACAACGCGGCCATGATCGCGGGTTTGGCGTATCATCAGTTTCAAGCGGGAGATCGCGCCGACCTCGACCTTGACGCCCAAGCCGTCTCCGAACGCGACGCTGGATAATCCCGCAGCACACCGTGCGACGAGTCAATCGTTTCTCCCGAGTTTGGTCCATGTACGCGCTGTCGCCGAAGACCGCCCAGGTCTCCTTCTCGATCATTTCATCCATGCGCTGCGAGTCGTGAACCTAGGCCGTGGTGAAGCGAAAGTCTTTGATGATCCCCTTGCGATCGGTGGCGATGTGCGCCATGTAGCCGTGCCGGACCTGGCCCGCCTTCTTGATGTACGAGGCCTCCGCGTCGCGCGTCGATTCGCCGTTGCTGCGCAGGCGCCCGCGCGGAGCGTCCACGATGTTCGCATCCACCAGCGTCCCTTGCGAAAGTGTTAGCCAGTGGCATTGAAGAATCTCCGTCGTCTTCTCAAACAGCGTACGCTCGTGACCGGCCTCCCGCAGATGGCTGAAGAGTTACCATTAAGGAAGGACGTGACCTGAAATACACTCATCTCTTCTCGCTTCATGCTACAAA
>JBBTCX010000304.1:0-1989 GCA_038043045.1 Planctomycetota bacterium | reverse complement strand
GCGCCCCCCCAGATCCACACACTTCGCTTGATAAGGGTGTCGGCAACCATCAACAGATTGAACGCTTCCGGCCCATCCAACTTAGCGAGCCGCTCTCTCAGCATCGCGACGCGCTTTCGTTGCTCTTCGATACCCGCTTCCGTGGATTGGTCGGCTGTTAGAATATCCTTGGCCAACTCGACATCCACTGAACTCGCCAGCCTGCATAGAAGCTCCGACGCAAACTCTCGTTGTTTATCGAGCGACAGCCGGAATCCCAGCCCGAACTCCGCGTTGTCCTCGAACAAGGAGTTACACCAAGTCGGCCCGCGACCCTCTTTGTTTTTGGCATAGGGTGTTGTTGGCAGATTACCGCCGTAGATCGAAGAGCAACCCGTCGCGTTGGCGATGATAGCCCGGTCGCCAAAAAGTTGCGTGACCAATTTGATGTACGGCGTTTCTCCACAGCCCGCGCAGGCCCCGGAGTATTCAAATAACGGCAGCAGAAACTGTGATCCCTTGACCGTATTCAGTTTCAAGCGTGATCGATCGAACTCCGGAATGTCCAGGAAAAACCGATAGTTTTCACGTTCCGCGGCCACATGACCCGCATGAGGACGCATATTGATCGCTTTGAGACGAACCTCTCTCTTGTTCTTGGCTGGGCATATTTCCACGCACAATCCGCAACCGGTGCAATCTTCCGGCGCCACCTGCAACGAATAAGCAAGACCGTGGTATTCGGCGCCGCGAGCGGCGATCCATTGGAAGCCGCTCGGCGCACTGTTGGCCAAGGGTTTTTCAAAGACTTTTGCCCGAATGGCCGCGTGCGGACACACCAAGGCACACTTGTTGCACTGAATGCAGACTTCGGGATCCCAGATGGGAATTTCCCACGCCAGATTTCGTTTTTCCCAGCGCGCCGTATCGGTGGGAAAAGTGCCATCGACCGGCATCGCGCTGACCGGTAGTCCATCCCCTCTTCCCGCGATCATCGCGCCGGTGACGTCACGGACAAACGCCGGAGCTTCTTCCGACAAAACCGGTGGTCGGACTCGTCCGTTGCCGACGGTTGAAGGAACTTGAACTTCGAATAGATTGGCGATGGTTTGATCCACGGCCGCGAAGTTTTTTTCTACGACGGAAGTGCCTTTCGACTCGTACGTTTTCCGAATGGAGGCCTTGATCTTTTCGATCGCCTCCTCTCGAGGCAGGACGCCGGACAACGCAAAGAAGCACGTCTGCATGATGGTGTTGATGCGGTTGCCCATGCCGACTTGTCGAGCCACCTTTCCCGCGTCGATCACGTAGAATTTCAGTCGTTTTTGTACGATCGGTTCTCGAACTTCTCGCGGTAGAGTCGCCCAAACTCGATCCGGCGTCGCCCAAGTATTCAATAAAAATGTCGCTCCCTCGTCGGCTTGTTCCAACATGTCCACACGATCGAGGAATGCCTCTTGGTGGCACGCGATGAAGTTGGCCCGTTGAACGAGGTAGGTCGATCGAATCGGTCTGGGACCGAATCGCAAGTGCGACACCGTCTGCGAACCGGCTTTTTTGGAGTCGTAGACAAAATATCCCTGGGCAAAGAGATCGGTCTCTTCCCCGATGATCTTCACCGTGTTCTTATTCGCACCGACGGTGCCGTCGGAACCCAATCCAAAAAAAACCGCACGGACGACCTCATCCGATTCGGTATTGAACGTCGCGTCATACGATAGGGACGTGTGGGTTACGTCATCGACAATTCCGACGGTGAAATGATTTTTGGGCCGCGTTTGATCGAGTGAATCAAACACGCTCTTGACCATTCCGGGTGTGAATTCCTTGGATGACAGCCCATATCGTCCACCAAAAACTCGTGGGCAAGAGCGGAAGTAGTTAGCGTCGAGATCCGCGAACTCTGTCATGGCCGTCACCACGTCTTGATACAGCGGTTCACCCACTGCTCCCGGCTCTTTGGTCCGGTCTAAAACGGCCACCCCCTGAGTCGTCGGAGGCAAGGCGCCG
>JBBTCX010000303.1:0-18456 GCA_038043045.1 Planctomycetota bacterium | reverse complement strand
GGCCTATTCGAGGAATACGGATATAACGCTACACAATAAAGGGAAATGCTCTAAGCCCTTTGTCTGGCGTGACGATTCGGGGGCGAACCTTGAACGCAGGGCAAGTACCCCCTGGGTTTTATTCCGAAGACAAGCAGCCCGGAACAGATGGCGACTTCATATTCAGCTTTAGCGACATGCGTGGTGTTTGTGACCCCTATCCCATCCCCGACCAAGTCGAAATCACGGTCGTCCTTTCGTCATGCGAACGTGTTTTCCTAATTGAGGTGAACGAGGATACACTTGTCGATCCGACATTTCCAATGATGGAGGGCGAGTTGCGCGAGTCCATTCTCGTTCCGCCGTGTCCCTGATGGGAAGGCTTGCGAGATTGAGAACTGGTTTGAGGATGAATGTAACCTTGCTGGACCGACACCTTGATATAAGTCGTCATCTCGTGACAGTTTGTGTCCATTGTATGAGTCAAGGAACTCCGAGCGCTTTGGAGTGTGGTAAATGAACATGGGATTTCGCGAACGTCTGGCGATTTCGTTTGCTGCGATTGCGTTTACTGTTGTCGCGGTTTGGCTGGTCGGCATGAGCGGATGCATTTACGCGCATTGCCTGGACTTCCTTTACGTGGAGGGGTTGCTGTTGGATGAGTCCTCAGGAGAGCCGATAGCAGGAGCCTTCCTGGGCGGAACGTCCTATACCGGCGGCGTGGAGACCGGTTTCATGGGCGTATTGGTCTTTGATGGGAGACCCAATGGGCCACCGTCTGACGTGCAGGGTCAATTCCAAGTCGAGTTTTCGAGCGATTACGTTGGGTGCGATCCTCCGCCGGTTTTCCCAATGCCCGACCAAGTTGAAATTGTCGTCGTGTGCGATGGATGCGAACAGCGGTTCATGATCGATATCAATGAAGAAACCGTGGTTGACTTATCCGCGCCGAACGACACCCTGCAACTTCGGGAGCCGATTCGCGTGCCGGCGTGTCCATAGTTGGGTTTGCTTTTGCGCAAGACGTTCTTGTGCATAAAACGCGGCAGGTAGGCGAGGCTATATTTCGATGCGTTAGGTAGTATGCCGGCAAGCGGCCCTACCCCGGCGAACCCCCCGCGAAGTCCAGCGGAACAGCCTGAGTGGATTGGTTGCGCCGGTAGGTTCCCGCGACTTGGAAAAATCGCCGACTGAACTCCTCCGGCTTCATTCCCGCTTCCTTGGCGAGCGAGTGCAGCATCTCCGGATTCTCGAAATCCACATTTTCCAACCGGATCATGTACGCCCGGGCCACGCCGTAGGAATAACTGGAAAGATCGACTTGGCGAATACGGGTGCGATTCGTCTCCGGGTCAATCATGTCTTCAAACGGCACGGGCACCAAGTCTCCCGATTGAATCGTCACCATCACCCCGGCCGGAAGTTCACGGGAACCATCCAGCAAAAGACGCACACCACCATGGCCCAAATCACGGGTGTATACCAAGTCCGACGTTTTCGGTCTCGCGCAACGCAATTCATATCCTAGGGTGTGACTGACAATGGTGGGATGCTCGCCGCGGCGAACGAATCTCCGGGTGAGCTCGTCTTTCAATACGTTGGCCAACGGAACTTCCGCCAGACGCGGATGACCGGCGGCGTCGACCGGAACTTCTCGACCCAACAAACGAGAAAGTTCTTCCCGATCGCCAAGTTTATAAGCAACGCCTTCGGCCAATACGGCCACGCCGAACGGTCGACCCATCACCCTTCGTTTCAACATGGACCCTTCAATGAGATCCGCAACTTGGGCAACGGTCGTGTGACCAGGAAATTCTTCGGGAATAATCGTGACCGTGGCCCCGGCGGCCTTACCAATCCCCAGCGCAAGAAATCCCGCGTTGCGTCCCATGGTGACCACGATGTACCACCGCCGCGTGGTTCGAGAATCCTCCATAAGGTTGCTGACAATATCCGCGCCGAGATGCCGAGCCGTGTTGAACCCAAAAGTCGGAATGTCACCGGGTAGCGGAAGATCATTGTCAATCGTTTTGGGAACGTGGACGACGCGAATTCGACCGTCCGACTCTTCGGCCACAAGTCTTGCGCTAAGGGCCGTGTCGTCGCCCCCGATCGTGAGCAGCCGGGTAACTCCGAGCCGCGCGAAATTCTCCACAACACGGGCCACCTTGGATTTATCCGCCTGAACCAAAGTGGAGGTTCTCAGCTTGGATGAATCCAAAAGACTTGTTCGAGAGGTTCGTAAGATCGACCCACCTTCAAAATGAACTCGACCGACCTTTTCAATGGTAAGTTCCGTCGAGTCTGTTTTGGGATCGAAGCGTTCACTGACCAAATGCTCGAACCCATCGTAGAAACCAATGACTCGCAGCCCGTTATTCACAGCTTCAATCGCGGCCGCTCCGATGACCCCATTGATCCCCGGCGCCGGTCCCCCGCCAACGAGAATTCCCATCGCATGATTCGACATGTCGTTTTTCCCTATCGCCAACCTCAGCCCAACTTGGGTCGCCAAGCCCCGCAGTTCTTGCCGGTCGGTTAGCCATAATAGTCGTCCACCTAGAATTCAGATACCGTCCGGCCTCCTTGATACTCGGTCGAAATCCGGGATCGCCGGGATTGTCTGAAATCGAGGCGCATTTCTAGTCGATTATCGGCTTGTGGTAACCCTATAATCACAGTAGAAGTATAGAGTTGAGCGTCTCGTTTCGGGTGGTGTGGGTAATTTCATGGCCGCATCGGGGTGCATCTTCGTGAACGAAGAACTGTTGATGGTGTTTTTGGAAAGAAGCCATTTATGGTCTTGAGAAAAATGAATCGTCCCATGGGTAGAACAATCACCGGTTTTGCAATTCTTGTAGGAGTATTGGGGCTTGCTGAATCAACTCATGCGGAACTAATCACCATCGATGGACCGGGACTTGCGGGACCTAACACAACCGTGTCGCTTCTGGTTCGGTTGTCCGATAACAATGATCCACTCATCGGATATTCGCTCAATGTGGATGTCGCGCCGGAGCCCGGAGCAGTCGGAGGACTGCGACCCAATGTAGCACTATCAAACTTTTTTCCCGAGAAAAACCTCATCACGAGAGGTGGCGGATTCCTCCATCCCGTATTCAGCTTGATTCAGGAGTCGCGGGATGCAGGCTTGTTTATCAACGCGCAAGAATTGCGTCTACGTCCAGTAACGACCGCCAGTCCTGGAATCAACGATGTTCTCGCTCAATTGGTCTTTGATGTATTGCCGGGTTCCAACGGACTGTTTACCATAGGCTTTGGGCCTTTCACTGTGTTGGTGGACGGTGCGTTCGATGCGGTTCCTTTTAATGCGGCAACGTTTCAGTTATTCGTTCCCGAACCGATGACGGCGTTGTTGATCCTGGCCGGAGCAATTCCCATGATTTGCTTTCGCAGACATAAACGCGACGGCCGCAACCACAGCGATTGAGTTTACTGGATTCCGCGTACGCAACCTCTCAACCAGCATGGATGATTTGGAAACCACAGAAGAGGTGAGCGCGCCTGCTTTGAAAGCGGGATCGCTCGGTTGTGTCAGGGTTTGAGTAATACGGACACGAATATGATGAGACAAAAAGTAAATCGCAAGAATCAATTCGGCGGACAATGCGTAGTCGCGCTTTTGCCGGCCTTGTTATGGGGTACACCCGTGGAGGGCGTGGCGCCTAGAGTGGCCGGTATATCCCCACGTCCGGAGAACTGGATCGTTAACGGAATTCAGGTGGAGTTTCTGGTGCTTGCGTTTGATACCTCGGTCATCGTACCGGCGGGCGCGATCCGAGCGCGAACCGTCGGCGGCGGACCGGTCAATGTGGAAGTATACCCAGGTCCGGGCGAGACATCCGCGAGTTTCTTGGTGTCGTTTCCTCCGGTGAGTGCCGACCGACTGACACTCGTTGTGGATTACACGGTCGTGAATGCGGCGGGTGAAGAACTGGATGGCGAATCGGACAATCCGCGGGCTCCGACATTTCCAACCGGCGACGGCGTAAAGGGTGGACAGGCTGTTTTCCAAATCTCGGTATTGCAGGGTGACGTGAACCGTGACGGCGGGGTCAATGTTCAAGACTCCGCCCTGTTTGCCTCGCAACTGGGAAGGTGTGCGGGCAATTCTGGGTTCGATGCCCGCGCCGACCTCAATAACAGTGGATGCGTCGACGCCACGGATCAGGCAATCTTGCTCGGTGGTCTGTCGCAATTCATTCCGTTAACCGATGGCGGAGCGCCGAAGGTGGCCACAACAACGACGGCCGATTTGCCTTTGGCGAACAATCAGTTGCGGGTGACGTTCGACGAAGTCATCGATCCGACTTCGATTACAGCCACTACGGTCTTCGGCATCGGCGTAAACGGGGCATTGATTCGCCCTTCCGGTCCACCTACGACCGCCGACAATCGCACGTTTGATTTTCCATTCGATGAGATTGGATGCCTTCAGGATTATGATTTCACGGTAAACAACTCGGTCGTGGATGACAGCGGCGAGTTGATGTCTTTCGAGATTTCGGTTTTGGCTTGTGGGCAATGCAAATTCGGATTGGCCGGTGTCGACACGGAACCCCCCATGCTTCTTTGCCCTGACGTGATGTACATCAACAGCACGGAACCGTTCGCCCTTCCCGCCGCGGATTTTGCGACGGAACCGGAGTTGCAAGCATTTTTCGACAGCGTGATCGGCGCGGATGCATGTGGTACGGTAACGACATCGCATTCCCTGGAACCGGCCATTGACCTTCCGTTGGGTCTGACCATGGTGACATTCACTGGCACTGACACGAGCAACAACATCACGTCGTGCGAAGTGGCCCTCGTCGTCGTTCCGGCCATACCGATTTACTGTTGGGACTTAAATCTCAACGGCGACCCCGACGTAGCCACCGAAGACACCAACAACGACGGCGTGGTCAACATTGCGGATTGTCGTGGCGCTTCCGGTCAGGACGGTGACGACGGCAATGATGGTGCGGCGTGTTGGGACCTTAATGGCAACGGCGTGGGGGATGTGACCATCGAAGACGCCAATAGTGACGGCATGGTCAATACCTTGGACTGCAAGGGTGCAACGGGTCCTCAAGGTCCGGCGGGAACGGGCAGCGGGACTCCGGGACCCGCGGGTGCAACCGGTCCTTCAGGTCCAACTGGTTCTTCGGGGCCGACCGGTCCAATTGGCGCCACAGGTCTTCAAGGTGTTCAGGGAGTTTCCGGTCAGGAGGGCGACCAGGGGGCACGGGGTCCTGCGGGAACTCAAGGAGCAACAGGCCTGCAAGGCGAACAAGGATTACCGGGCGAAGCAGGTCTGCAAGGTGAACCAGGAATTCAAGGGGAACAGGGCCCTCCAGGCGAGCCTGCGGCAACAGCCCCCGTACCTCAGCAACAAGGTCTTTGTGGCACCGTGGGATTAATTCCGCTGCTATTCCTTTGGCTTTGTTTCGGTACTTCGCGATTCCGTCGGGCCAGGCGGATTTCGTAACGGAAACGTAACGCAACTTTCCAAACGATCCAAATGTGTGACCCTTCTTTGCGGGAGGGTCTTTTTTTTGCCCCGAATTGGGCTTTGTGAATCGCTTGTGAGTGTCGATGGATTGGTCTGAGCACGGGAGGTTTGATATACTCACCGACCTACGGGCGCAAGCTATCGAGCTTGGGACTAACTTTCGATGATCGATCGCGCGCATTGAAATCGACGGGCGAATAGTTAACCGAAGAGGAGAACAATCGTGGTACAAGCACGGGCAGAGGCGAGCTACGAATCATTCACCGGTCACGAACATATTGAGCTGGTCGAGAAATTCGCGGCTCACAATTATCACCCGTTGCCCGTCGTGGTTTCCAGCGCGGACGGCGTCTGGGTTGAAGACGCAGACGGCAAAAGATACATGGACATGTTGGCGGCATACTCGGCCATGAATTTCGGCCATCGACACCCGGAACTGATTGCCGCGGCCAAGGAGCAACTCGACCGCGTGACATTGACCTCTCGCGCGTTCCACAACGATCAGTTGGGCCCTTTCTGTTCCGAACTCGCGGAACTGTGCGAGATGGACGTCGTGCTCCCCATGAATACCGGGGCCGAGGGGGTGGAGACGGCCATAAAAACGGCACGGCGTTGGGGGTATTTGAAGAAGGGTATTCCCGCGGATCGGGCGAAGATTATTGTCTGTTCCGACAATTTCCACGGGCGCACAACGACGATCATCAGCTTCAGCACCGACCCGCAATGTCGCGCGAATTTCGGCCCGTTCACTCCGGGTTTCGACATCGTAAAGTACGGCGACCTTGGGGCACTGGACCGAGCGATGGACGACAACACTGCGGCGTTTCTGGTGGAGCCGATTCAAGGCGAAGCCGGTATCGTCGTTCCTCCGGACGGTTATCTCAGCGAAGCGCGACGCCTTTGCGAAGATCGCAACATCTTGTTCATCGCCGATGAGATTCAATCCGGCCTGGGACGATGCGGTACGACGTTTTGTTGCGAATTGGTGGACGTGCGACCGGACATTTTCATTCTGGGCAAAGCACTGGGTGGCGGGATTCTGCCAATTTCCGCCGTCGTTTCCACGCAGGAGATCATGAGTGTTTTCAAACCCGGCGATCATGGCAGCACGTTCGGTGGAAATCCTCTGGCGTGCGCGGTCGGGCGCAAGGTCATTGAGATTCTCAACACCGGACAATATCAACGCAACGCGGCGGAAATGGGTGAGTCCTTCTTTGCCTTGCTGCAAGGAATGCGATCGCCCAAGATCAAGGAAGTCCGGGGTCGTGGATTATGGATTGGCATCGAACTTCATCAGGCCGCCGGAAAAGCACGGCCGTTCTGTGAGCAACTGATGCACGAAGGCGTTCTTTGCAAGGACACGCATGAGCAAGTGATCCGCCTCGCACCTCCGCTGTGCATCACGAAGGAAGAAGTCGATTGGGCCTTCACGAGGTTGAAGAAAGTGCTGGGTTAGGTGTTGATTAGATTCACCACATGAATGCGAATGAGGACCCGCATGTCCGTGTTTAAAGTCGACAGCTTATCGACCCTGAAGGCGGTTGCTTTTTTAATTGTAATTTGCAGCCTCGTTTCGGCCGGTGCGCTTGCAGGGGAACCGACCAAGGGCGTGATGCCCTTGCCAGCCGAGATACTTCAAAAAGCCGAAGCGGCCATCAAGAACGCCAAAATCGTTCGACTCACATTTACCCGCGAAGGTCTACATGCGGATGCGGAAACATCTCCGCGAATCCACGGCACGGCGATCATGTCCGGCTATGAACGTATGTTCATCAAGAAGTTTCGCATCGATGCAAAAACCAAAAAGCCGGGCGAGCAGACAACAGAAAACTTGGTTGCAGGCGCCGATGGAGATGTCTTTTATGTCGTTGATGAAAAAACCAAAAAAGTCCATGTCGACATGGACCCAGCCGTAATGGGATCCATCGGGCAAACGATCGTGTTCGACCTTTTGCCCACGACATTTGTCAATCCCGACCCCTTTGAATATGAGAAAAAAGTTGAAAAACCCGAAGTGAAAGGGATCGTCAAGATCGACGGCGAGGAGTATTACGAGGTCCAATTCGTATTCGCCGGTGGAAAATACGCGACCACCCAATTTTTTTCCGTAAAAGACGGCTTGCCTCGACGTATCGAATGGAACTATAAATTGCCCACCGGTGAATCGGGCGGAAGTCGACTGGTTATCAGCGAGCTGACTTTGGATTACAAAGCTCCTCCCGATGTCTTTACCCCGACCATCCCGGATGGTTTCACAAGAACAGAGGAGTTCGCTCCCTGAAAAAAGTGATGGGAATAAGAATGTTAAAAGGAAAAACCAATCGCGGCGTAGCGTTCCTGGCCACGATAGCGGTGGCCGTAGGCGGTTTGTCCCTGACTATCCGCGCAGAAGAAGTCAAAAAACCGCAAGGGTTACCAGAGGCGGCTGAACTTCTTAACAAGGTCGAAGCGGCCTTCAAGAATCTCAAAGCCGTCCGTTATTCGTTTCAAAGACAGGGCATCAACGCCGACGAAGGAAAAGTGGCGAAGATCGAAGGCACGGTGATCCTCAGTGGCTGGGCGTTTCGCAACGTTCAGAAGTTTCGCGCGGAGTTGAAAGTGCAGCGACCCGGCGCGGACAAGACCACGGAATTCTCCGCCGGTTCGGATGGTGAATTGGTTTTCTTGATCGACCCGGACAAAAAGACCGTCTTTGCGGATCTGGACCCCGCGGTCATGGGGGCGCAGACCCGTATCGTCATGGCCGGTTTGATGTCGCAGTTCGTGCGTCCCGATCCGTTCGAAGATGAAAAGAAAGCCAAGAAGTCCGAAGTTCGCGGAATAGTCAAAGTCGGCGAGGAAGATTGCTACGAAGTCGCGTTCATGGAGGAAGAAGACAAAAGCGGGACCGTTTGGTTTTTTTCCGCGAAAGACTATCTTCCGCGCCGTATGGACCTGCTCTTTCCCGCACGAGAGGGTGGGGGTCTCGGCGGGAGACGAATGGTGCTGACTTCGCTCACCCCGAATCCCACTTCGACTTCCGACCCCTTTGCATTGGTTGTACCGGAGGGATTTAAACGCACCGACGAATTCGCCCCCTGATTCGCCTGTATATCAACAAAGGAGCATCAACACCCGTGAGTCAATCGCTAAAACGGCGACATCTCGTTTCGATCCTGGATTTCTCCACCGAAGAAATCAATCAGGTGCTTCGAACCGCAAGATTCCTGAAGGATCAACGTGGCGTGCACGATCCGCCGCCGTTGAAAAACAAAACCCTGGCCATGATCTTCCAAAAACCGTCGCTGCGCACGCGGGTCTCCTTCGAAGTCGGCATGACCCAACTCGGCGGTCATGCCATCTACCTGGCACCCACGGACATCAAACTCGGCGAACGGGAATCGACTGAGGACATCGCCCAGGTTCTCTCGCGCTATGCCGACGTCATCATGGCCCGTGTGTTCGGGCACAACATCGTCGAGGATTTGGCCAAACACGCGACCGTCCCGGTCATCAACGGGCTGAGCGATTTTGAACACCCCTGCCAGATTCTCGCTGATTTGCAGACGATTCTCGAACGAAAGGGTCGATTGGCCGGACTGAAAGCCTGCTATATCGGCGACGGTAACAACGTGGCCCATTCGCTCATGTACGGCGCCGCTCGAACGGGCATGCACATGACCGTGATTACGCCGTCCGGTTATGAGCCCGCTCAAGCCGTTCAAACGAAATCGCGCGACGTCGGCGCGATCACCGGTTCCAAGATCACCGTATCCAACGATCTTCAAGCCGCCGCCGAAGCCGATGTTTTGTATACCGATGTCTGGGCTTCCATGGGTCAAGAGGCCGAAGCCGCCGCACGAAAGAAAATCTTCGCCAAGTATCGAATCGACGCCGACACGATGAAAATCGCCGATCGCGACGCCGTCGTCCTACACTGTCTCCCCGCCCATTACGGCGACGAGATCGACTATGCAACTTCACGGCTGCCGAATTCCGCGATCTTCGACCAAGCTGAAAACCGTCTCCACGCCCAGAAAGCCCTCTTGGTCCATGTAGCCGGGTGAGTTTCAAAACGAGCGAATCCACGGGGAAATGAAGGAACTTCGATCGCCTTGCAAACCCATAAGAATTGAATTGCTCCATGACTCGGAAAGGACTTACCGTCGTTGCTCTTGGGGGAAATGCCATTTCTCGTGAAAATGAGGAAGGCAACGTCGCCCAACAATTCGCCAACTCCGCCGCCACCGCCAAACAATTAGCAGACTTAATCGGACAAGGATTCCCCCTGGTCATCACCCACGGCAACGGTCCGCAGATCGGAAATTTTCTCCTGCGAAACGAAGCCGGCGCCGGGCTGATTTATCCTCTGCCGATGGAAGTGGCCGTCGCCCATGTACAGGGCGGCATGGGCTTCATGATCGCCCAAGCCATGACCAACGAACTCGCTCGTCGGGGAGACCCGAAAATAGTGACAGCCATTGTCACTACGGTATTGGTGGATGAACACGACCCCGCCTTTCAAAACCCCACCAAACCCGTCGGCCGCGTGATGAATCAACAAGACGCGGTTAAATTCAGCGGCGAAGAAGGCTGGAGTGTGAAAGAAATCTCTCCGGGCAAGTTCCGCCGCGTGGTTCCATCACCAGCGCCGACGCAAATCATGGAGATTGACATGATTCGCCGTGCGGTCCAAGCCGGTGATTTACTCGTGGTTTGCGGCGGCGGCGGAGTTCCCGTCATTCGCAAAAACGGTCGCGATTTATGCGGCACGCGCGCGGTCATCGACAAAGATTTGGCTAGCGCTCTGCTCGCCGCTCAACTCGGCGCGGAGACCTTGCTCATCCTCACCGCCGTCGATCGTATTTGCATCGACTTCGGAAAACCCACCCAACATTCTTTGGAAACAATGTCCATCGCGGAAGCAGAATCACACCTGAATACCGGCCAATTCCCCGCCGGTTCCATGGGCCCCAAAGTCCAAGGCGCCGTCAACTTCCTGAAATCCGCCAACAACCCCCACGCCCGCGCCATCATCGGCCCACTCGACCGCGCCGCCGACGCCATGTCCGGAAAAATCGGAACCGCGATTACGCCTTCTTAAGCATCCGCTCAACCTCCACCTTCAACAACCCGATCGCCGCATCGTCCAAATCATACCGCACCCGAATCGCCGGCTTATTCAGCTTGAGCAACCCGCCCAAATCGATCGGCGTCCCAATTAACACAAGGTCGCACTTCGTCGCGTTGATCGTCGCTTCCAACTCCGACATCTGCTTCTTTCCATACCCCATCGCCGGCAACACTTCGCTCACGTGCGGATACTTCTCAAACGTCGCCTTGATCGTCCCCACCGCGTACGGCTTCGGCGAAACAATCTCCGCCGCACCGTGATTCCTCGCCGCCACATGCCCCGCCCCAAACGTCATGTCCCCGTGTGTCAGCGTCGGCCCGTCCTCGACCACAAGAACCCTCTTTCCTTTGATCATCTCCGGATCATCCACGCTCACCGGTGACGTCGCCCGAATCACAATCGCCTTCGGATTGATCCGGTGAATGTTCTTTTCCACGATCTCAATATCATGGTGATTGGCCGTCCCCGTCTTATTGATGATCACCACGTCAGCCATCCGCGCGTTCGTCTCACCCGGATAATAGCGAACTTCATGTCCCGCCCGATGCGGATCAGCCACCACGATGTACAAATCGGGCCGGAAAAACGCGGTGTCATTGTTCCCGCCGTCCCAAAGGATCACGTCCGATTCCTTCTCGGCCTCATGCAAAATCTTCTCGTAATCCACTCCGGCGAACACCACATTTCCCGCACGAATATGCGGCTCAAATTCCTCCCGCTCTTCAATCGTACAATGGTGAAGCTCAAGGTCTTGCAACGTGGCGAACCGCTGACAAATCTGCTTCGTCAAATCACCATAGGGCATCGGATGTCGAACCGCCGCGACGCGCTTCCCCATCGATTTCAAAATCCCCGTCACCGCCCGTGAAGTCTGGCTCTTCCCGCATCCCGTGCGAACGGCACACACCGCGATCACCGGCTTCTTCGATGTGAGCATCGTCGCCCGATGACCCAACATGCGAAAATCCGCACCCGCCGCATTCACCATCGCGGCCTTATGCATCACGTCTTCGTGTGACACATCCGAGTAAGCCATGACCACTTCTTGTACGTTGTGCTTGGCAATCAGCTCAACGAGCTTGTCTTCCGTTTCGATCGGAATTCCTTGGGGATAGCGTGCTCCGGTCAATTCCGGCGGATAGACCCGCCCGGCAATATCCGGAATCTGCGCGGCCGTGAACGCAACCACGTTGTATTGTTCTTGACCGCGCCAAAAGGTGTTGAAATCGTGAAAATCTCGACCAGCCGCTCCCAGGATGATGACGTTCCGCTTAGATGGCATAACTCCCTCTTCAATCATAACCTTAAACAAGATAGATAGTTACATCACTTTCGAATGACGATCTACCGAGCAGGATTTGTTCCCAGGGTAGGGTATTTCAGGGAGTTGGGCAAGTCGCAAGCAGCGAGGCCAGCTTCAGCGTCGTCTCTCTATGGTTTGGATCAATCTCCAAACCTCGCTTCCATGCCGCTGCCGCCTCGTCCCATCGTTGCAATTGCGCCAACACCACCCCGATTCGAAACCACGCTTCAACATCAGATGGCTGTAGTCGCGCGGCCTCTCGGAGTTCCACAAGCGCTTCATCGAATCGTCGCTCGCTGGCGAGAAATCCCCCAAGCTGAAATCGCCAAGCCGATTGCGTGGGTTCAAGTTCCACCGCGTGTCGAATCGCCGCCTCCCCTTTTTCCGTTTGACCTTCCCTTGCGAACACCGAACCCAAGAGGGCATGCCCCGAAGCATCACTTGGCACAAGCGAAACGACCGCCAAAAGATGTTCTTCCGCCGCCTCAAGATTTCCCATCTCCATCGCCGCCCGAGCGACGGTCCAATGAGCCCCACGATTTCCCGGCAAAATCCCAACCGCCGCCAATCCGCGATTCATCGCCAATTCATATTCGCCCTCTCGAAAGTCCAACGACGCGAGATGAGCATAAGCCAGACCCGTTTGCGGAGCATACTGAACCACCCGTTCCCACAACGATCGACTGTTTTTCCAAACCCCGACTTGAGCATGGGTTAATGCCACCAACCCGACAAACACAATCCAGCACGCCCCCAGGAGTGGCCGAATCACCCGATCGTAATGGCGCTTCGTTCTCAACAAGTTTGTGATCGCCCCGCCCAGCAACAACGCGATCGCAAGACTCGGCAAATAGCTATACCGATCCGCAACCAACTGCGGGCCACTCTGCGCGATCCCCAACATGGGCGAAAGCAACACCACATACGCAATCCAACCAGCGAGCAAAGCCGGATACTTTCGACGCTTGCCGATACAGAACATCGTTATCCCGACAATCACCAACGACGTCCCCACATATTCCAATCGCAGCGGCGCGGCATCAATCGGCTGCTCATATAAAGGAAGAAGTGCAATAGGCCAAACCGTCTTCCATAGATAGAACCCAATTCCGTAAAAAGCTTGTGCGATTCGCAACGAAAGCGGATGAACCGAAAAATCCCACATCGCCCCGGCTGATCGCTGAGCAACCATCGCCGCTCCCGCGAAAAAAACCGCAACCAAAAAAAACGGAATCTTTTCCACCACACATCGCCGCCAACCAACGGCCTCTAGCGATGGAATTTGCGAAGTATCTTCGTGTTGAGTTGCTTCGCCCAAGGGTCGCGCCCGCCTGAATGGATAAAAATCCAAAACAAGCAAAAGGATAGGCCAAGTCATCCCCACAGCCTTCGACAAGAGCGAAAGTACATAGCAACCCAGTGCCAGCGCGTACCACTTGTTTCGTGACGCGCGCCTCTCGCATTTCAGCCATTTCAGATAACCGAGAGTTGCCGACAAAAGCCAAAACCCGCTAAGAACATCTCGCCTCTCCGTGACCCAAGTAACGGACTCAACCCGAAGTGGATGCACCACCCAAAATAGGGCAGCCGCCAGAGCACCCAGTTCAACCGCCAATTCGATCGGCCCTCGTCCTACCGCATGCCGAAGAATCTGCCTCGCCAGGAAATAGAACGCGACTCCGGAAAGAATATGTAGCAAGAGATTAGTAAGGTGAAACCCAAACGGATGCAGTCCCCATGTGGCCCGGTCGACCGCGAAACTAAACCAGGTAAGCGGTTGAAAGTGCCCGCCGAGCGAAGTGGTAAACATCCACTGCAAGTGTGCCGCGGAAAAGCCCTGATAGGCTTGGTTCTCGACCAACAAGGGTTGATCGTCCCAATCGACAAACTCGTTTTGCAATCCGCCGGCAAAAGCGATCAAGCTACAGACGATGATTGCAAAGACAGGCCGTACCGTTGATCGAACCACACAGAGAATCTTAGCGTTGGAAAGCGAATGCAGGAACGAGAATAAAAGAAAAGCGGCACCACCGGTTCAATTCGGTAGCGCCGCTCTTCAAACACTGTTCCTGCAAGGAGCGATGGTTAGCGATCGGACTCCACGCAATCTTCATACGACGGTCGCCCCAACGCCGGGTTGAAGACGATCTTCGTCTGCACGAACGGCGAGGGCAGAGTATCTTTGGCCCAACCCAGCCCCCGAATAATGATGCACGTGTACTGATCTTCCCGCTGTTCCTGAGTCAAGGTATCGGTGGATTCATACTGGCAATTCGAAAGGAACCCAGGATAGCTGGAAAGCTTTTCATTAACGTAATGGTGAGCATAACCGTCGGTATCCTCGGTTCCGTCGATGTAAATCTTCTGGGTCTCGGCGTGAGAATCAACGAAGGTACGGTTATACGTCCAATCACGGCCATGCCATCCCCGCAAAGCCTTGGTAGGACCGGGGTTAACCCCCAAGAGACCATCCAGGTTAGACTTGCCACACCAATCAAGGCGGGCCGCCCACGCCCAGCGACCGATGTTCTCTTCATAGTAAAGGGTGCGCGCCGGAGTGGGGACGCGCGACGTGGGTCGCATGTAAGGCGAGTTGCTCAAAAAACAACCACCGCCGCTGGACCCGATCATGAAAAGATTGGCCGAATAGCTGTTTCCGAAAAAGTCGTAAGACGGCATGTCCGGGTTCCATCTGCACCAACTCTCGCAGTGCGGGTGCCCGGAATCGATACCGTTTGCAGTACCGGTTTCAGTGCCCTGAGGAGCGCCATCGTCACCTGGACAACGGAAAATGGGTAGATCGAGTTGCGTATCTCGTATCTGGCCCTGATAAGGTCTAGGGTTACGAACAGACGGGGTATTGTCCTCGAATCCGGCGGGGTAAAGAATGATGTTCATCGGACGAGATGCTGGACCAAACCCCGCGGCAGTTCCATACTTGCTCGTGCTAAGCCGCTGTTCGGCATGAGCTGAAGTTTGATCCTTGACGCCTTCCGACCAACCCAAACGTCCCAGCCCCGATTTTCCGCCCCATTCATATGCACCGATATACGTTGGATTATCCGGATCCTGTCTAAACTGCAACGGGTGAACAGGAATACCCCATCCATTCGGATCATCCGCTTCGTACACGCGGCTGCTTGTTCCAATGTTCTTGATGTTGGCCAGACAAGCCGAATTCTTGGATGCACGCCGCGCGGCCTCCAAGGACGGCAGAAGAATCGCCACCAGCAAAGCGATAATCGCAATCACCACCAGCAGTTCCAGCAAAGTGAAAGCCGACCGATCGGCCCGACCGCACATCTTGTTCTCACGTTTGGTCATCATTGTATTTCTCCTCGTACCCCAAAAACCTTTCAAACCGATCGATTGTTACTAAGTCCTCTACTCTACATCCCGTGCACTACGAACACAATTACTCACCGTCTTTCCGTCCGAGTCTGTCTCTTAATCGGGACACTCTCGGCTTCTCATTGCGTCTGCCTATATAACACCGGCCAACGGAAAACGACGGGTGGAAAAATCCACAATTTTGAGATTTTTTTTCACCGGAACAATGCTAATTCGGCCAATAGCAAGTGTTGCTGTACTTTTGTCTGCAAAAATGTAAATCGACCGCCTTTAGGCCCTCTTTCAACAAATGCTACTTGCGACTTCCCCGTGTGGCCGCTTTGACAATTCAAGCCTCATGAGCGACACCGCGCCCGCTTAGACGGCACCATTCCTTACGTGCAATCCATTGGCACTTACCACAGCAATCGACATCTCCCATCCAATTAGACAGAATATTACATCCCAAGCGCCGAATTCAATGTAGAATAGGCCTTCGGTAATAGGATGAAAGTACCATGAACGATCTAAGCACGGTTTTTGAGCAGGCTCGACTGTTTGCCAATCAGCATGTCCCAACACAGGTTTGGACCATGGGTATTCCATTGGCCATTGGGACCCTTCTGCTGGGAGTGGGCGTCAGCGTTTTGGGCGCGAAGCTCGCTAAATACGGAGCGACCCTGCTCTTCATCGTGTTCGGCATGGCTTTGGGACATCGATTTGCCGCCTTGCTCAACTTACCGGCTATTCTTTGTGTCATAATCGGAGCCGGAATGGTCGGAATCATTGGCTATCTCACCTTTCGGATATGGGTCGGGGTCTTGGCTTCGGTGGTGATTGTCGGGCTTGCCTTGGGAGTTTTTGGTTACAACAAAGTCGCCCCGCATCTCAAGGATTTTGAGGCCCAGGGAGTCCACGGCCAGGTGGCCCTTGCTTCCACCGAAGGAGTTCAATTCTCACTTCCCACGCCCGACGAACAACGCGCCCTTTTGGAACGCAAACCGGAGCAATGGTCCAAAGATTTCTGGTCTTTTGTGACTGCTCGTGACGCGACGATTCAACGAAACGCAAGTGCGGTTTCATTGGTTGCGCTGATTACCGGGCTTCTATTTGGGCTCATCGCCACTCGTGCGACGCTCGTTCTTAGCACCTCGTTACTCGGCACCCTTTGCGTTGCAAGCGGACTGGCCACACTTCTTTCGGCATGGACCCCGGGTATTTATCAGACCGTCGTGTCCAGGCCTGACATGGCGGGTATTGGAATCGGCGGATTTCTGGTCACGTCATTGGTTCTTCAAGCTATCTTGATGCGTCGGGCCAAAAAGGAAGAACCGAAAACCTCTCCTACGTCTTAGCGGAAAGCGATATCGTAAATTTCATCCACGGCGATCACAGCGGCCATGCCTTTGCAGGGTCCGTCGGTTCGCGCTTTCGAATAAGGTCTGGAAACTTGCCATTGTCTCTTCATGACGTGCTGTACATGATCCGCGATGCCGGAAGTCTTTCCGGTTTGCCCATGATGGTCGCTGGCGTTGGCTTGATGATTTTCGGCTGGCGACTCTGGCGGTTTTGCGTGGTGTTGTCTTATGGCCTCATTGCGGTGGGAGCTTGCCTGAATTGGGTTCCGCCGGATCTTTCCCCGACGTATTACGCCATCGCCGCAGGAATATTGGTCGGTGCGATCAGTTACCTTCTCGCTTCGTACGCCATCAGCGTGTTGGGAGGATTGGTGGGTTTTGGATGCGTGTGGTACTTCATGGCCAGCATTCTTCACCTCCAAGGCCCGATGGGTTGGATCATCAGTGGTGTGGCGTTTTGCGCGGCCACCGCCATGTCGGTGTTGTACCGAAATCATATGGTCATCTTTGTTACGTCCTTCCTAGGCGCCGTTCTATTCATGGCCGGGTTAACGGCTGTCCTCGCCGTCGCTCCTTCGATGTATGGAACGTTTCGATCGATGGCCTCCACCAGCGCGATCGTTATTCCTTTCATGGTTCTCGTACCAACGGTGATGAGCTTTTTCTACCAAGTCTCCGAGGTTCACCGTCTCCGAGCCGAGTAGTGTCGTCCACTGGCACTCGGGCAGGGACCGTTTACATCAAGCACGGATCATTTGCATCAATACCGGGCCATCGTCGTTTCCACCTCATTCGCCCAGGCTTCAATCCCGCCGGTAAGGCTTCTTACGTTGGTAAATCCATGACCTATAAAATAAGACGCCGCTTCCAAACTCCTCACCCCATGGTGGCAGTAAGTCACCAGCGGAGTGTCCTTGGGCCAGGAACCCATCATCTCCTGAACCAATTCCTGATTCACCGGTAATGCCCCTGATATCATGGCAATGTCTTGTTCTTCCGGCATTCGTACATCCAGCAATTTCAAACTTCGATCCGAATTCAAACACCCCGAAAGTTCACGCGCCGTGATTTGGATTCGTTTCTCTTGTTCGTGACCTGCCTCAATATGTTCAATCACTTCACCAACGTTGAGTACGTTGTGTTTTTTGAGCACGTCGACGAGTTTCTCTTGAGGCGTAAAACCGCAGTTGCTGCAACCACCAATATGATACCGCCGCATCAGCGCCCGTTGGGCACTCGGATACGCTTCCAAAACCTCTTGCATTGTGCTTTCGCCTTGGATTCGTTTTTCATTCACCTGCATACTCATGTCGAATTCTCCTCTCGTAACATTCCACCGGGCCCAAGAATCCTTCAACTAAACATTGCCCCGGCGCTTTCCGTTGGTCCCGACCCTTCACACTTCTTCGAACCAATATAACCGCCGATTGAATTCAATCCATCCCCACCGCTTCGACTTGGGGCTTGATCGCCTTGTCGCTGCTTCTTTTCGTGGGTGCCAAAGTGGCTCGATTCGGCAGGAAAATCGCTTAGTAATTCGAACATGATTCACACAAACTTAATCCCCAGGCCTTACTTCTGCCCGACCTTTCCGGTATATTGACGCCTTGGGGGAACGTGCCCGCCGCTCTTTTTAGGGAACAAAAAGAGCCTTTTGTCTACAGGGGGGTCTGTGCAATGAGAACATTGAGAAGTTTTTCAATTGTGGGTTGCGCGCTTGCCGTCGGTATCGCAACATCCGCCGCTTTGGCACAGTACGATCCACCGGCGAGCTATTACAACTCCGCCACCGGTACCGGCCTGACCCTCAAATCCCAACTCCACAACATCATCGACGACCACACCATCCGTGACTACG
>JBBTCX010000302.1:0-3768 GCA_038043045.1 Planctomycetota bacterium | reverse complement strand
AGCTTTCCGTGAATGGATTTGGCGATGGAAAGAGTTTACGATGAGGGTCGGTTTCCCTTTTGTGGCTGGCTTTGGACGGTTGGGCTTGATCAACAAACAAACACTTTCAGGGCGTGAGCTGTTGAGGTTGGACGATGAACATCTTGTCAGGCAATGCGAAGTTGATCATTATCGGTCCCAAGGTCCCGGCGGTCAGAAAAGAAACAAAACCAGCTCGGCCGTTCGTATTCGGCATCTGCCCAGCGGAGTCATGGTAACCGCATCCGAGGAGCGATCGCAACACGTGAATAAGGCCCGAGCCATTCGGCGGTTGCGATTGGCGATAGCAATTCATGTGGAGTCTCCATCCTACGAGGATTCCATCCCGGATGTGTTGGCGGAGGGCATCAAAGAAGACGGGACATTTCGCATTTCATCCAAGGACCCTCGGTATTGCCAAGTCATTCACGAACTCCTTTGTATTCTCCGCGCGAGCGAAATGGCCGTTGGTGACGCCGCGCAACGGCTGAATATGAACACGGCCCCTTTCGTGAAGTTGCTACAATCGGAGGAGAAACTGTGGGAAAGAGTGAATCAACTTCGATCGAACGCGGGATTAAAACCTCTGCGATAGGTACGGTTGCTCATGGAAAAAACTCGATGATCGATAGACCTCATTCAGGAAAAGTGATTCAACAAGTGACCTGTGCCGTCCTCACGATCAGTGACAGTCGAACGCCGGAGACGGATGACAGCGGCGCGTTGATCCGCAAATATCTCCTGGAAGCCGGCCACGACGTTTCCAGCTATGAAATTCTCCCCGATGAACCAAACCAGGTGCGCGATCGAGTGGTTGAATTATGCACGTCGAAGTCCCGCGAAGCGATTCTGCTTACAGGAGGAACCGGCGTGACATCCCGTGACACGACGGTAGAAGCATTGAATACGATATTGGATAAACGGCTTGATGGATTCGGAGAGTTGTTTCGATCGCTCAGTTTTCAGGAAATCGGTCCACACGCGATCTTAAGTCGTGCCTTGGCGGGTATTCGCGGACACACGGCGATATTCGCCATGCCCGGTTCTCCTGCCGCGGTGCGAATGGCTATGGAGAAACTGATTGTCCCCCTATTGGGTCACGTCGCTTGGTTATTGCGCGAGTAGGAGTTGTCCAAGACTCCACGAAGAGCGACTACGACGCTGCCAAGGGCAATCTTGGCAGTGTCGTACCTTGGCATTCCATCTTGTATAGAGTCGCTACTCTTTAATCCTTCGCCGGAAAACACTTCGGAGCCGCTACCGAGTTTCCACAGCGATTTTGCGGGGTTTCACCGCTTCCGTTTTCGGCAGATGAAGAGTCAATACACCGTTGGTGTACTCCGCTGAAATCCGATCGGCATCGATCAACTCACTGACTTCAAACGATCGATGGAAATCGCCGACGCCGTATTCGCTGAGCAAATACCGAGTCCCGTTGACTTGGCGAAGTTCAACCTTCGCGTGGATCGTCAGCGTCCCATTCTCGAATCGGACGTCGATGTCCTCGTTCTTGGCCCCGGGAATTTCAGCGATGACGGTCAGTTCCTCCGCTCGCTCGACAATGTCGACGCACGGACTGTAGCGACAGTCGCATGGCGTTCGCTCGACTCGATTCAGTTGCGATTGCACTGGTCTCTCACACATTTCCGTTGTCATCTTGGATTCTCCTTTGCAAAACGGTTCCACGATTTCACGTGGAAGACCGAACCAAATTCTTAGCCCTTCACTTCAATCTTGCGCGGTAAGACCGACTTTGCCTTCGGCAACTTGATGGTGAGCACTCCGCCCTTCAGGGTGGCCTCCACGCTCTCGGAATCCACGTCCAACGGCAGGCGTATTACGCGAGCGAATTTCCCCGTGCCACGTTCCTGGCGATGGAACCGGACATCTGATTCCGGTTCACGCCGCTCGCCCTTGATTGTCAGTTCATTGTTGACGACAAAGAGCTCGACGTCGCCCATCGTCAGCCCCGGCACTTCCGCTTCCGCGAAGAAATTCTCGTCGGCTTCCCACACATTGACTGGGGGAAAAGCTCGCTGGCCTATGACCGGAAAAGGAAATTCGCCGACCATCGTCCCGAGCACGTTGTCGAAAAGTCGATTGACTTCACGTCGTAAACCGGGCATGCACAAAAGTCCATTGATTCGCTGTGTAAACATATTCAACCTCCTTTGGTTTTGCAGAGTCCTAATAACACTCTGAGACGCAATTATCGGTCGTGGGTCAGGGGCAATAACTTTTCGGCTTCCAACCGCCCTACTGATTCCCACGGTCTCCGTACGATGAGTTGCAAAACGCGTACCAATTTCTGCGACGGAATTTCCCAGCCATAACTCTTTGTCATTCCTGGAGTTACATAAGCTCGGCCTCGGCAGAACTTTGAGGAATTGTCAGATTGGCAGCGTCAAGTTGGCAGGATGCGGAGGCCTTGTTATCGGAACTGGTTCTTGGTCAAACCGCGTGGCGTATCTGGGCTGCTAGGAATCGAACCTAGAACCTTCTGATCCAGAGTCAGACGTGCTGCCAATTGCACCACAGCCCAATCATCTATGAAAGATTAAACGGAACTCCGAGAATTCTGTCAAGGAAGTTCAGGGCGTTCGTATCGGCCACTGTATCGATTTACACGGTGACGCCCGCGTGCCAGCCGCAACGCTGTCAAACTCAGCATCGATAACATCATCGGAAACAAAATCGTTTGTCCGCAGACTGTGACGGAGGGAGCGGGTTCCGGTTCCGGTTCGGCACAAGCGGCTTCATCATCCCAATAAACGCACGCGTCACAGGCCGCGTTATGGAAATCGTCCGGTCGCATGGTGGTGGGTGTGGGCTCGCCGGTGAAACCGTCCACTTGAACGACCTCGCCGGTGAGTCCGGTCCACCACAACGTGCGGAAACCATCCCCGTCGAACTGGAAGTCAATCACCCCGGCTGGATTGCCTTCGAAAAGGACGTTTCCGTCGGAATCCACCAACGTATCACCCAGGGTCACGTCGGTACCGGTCACCAGCACCAAGTTGCCTGACTCCGCAAGTACCACCAGTTCAGCGTTTTCGGCGTGGACAACGTCACAAACCGAAGGAGAACTATCGTCCAGGAAAACAACCCACGGCAGCTCTTGAGCAACAACGAGCGTACTCGTAGCGACGTTGAGGCCAAGTACCGTCGAGAACATTATTCGATTCGTCCGCATCCCTCTTGATCCTCCAACGCCCAGACCGACCTTCCTAGAACCGGTGTGGGCAAAACGAGTTTCCTTCCAACGCAATCCAGTAGCATTCGCGCTGATTGTCCCAACGGGAATTGTGGCCGCTTTTTCGCTAGCAGACAAGTCGTTCTCAAAGCCAAACTGGGAAATCGTGTGATTTCAGTTCCTTCGTGTGGCATCGAGAACCCATTCCAATGCAGGGGTGAGCATGATCGACCGCAACCACGACGCCACGAGCTGTTGATTCTTGACAATAGGCGTTCGACGTGGTTTAATAACGTCGTACACGATCGTAAGCGGAGGGAGCGGTTCATGTTATCAAGGCTCTTTGGTGCAAGGCGTCGGACCGGATGGGTCATTGCGGGATTTGTTTTGCTCGGGGGGGGGGGCGCTGAGTTTGCGCGCCTATGCTGAGGATGTCGGGCGGGAAATCCCGGTTGTGCGAGGCAAGGCCGAAAAATCGCCGCGATCGGCATCGGTGACAGGTCGTGTCATTCCTTATGTGTTGGACTCCGGGCCGCTCGATAATCCGAGCGATGAAC
>JBBTCX010000301.1:0-2640 GCA_038043045.1 Planctomycetota bacterium | reverse complement strand
GTCTCCCGCCATCCTTGGCAGAAGAACTATCGGCAAAAACCGCTACACAAAAACACAGTTTGCTTTAGACGATTGACCAAACTTTGAGGCATTCGCTCATGACCGCCATGCTCGGGGTCAAACTCTAACATTGCGTGGCGGCGCGAAGACGGAGTTCGATAGGCAGCCAGATTGACCAACCGGTCATTGGCTGTTTTCAGCTTTGGGCGGTTTATGGCTCGCGTCTGGAACCATGTTCCAAATTCGATCGATGGCAGCGATGGCATCTTTGGACGCGGATTGGATGGCCTTAATAAGGACTTCAATTCCACTGGTTGCTTCGCTCGATCGAGCAGCGAGGATTTTGACATGGGCCGCCACCACGGCAAACCCCCGCCCTGCTTCACCCACTCGCGCGGCCTCGATGCTGGCATTGAGGGCAAGCAAATTGGTTTGGCTCGCGATGTCGCCGATGACTTTTGCAACGTCCCCAATTTCGCGGGACGCCTGTTCCAGACCCTGAACCACATGTCGCGTCGACTGGTACTCTCCGGCCAATTGCATACATCGGTTTTCTGCTTCTCTCAGAGAACGGGTTTTTTCGTCCATTTGCATGGTAGCGGTGTTGATGGATTGGGCGGCTTGACGAAAAGTGTCGCGCATTCCGGATAAGATCACGCGGCGGAAAAACTTGCCTTGGCTTGCATATTCCAACGCGGCAGTTGCTTCTCGCACGAATGCATCGGTCATGTCCAGCAGGTGATTGATCGAATGGAGCAACTCACCCGGCGGACCGTCCTCCTTGATGCGAAGAATCCGGGCCTCGAGTCTTCCCCCGGCGGCCTCGCGACAGACCTCGACGGCCTGTTGAACCCAATCCCACGTCGAATCCAGTGTATCGGTCACCATTTGCCCAATCCCAAAGTCACAAAGCCGCCCGGTCGTTTCACACTAGCACCCTTTCCTTTTCGGCGACCCTGGATGGCGTAGCGTGTAGGGAGAACACGAATTCCTCGTAACTGATCTTTTGTTTTTGCAAAAGGTCGTTCAGCTTTGCCGTTGCGGCGGAAATGCCCTCTTTTGGATTGGAAAACTTTTGTTCTTCGGTCAGCAACAACCGGTACACCGATTTGATCTTTTCAAGGGCGGAACGATCCGGACAGCGGCGGCTAGAGTGATACCCAATCATTCGTCCTTCGGTGTTGTAACTCGGCGTGACATGGGCGAAGACCCAATAATGATCTCCACTCTTAGCGCGGTTCAGGACGTAGGCAAAGATTTCCTTCCCGGATTGGATTGTGTCCCAAAGGAGTTTGAATACGCACCTGGGCATGTCGCGGTGGCGCACGATATTGTGGGGCTGCCCGAGCAGTTCATCTTCCGAGAATTGCGAGACTCTGCAAAACACTTGATTGGCGTAAGTGATCCGGCCTTTCAAATCCGTCTTGCTAACGATGATCTCGTCCTCGTCAAAAAGTCGCTCCCGGCCGGTAAGATTGACACCGCGCTTAGCCACATTATTGCCCCCGACCAAGGGTCTCACGTTGAACCGGTACAATAAAACCCCGCAATGTCCATCGGTCAATACACCCTATACCTTTATAGTCATTTGGCGGTGCACCATTACGGAAAAGCGGAGAGTTGTTTTGCGGATGATCGTCCCAAGCGGGCGGTACGCGGCCTTTTCCAAGATTCACGGTCGTGAAGGCGACTTGAAATGGTAATGGCGTTATCGTAGCCGGGCATGAATCGAGATGAATTGTGTGACCGGTTCTTGGGGACGCTGGACTATAGCCCGTATGCCTTTCAAGAAGAGGGGATGTTGGCGTGGTTTGGGTCCGAGCGAGGGTTGTTGATCTGCGCGCCGACGGGGATGGGGAAGACCTTGCTCGCCGAGGCCGCCGTTTTTGAAGCCCTTCATACCGGGAAACATCTTTATTATACGACGCCGCTGATTGCCCTGACGGACCAAAAGTTTCGTGAATTTCAGGATAAAGCCGAAGCGTGGGGGTTTTCTCGTCAAGACGTCGGGTTGATCACTGGGAATCGGAAGGTGAATCCGGATGCGCGAATTAAGGTAGTGGTGGCGGAAGTGCTGTTGAACCACTTGCTTGAAGGGCACGTGAAGGAAGAACACGTCGCGGCGGTGGTGATGGATGAGTTCCATTACTTCAATGATTATGAACGAGGCGTGGTTTGGGAGCTGACCCTGGTGCTCCTTCCGGCGGCGATTCGCTTGATGTTGCTGTCGGCCACGGTGGGAAATCCCGCGGAGTTCATTCGTTGGTTGAAAACGGAGCATGGGCCGGACTTGCAATTGGTCACGACCATGGAACGAAAGGTGCCGCTGGAATTCATTTGGGTGGCGGACAAGCTCTTGACGGAACAGTTGCCGGGGATGGTGACAGCGGATGACACTCTCAATCGCACTCCGGCATTGGTCTTTTGCTTCAATCGGGATCAATGCTGGGAGGTGGCCGAGCAATTGAAGGGTCTCAAACTTTCCTCGCAGGCCGCCCGAGCGGAGGTTGAAAAAACGCTCGAAACCGTGGATTTCAAAGAGGGGATTGGGCCGAAGCTGAAGCAGATGTTGGTCTGCGGGGTCGGCGTTCATCACGCGGGAGTCTTGCCCAAGCACAAAGAAGTCGTGGAGGGCTTGTT
>JBBTCX010000300.1:0-13471 GCA_038043045.1 Planctomycetota bacterium | reverse complement strand
AGGACAAAGAGTCGAGCATCGTGTACGGCATGCCGAAATGTGCAGCCGAAACCGGTTGCGTCGATCACATCGTCTCCCTGGCCGAAATCCCGGATATGCTGGTGAGGTTGCTGCAAGTGCCGGAGCCTGTCGGGGCATAGCCCTTCCAATAAGATGGGCTCGTCGTTTTCACGAACTTTCCTCGCTTGTCCACGGCGAAACAGCGATTTCAAATCTCTTCCTACGCTGATTCTATGCCGCAAGAGGATGGGCAGCTAAGTTTTTTTAATTTTTTCACCCGTCGTTTTGCCTTGGGCGGTGTTATATACATTGCGCGTCCGGATGGACTTTGAAAGAATCGCCTTCGAATCGAACCAAATGGAAATCGCGCTCGTATGAATAACGTGGACTTCCTAGGAACCTCGTAGGCGTTTACATCGCCCACTTGTGGAGTTTGAGATCATGAATCGGACAATATTGTGGATTGAGTTTTTCGGTGTAGCCGTGTGTGGGTGGTCTGCGGCGGGAGAATCTGCGTTGGATGTGACCCCTCAGTTGAATAGCCGACCAACCGGAATGGCGGGAGGCTGTCAGGTCTTGCATTACGAAGGTGCGACGGATTTCGATGCAACGATTATCTCAACGGATCGCCAAGGAAACGTGTACAAATTCGGTACCTATGCCTCCCAACGGGACTTTGATCCCGGACCGGGCACCGACATCCGGCGTCCATACGGCAATTCAGGCAATCCGGACATGTTTGTGAGCAAGTTTGCCGGCGATGGAAGTTACCTGTGGACGTATACGATTCGTGGAACAGGCGCTGAAACGAGCACAAATGTTTCCGTGGATGCGGCCGGTGGAGTCGTTGTCTACGGGGTGTTTTCTGGGTCTGCGGAGTTCAATCCTCGAAGTGGGGAGTTTCTTTACGCCGGCACATTTGGGAGCACGTTTCTATTGCATTTGAATAGCGCAGACGGCTCCTTCCGCTGGGTTCATCTCAGGGTCGGCACGTATGAGCCAGGACTTCTCGTCACGAAAGCCGGACAAACCATCTCAGTCGGTTCGCTCTCCGGCACAAGGGATTTTGACCCCGGTCCTGAAGTCGATTACCAATCGTCCGCTGGAACGTCTGACCTGTACATTCGAAGGATTGCAAACGAAGGGCAATACGTTTCCACCACGGTCATTGGCGGTCCAGACGCTAACCCCAAAACAAGCGTTCGCGGAGGTGGTGGTGGCCGGTTGGCGCGGGCGGCCGTTCGCGGAGTCGGCGCTGCGACGCTCGGTCGTTTGCGGAAGCCTCGCTTGTTGGTCGTCCATTCTCACCTCGTGGCGCGCTGACTTCTTGACCTCGGAAAACCGGGACTTCCGTATCCCAGCGCCAGTTGCCGAGGCTATCCGCCGGGCGCGGCCGCCGAGGCGGGCCGTGAGAGATACAATCCTTTTAGGTCCTCCCGCAATGCATCCACGCCGCGGAAGAACACCTCCGACCACGAGTTCCATGACAACAATCGATACACAATTCGTCGTCCGGTTCGGACGATCTGGCACGGCAGTCTCATGAAGGCGTTGAGGAATCCCTTGAACTCCATCCTCAATACTGTTTGCTTCTGCTCGCGGGGCTTCTCCGCCCAGCGGCCCGTCTCCGGCAACAGCAAGGCGAACCAGGCCTTCAGCGTCCAGGCCAGCGAGCCGTCGGCGTCCAAGATCGCTTCTTCGAAGAAGGCCGCAGGCTGTTGTTTCCATACGCCCACCCGCGCGTCGTTGATGGCCATCTGCAACAGTTCCACATCCACGTCGTCGAAGCGCCGGCAGAAATCCCCGGCCGTGGGGGGATCCGGGATGCGCTGCGCTCCCAGGGCGTCCAGATGGCTCTCGTTGTTACGCAGCAACTCCAGGTCTTGCAGGCACGTTCCGCCGCAGAGAATGTTGTACGCCATGTTGAGCACGTGGTCCGACTCATGGTACGGCAGGTGCACCTTCAGCAGGGGGAGATCCTTGTCGATGGCCTCGATCAATCCCGTCCGCCGGGCCAACAGGTGCATCGCCCCGATTTTCCCGGCCGACAATCCGCGGAACTTGTCCGACAACTCGCGGTGAATGTTGCTCGCCGCAAACCTCGGCCGGTCCTGCGGGGACCAGGCCACCTCCCGCAGCCGGTACGCGATCCGCCGCTTGCGATTCCGAAGAATTCTCTTGCGTTCCGCCTTCTTCCGTGTTCTATTCTCGCTCCCTCGAAATACCTCCGTGTGTAACAGTGCCAAACTTTTGACACCGCACGTTCTACACGGGAAACAAAGGTATTTCGAGTCTTTTTTTGTCAAAACGAGAGAAAATCACGCTTGTTCAGGGACTAGAGCGCGGGTTACATCCCGCCGCGAACCTGCGCTGCGAAAAATCGCCCAGCCGCTCCGTTGAGACGTAAGCCTCTTATAGACCGTAAGTTACGTCGCTTTCTGCGAGAACAAGTTCTACGCAAAACTCTCGTTTCTTTCATAGTGCCACTCCATGACACTTTCAAATCAAGAAAATAACCCAGCGAACCCATCTTTCAGCCACACTTTATCCGCCCGCCCGCCCCAGATTTCCCAGCCTAACGAAGGTACCATCGTTCGAACGCCGTCGGCCTTCGTGGCGACCCGATTCCATTGGCCGTGTACTTCCAGCCGATAAGACTTGAAGAGGTTCAAGGTGAAGGCATGGTGATATCTCAGCGGTCTTGTTCCAACACGCACACATGGCTTGTTGCGGCGAGCATTGTTTTATGCCATCATGTGGCACTTTCATTCGCCGGCGAACCCCATGAAGCGATGCGTCGGACCCTCGCCTGGCAGATCGCCTTGGAGAACGAGGGATTCTCGCCCGGCATCATCGATGGTCGAACTGGACGCAAGACCGAGACGGCCACGAGAGAGTTTCAACGTGCACGTGGTCTGGCGGTAACCGGCGCATTGGATTCGGCCACGGCTGCTACCCTTCAAGTAAAACCGGAACTTGCCGTCATTTTGTATTGCGTTCGACCGGACGACGTGACGGACATCGGCGAGCTTCCGACGGATTGGCTGGACAAGAGCAAAAAGAAACGACTGTCGTATGAATCGGCGGAGGCGGCGCTTGCGGAAAAGTTCCATTGCTCCCGGGCCTTGCTAACTCAGCTCAATCCGGGGCGAAATTTTTCGTTGATTAAAGCGGGGGATGTTCTGCAAGTCCCGCGTATGGCTGATACCCCGACCACACGCCGAGGTCAGACCGTCGAGATCGACTTGGGCGAAAAAACCATTCGGGTGATGAGTCCACAAGGAAACGTGGTCGGGCTGTTTCACTGTTCGGTAGCCGCGAAGAAGTCGCATTTGCCATCGGGAACCGCTCACGTGGAGGTCATCACCCCGAACCCGACCTATCTGTTCGATCCCAAAATGTGGCCGGAGGTGAAAGGCATCGATCGCAAGTTGCTCATTCCACCGGGTCCTCGAAATCCGGTTGGACTCTGCTGGATCGGCCTCAGCCTGCCGGGGTATGGCATCCACGGAACACCCCAGCCGGAAATGATCGGCAAAACGGGATCGCACGGCTGCATCCGCCTAACCAATTGGGACGCCATTCGATTGGCACGAATGATCGCCCCTGGAACATCGATCCGGTTTATATCCAACGGCGGGGTTGCGACCTCGAAGCGATAATTCACACACCTCTGGTTACCTTTCCGCGCCTCTGATAGGATACGGGCTCGAGTTCTTGGGGTTGTTTAATGATATTCCCGTGGATTCGTCGGGGGAAAGAATCATGAAGCTATTTCTCAAACCTGTCGTCGCGTTATTCCTCTCTTTTCTTTTAAGCACGGCCGCGTCGGCGTTGCCGCCGAATTTCGTGGATCAACCGGTTGCCGACAATTGGAACCAGGCCGTCGGGCTGACCTTCGATTCCAGCGGGCGATTGATCGTCTGGGAGAAGGCGGGACGCGCGTGGATTGTGCAGAATGGCGTGAAATCAAACACCCCACTGATCGACATCAGCGAAGAAGTCGGCGACTGGCGCGATTACGGGATGCTGGGTTTCTCGCTCGATCCTAACTTTGATCTAAACGGGTATATCTATCTCCTCTATGTCGTGGACTATCACCATGTGGCGTTCTTTGGCACTCCTTCCTACGACCCACAAGCCGACTGGTATTTTCGCGACACGATCGCACGATTGACGCGCTACACAGCCACTGCCGGTAGCGGGTTTTCAACCGTGGATTACAACAGTCGGTTGGCGTTGATCGGTGAATCGATCAGCACGGGGTTTCCGATCTGTCATCAGTCGCATGGGATCGGGTCGTTGGTGTTCGGTGAAGACGGGACGTTGCTGATTTCCTGCGGCGATGCGGCCAGTTATTCGGGATTGGACGTAGGTGGTTGTCGCAACGGAAGCAGTTGCACGTGCGTTTCGGATGGAATCATGTCGCCGAAGGAGGATGTCGGGGCGTATCGATCTCAACTGGTCGATTCGCTGAATGGGAAAATCCTTCGCATCAATCCGGCCAATGGTGACGGTGTTCCCAGTAACCCGTTCTATAACGCCGCGCAGCCACGATCGGCCCGGTCGCGCGTTTGGGCGATGGGCTTGCGAAATCCGTTTCGCACCACCCTTCGACCAGGAACCGGAAGGGGTGATCCGGCGCTGGGCGATCCAGGTTCAGTCTATATTGGCGATGTCGGCTGGTATTCGTGGGAAGAATTGAGCGTGGCCAAAGGACCGGGCGCCAATCTCGGTTGGCCGGCGTTTGAGGGCCTTAAGGAATTCTGGGGATACTACCGGATCAATGTGTCAAACCTTGACGCTCCGAACCCGTTGTTCGGGACAACCCCACCGGGACAAGGATTCTGTAATCAACAATACTTTTACTTTCGCGATTTGATCGTACAAGAAACTTTGAATCCTCTTTCGTTCCCCAATCCATGCGATCCGAACCAGCAGATTCCGGTGACGGTCGATCGCTTCGAGCACACTCGTCCGCCGATCGATTGGGGTCACGGCGGTCCGTCGCGTACCGGAATATTCAATGGAGCAATTGCGGATGTCATCAACTTGGATGATCCGGGTTCGCCGGTACCGGGGCCTTGGTTTCCGGGGAATTCGTCCACCGGCGGTGCATGGTACACCGGATCGAATTTCCCTGTGGAGTACCAAGGTACGTATTTTCAAGGCGACTTCGGCGCCGGGTGGATACGCAATTTCGTTTTTGACGCCGATGACAATCCCGTCGAAGTGCGCGACTTTGCAGGTGAGGGAAACGGCTCCGTAGTAGCGATCGCCGCAGATCCGGTGAATGACGGACTGTACTATATCGCATATGACCAAGCCGGTTGCTGCATGGTTCGGAAAATTCTGTACGCTCAAAATGTTCCTCCGGTTGCGGTTGCAAGGGGCATGCCGGTTTACGGGCCGGCTCCTCTGAGTGTTCAATTCACGGGAAGTGAATCCACCGATCCGGATGGCACCTCCGCTTCCTTAAGCCATGCTTGGAATTTCGGAGATGGAACACCGATCAGCGTGGAGGCCAATCCGGTTCATATCTATCCGACCGAAGACATTACAAATCTAGGGACGTTCATTGGCCAGATTTTTTCGCTGAGTCCGCCGAACCCCATCGGCGGCGGGAACTGGGACCCCGAGGTAATGCGCGACGGCGACTATCCGCCCGTTGGCAACCAAGACAGCAGCCGACAATACGACACGTATCATGGGGGAAGCCAAGGCAATTTGGATTGGATTGGCTATTCGTTCCCGCAGCCTCGGCAGTTCACCGGTCTGGTGTTCCAAGAAGGAAAGCACTTTTTTGACGGAGGCTGGTTTGACGCTCTGCAACTGCAGGTTCGCAGCGGTCTGGTGTGGAACACCGTCAATGTGAATCCGATTCCAACCTACGCGGGAAATAACGGAATCACGTTTGAGACGTATGAATACGCGTTTGCACCGATCACGGGGGATGCGATTCGAATATACGGCCAACCGGGCGGATCGGCCGATTTCATCAGCGTGGGCGAATTGCGCGTGCTCGCGGTTCCGCCGGTACCGCTTACCGCGCCGACGCGCTTTGACGTGACATTGACTGTCACCGATTCATTGGGCGCGCCGTCGTCGGCCAGTTTGGCGATCTACGTCAACGACACCCCGCCGAATGTGGCCATCACCAATCCGCCGAATGGCGCCACCTACTTTCTGACCGAGCCGATTCTGATTCCACTGACCGCCGATATTTCCGACGCCGAGCATGGTCATCGGGAACTGACTTGTGAATGGCAAACCCTGTTACATCACGATGAACATATTCACCCCGAACCGCCGGACTCCAATTGCACCACCCAAACGGTGATCAGCCCGCACGGCGGCGGTCCGGGCGAAGAATTCTTCTTTGAGATCGTGTTGACGGTGACCGATCCGCTCGGGTTGTCCACGACCGTTTCGTCGTTTGTTTATCCAGAGTTGCCGATCGCTTGCACCATCGACGCGGATTGCGATGATAGCAACGAGTGCACGCAGAATCAGTGCGTGAACAATCTCTGCGCGTTTTCGCCGGTTTCCAAGGGTGCTACCTGTGACGACGGAAATCTTTGTACGGTGAATGATGCTTGCGTCAATCGTGTTTGTGATGGACAACCGATCTTTGCCCCTTTCGGCGATTTCGACCTCACCGGGCTTGTCGATCTCGACGATTTGCTTTGTTTATTGAATGAGTTTTTGCAACCGGGATCGTGTTCGCAGTCCGATATATTTCCTTGCGGCGGAAACGGAGTGCTGGACCTGGACGATGTCGTTGCGTTTCTAGAAGCCTTTGCCAACAATCCCCTCTGTCCGTCACCATGCCCTTAGTGAAGTTCGTCGCGATGCTTGCATCTTTTCCGAGCCGCAACCTTGAGGGAACGTACGGGTTTTTCCGCGATCCAGTCGCATCCTGACGGGCGCAGCTCTGCATCGATACGATGCGTCGTTCATGAATAACTACGCTAGTCTTTCGCGATGGCCGCCGAACCGTCAAAGTAGCTCCGGTACTTGGGCCAGGAGTAATCGGCGATGGCGCGACCCAGTTTTAGGCCTTCGACGTTATCCGCCTGAATGTGGTAGCCTCCCATGACACGAGAAATGCCAGCCATTTCGGCGGTGGCTGTGAACGTCGGAAGCAACAGGATCACCTCCGCGGAATCCGGCGAATCGTCGGAAGGTTTGCCATCCCGCGCCTGCATTCGCCGAGTGTCGCAATCTTGCTCGGTATATTTTCCAGCCCGATGACGCTCGAAAGCCTCGAAACGATCGCTACGCGTAAATTGTTCTAATATCTTGGAACACGCGCCGCTCAGCGTGCTGTGGCCGGATGGATAACCAGGAAACGGCGGCGTGACGAACGTCGGTGGTGAATAAGGAAACCACTGTTCCGCGGAGATTTCGCCGACACCCTGGCAAGCCCCTTTGTAACCAGGAATTTGCCGCCCCTGATAACAATGCCGGATGAGCGTCCAAGGCCGCGAGCTGTCGTAGAACCGTTTGGCTTCCCAGCATGCGATGAACGAATCGAAGGCTGTATTGCCGATGGTGAAAAACAGCTTGACGTCCTGATCCAGGTTGTACCGCTCCCGACGAGAAACATCTTGTGCGAACTGCAACCAATGACCCGATTGCCCGGTCGAACGCGGGCCGTCGCGCATGAACTCGACGATCGCTTTTTGTTCAAGCGTCAAACCGGAGTTAAAAGCGATGCATTCGTCGATTTCTTTTTTTAGTTGTGACGACCCCACTTTAGGAAAGGGCCCCGGGCGAAACATATCGCTCCGCCCCAAAAGAAACGGTTTAACCCGATACCAATACGGGGTGAGGAATCCGGGATAATATATCCCGCCTTTTCCGTCGGAAAACGGAATCTGCTGCCACCGATCAGGCTCGATGATCTTGTCAACAGGATTGCGAGGTTCATAAAACGTGTAGTCGGAATAAGGGTTGCCATCCGCCCCGGGCTCATCCCCATGTTGGTTGGCCCCGTCATGTCGCCGAAACTCGATAACGGCCGCAGCCGCTGCATTTCCCACCCCCTGCGGCTTCGAAGGATCCGTCGTCCCTTCATGAGGATCATACCCCAAACCGCGCATTCGCTCCTCAATCCATGACGCGTCTTCAGGGTAAACATATTTCAAGGCGCGATACGCGGCATAGGCAATGGCGATTTCCTTGTTTTGTAGCGTCCGCTCTTCAACCGGTCTGCGCAAAGTACTTCGAAGCCGAGTGCCAACTGCTTTGTCGTCATACGCCGCCCATGCGTCATACATTGCGGTCACGACGATGGCCATTTCACGAGAAACAATGGTGGGACGTGCGCCGAATCGGTCGACCGAGCGACCGCTGGCCTCAAGCAATACATTCAACCATTGATAGGCCGCTGACGGATTGGAATAAGGGGCGCGGTGTTCCGTCCAGCCCTTCGGCGGCTCCAATGAATAGGCAGGAACCATGGTCAGAACTACGAATAGAAAACAGGTGATTGATTTCATGGATGATCCCCACCCCGCAAGGCAATTGGATCATCATATCAACGAAGTCCTAAATTGGAAGTGCCTTTGTTTGGCTCTAGGTAGCCCAGCCTCCCGCTGTCGCTCGCCTGGGTTGCCCATCTTCACGTCCCCACAGTGTCACACGATGTCCCACGATCTCCGCGATCTGCCGCAACTGTTCCATCATTCGAACAAAATTTTTCGGCAACACGGCTTGAGGCCCATCGCACAACGCCCGCTCGGGACAACTATGCACTTCGACAATCGCCCCCGCCGCACCGGCCGCAATTCCCGCCAGCGCCAGCGGCGGTACCAAATCCCGTTTCCCGGCCGCATGAGATGGATCAACAAATACCGGCAAATGCGACCGTTCCTGAATCACCGGAACCGCCGAGACATCCAGCGTGAACCGCGTCTCTTCGCAAAATGTGCGAATGCCCCGCTCGCACAACATCACCCGATGATTGCCTTGACTCAGCACATATTCCGCCGACATCAACAACTCTGTAATCGAAGCGGCCATCCCCCTCTTTATAAACACCGGCTTATCCGTCCGGCCCACCTCCAACAGCAGATTAAAATTCTGCATGTTCCGCGCGCCGATCTGAAAAATATCCGCGTACTCATACACCACCGGCACGTCTCGCGGATCGACGACTTCCGTGATCGTGGGCATTCCCAATTCCTCACCCGCCGCCTTCAGAAGCACCAACCCTTCCTTGCCCTTTCCACTAAAAGAATACGGCGATGTTCGCGGTTTAAACGCCCCGCCGCGCAAAATCGACGCGCCGGCCTCCTTCACCGCCTTCCCTACCGCAAACAAAACCTCCTTGCTTTCAATCGCACAAGGCCCCGCGATGATGTTGACGTGCGGGCCGCCGACGCGAATCCCCTTGATATCCAAAATCGTGTCGGCCTCATGGAACTCCCGTGACGCCAACTTGTACGGCTGACTGACCGCCAGAACCTCATCCACACCCGGCAACTGCTCGAGCTGCTGTTGATTCTCCGAATTGCGTTGCCCGATCGCCCCCACGATCGTGCGAAATTCCCCCCGCGATAAATGCGGCGTCAACCCCAACTCCCGAACGCGGTCCATCACCAACTGCACCGCCTCCGGCCCCGCACTCGCCTTCATCACCACGATCATGTCCATGTTTGGATTGCCTTCTCCTTAGAATGCGCGCTAAAACCGGAATTCCGAGAGGCCGCGCGGGCTAAAGCCCGCGGCTCGCCGGGCTTTTGGATGCCCTTAAAATGGATTCTCATCTCGTTATGTAACTCACAGTCACAAAACAAAGTTCGGAAAACGAACAAAGTATACGCCTGGGGCCGTACGCCTGTCAAAAAATAAGAGATTTCACTTGATTTGTAATTCCCAATTGGTACTCTGGCGGTCCAGCCGGGGGGTGGTGTTTTCGTTCAGTCAAAAACAGGTATCTAAAAAATTGAGGGAGGACACACAATGACACGTTCATGGATGCAGCAAAGATCGAAAATTCTCGTGGCATGGACTCTGGTGATTGGGGGAGTTGCGACAAACCAAATCACCTACGCGGCAACAGACCAACAGCTTAATCAACAACTCCATCAGATTCTTAACAATGCGGGCTTCACCGGAACCGTTGAAGCATCTTTGGAAGCCAGACTCGGACGCCCCATCGATCCGAATAGAGTGGAGCTTGGCCGCCTTTTGTTTTTCGACAACATTCTCGGCCTGCACAATGACAACTCCTGCGCCGGGTGCCACTCTCCGGCATTTGGATTCGGAGATTCCCAACCGATGGCGATCGGCGTGGACAACAACGGCGTCGTTGGTCCAACCCGAAGCGGTCCGCGAAACCAACGCCGCTCACCGTTTGCCGTCAATACCGAATTCTACCCCGCTTTGATGTGGACCGCCCGATTTGTGGCCCTCTCCGGCGATCCTTTCGACAATTCCATGGGTTTTCAATTTCCGCCGCCCGAGGCCATCATCAACACCACGCAAACGTTGCTTCAAGCCCAAGGGTCCTTGCCCTCCACCGAACTTGTGGAAATGGCGGGGTTCACCGGAATCACCGCAAACCCTGGTCCCACAGGCCCGCGCCATCAGCAATTCGACGACGGCGAAGGCCAAGCCCTTCCGGCGCCCGACGGCACGGGGTTCCACAACTTTCCGATTCAAGACGCGGTAAACGCACGGCTCAACGCCATCCCTGAATACCTCAATCTATTCGGTAACGCATTCAACGGCGGTGTTCCGCTGCCGCCGGGTGCCATCACCATTGACATGCGCCGCGAAGCCCTCGCCGAATTCCAAATGTCCCTCCCCGGCGCCGACGCCCCCCTCGATCGTTTCGCGCGCGGATTCAACAACGCGATGACCAAAAAGCAGAAACAAGGCGCCTTGGTCTTCTTCGGCGTCGGAGGCTGCGTAGCGTGCCATGCCGTGGCAGGACAATCGAATGAAATGTTCAGTGACTTTCAGTTGCGTCGCATCGGCGGCCCACAAGTATTTCCTGAGTTCGGCGTCGGGACCGGCAACGTCATCTTCGACGGCCCCGGTGAAAATGAAGACTTCGGCGTTGAACAAACCACCGGTAATCCTTCCCTGCGATACATGTTCCGCACGGCCCCCTTGCGAAATCTCGCCGTCGCTCCGAGGTTCTTCCATAACGGCGCGTTTAAGTCGATTCGAAGCGCGATCGATCACCACCTCGATGTTCTACACTCCGCGACCCATTACAATCCGCACGCAAATCGCTTGCCACCGGACCTCTCGGTTGGTCCGATCGCCCCGGTGCTGGCCGCCGGTATTGACCCCTTGCTGGCCGCTCCGATCGACTTGACCAACAAGGAAGTCAAGGACCTCGTTGCTTTCGTTTCCGAGGCCCTATTGGACGAACGCGTGCTGGATTTCTGTTCGATGGTGCCGGCCACTGTCCCCAGCGGCTTGCCGGTCGCACATTTTGAGGGGTGCAATAACAATTAGCCGGTCGACAGTTGAAGCAATCGACGCCTCATCCCTGCCGAAACAGGGATGGGGCGTCTTTTTTTTCAATGAGTCAACCGTCTCATTTGCTTTGAAACCCTACGTTTCTTGATTGATCTATCACCTATCGGTGACACCCGTTTCAAGTTGACGCGACGCGGATCGTCTCTTATATTTCGTGTCGCCCGATGAGGAAAACGGCTCGAATCCAAGGGAAGATTCCGGCAACTCGGGTAGACAAGCGATGCTTGGATGAAAGGAGAGCGCTCATGGTTCGAACGTGTACGTTAAAAGGAAGACCGTTGGCATTACAGGGACCGGAATTGAAACCCGGCGACAAAGCTCCGGACGCCGTGCTTAAATCCAGTCTGGTGGATTCGTTACGCATCAGCGATACCCATGGCCGACCGCGGATCCTGAGCGTCGTTCCATCTTTAGATACGTCGGTATGCGCCCTTCAAACCAAGCGGTTCAACGAAGAAGCGGCCAAGCTGGCGAGTGTGGACTTCTTCACGATTAGCTGCGATCTTCCCATGGCCCAGGCCCGGTTTTGCGGCGCGGAGGGAATCAACAAAGAGCGCCTGAAGACTCTTAGTGATCACACCGATGTCTCCTTTGGCCGCGCGTATGGCACGTTGATTCCGGAATTGCGAATAGAATGCCGAGCGGTATTCGTGGTGGATGCCGGGGGCGTAGTTCGATATGCAGAGTATGTTCCCGAAGTCGGGAACCAGCCCAATTATGAGGCGATCCTCGAATGTGCGCGAAAGCTCGGTTGATACGAAACGCCGTGGGATGATCCCTGCGTTTGTGGTTGCTACGTTTTTTGTATTGAATGCGTGCACCGCCCCGGATTTAGAACGATGACTCAGATGCCGCCTCCACCGCCTTCCTGGCAGTCGTACGGTCAAGATCAATCTTTTGTGCCTGATGCCCAAAAACGCTGGAGCGGGACGGCCATTGCCGCTTTTGTGTTGGCAGTGCTGGGGTGCTTGGGAATCACCGCCCCGATTGCGCTCGTGCTTGGGGTCTTTGGAATTGTAGCCACAAAAGGCGGCAAACGGCGCGGAATGGGACTGGCGATTGCGTCCATTCCAATCGCCTTGGTCACGGGAGCCGCCGCGGTGGTTATCGGTCTCTCCCTGATCGTCTTTGGCCGTTTCGTGGCCACAAGTGTGTCTTTTGCGGAAGCGCTGCAGGGGGACGAAGCTTCGATCGTCCGGTTTTACGACTTGGCTCAAGAACAAATGTCCGACGACTTTCGAGAGAAGGTATCTTCGGAGCGGTTAGGAGTTTGGTTCAAAGCCGTTCAAGCCAAACATGGGAAATTTCAGAACATGGTCGGCGATCCCGTGCCGGCAGCGTCCAAAAGCTCTGAGCGCGGGACAATCATCCCCATTGACATGAAGGCCCAATTCGCGTCAGGAACCGTTGCCTTTCGCATCATCATCCTTCAAAAGGGCTGGTTGGACCTTGGCCTGGATGATATTGAAATCGATGGTTCATCGCCTCGTGATGATTCCCCCCCACAACCGGCGGATTGATCGGAGCTTTCCTCAGGGCCCCACTGAAGGGTGGGCCATCCATACCGCGGCACGCTCTTGTTGCAAGATTCCCAACCCACGAATCGCCTGCAAGACGGTTCGTACCCGAGCCGGATCGAGTGCGGACAGTTCGAACAAAACAGAAGCGATTCCGGATAGGTCGCCTCCCTTTGCCATGGAACGCGCCTCCAGCCTGCTGTATTCATCGGGGTGAACCTGTTTCATCAACAATTCGAAGATCGTCGGGGGTTCGGGAATCACGCGTATGTCGTAATCAGGCTGACCTGCTTTGCCCGCCGCATATTTGATGGCGTCATCCAATCCGCCGATTTGATCAACAAGACCTAGTTCAAGAGCTTGTCCGCCGGAGAAAACACGTCCGCCGGCGACCTCATCGATGGGTTTGGTGAGTTTGGACTTGCGACCGTCGACCACGCGCTTCTTGAACA
>JBBTCX010000299.1:0-15824 GCA_038043045.1 Planctomycetota bacterium | reverse complement strand
CGAAGCGTCTTTAGCAACGTGCGCAGTTTTCCATCAAGCCGCCGAACCGCGCCATCATACATTTGAATCAGTTCTTCCCTGTCGTTGTCCGTCAGGTTTTTTTCACCTTGATGCACCGAGTGTCGCAAACGGCCAAAATCGCGGGCGCTGAATTCACGGAACCGATTGGTATCCCGATTACCGCCGAAAAGGGCGACGTGTCGTCGTCTTGGTTTATAAGGCCAATGTGCTTCCAAAAGATGCAAATAGGCGAACCACGGGTTCCCTGGTTTTGCGCGAAGCCACTCCTCGAAAATTCCAAAAAGCCGATCGGCTTGGCCGGCGTCGGACGTGTATCGTTCGAAACCACGGTTGAGGCGAGTGAACTCATCCAGTTGGGCATTGTTTAGAAAAGCGCCGCAGCGCCACCCGGCTGCGGTCAATGATTCGGCCAACGTAGGCTGGGCGGTGACCAGCACATCCGTCGTGGCCCACGACCGCCCTTTGCTGCGTTTGATCCCTTGATAGGCGCCGTGCTCTCGCGGATAAAGACCGGTCAGCAACGAGGTGACCGCGGGTTTGGTCCAGGAGGAGACGCTGTGTGCCCTGGTCCAAAGGGTGCCTCGGCTGGCCAATTCGTCAAGGGTCGGAGTCGTTGGGTGATCGTATCCGTAGCGTGACACGTGGTCCGCGCGCAGACAATCGATGACGATAAGTAAAATGCCCTTGGCCATTGCGTGATGACCTCACCTGTCACTTCGCCGATCAAGAGCGATCCTTAAATAGAAACCGCATCTTTGATCGATTGTTCATCTTGCAAGAGTCCTTTCGCCATCATCCACAGTTTCTTCACGATATTTTCTTGCAATCCTCGGGCCAAATGAATCGCACCCAGGCGGCACAGGGCGCAGGCGAAGTAGAATTGCATGCGTGACCAGTCGAAATTTCCTCCTCGACTGAGATAGCTCCGTACAAAAAAGCCCGCCGATTTTAGAGAGTCACACGGATTTCCCGCGCGACATTCGTCCAAGACCAAGTGGGCCATGAACGTGGCCATATCCACCTCCGGGTGTCCACATCCGAGCGTATCAAAATCAACCATCCAAATCGTAGAGTCCTGACGCAAGAGTTGCGAGGCGTAATAATCTCGATGCACGGTGATATAGGCGTCGCCGCTTATGAGGGATGCCCGTTGCTTCAACTGTTGAAGCAACTCCGCAAAAGATTCTTGTAACTTGGGATCGGCCTGAACAAAGGAAAGTCCTCGAATCCAGCGTGCCACCGTATGCCACTCGTCCACCGGAGAATGAGACCGGGCCGCGGGGTCGAGAGGGATCGAATGGAGGATCGCCAAAGTTTCGCCCGCCAAGTGCGCATCGTCAGACGAGTGTCCAAGCGGAGAGGCGGAAGTCGCCACCTCGCGAAACACCAAGGCTTTTTCCCGCTCCCAAACGTCAAGAATTTCTGGAACGCGAAGAAACCCTTGAGACGCATCAGGAAGTTGGCGAGCCAGGGAATTCACGACCAACCGTTGTTCCGCCGTAGGAAATCGACGAAAGACTTTGATGAAGACTCCGGGACGGTCCGCCTGGTCCTTTCTTCGAAATCGAAGGGCGCATCGCTTCCCGATTCGATAGCTGGCCACGGTCACTCGAATGGGCCAGGGAGAATCGGAATGAATTCCGTTCAAACCAAGAACGTTCCCCGCTTTTGTATCAAGAAGCCACTGGTTCTCATCCTGATTTGCACAGAGCCTCTCGATCAACGGAAGTTCCGAGTCGCGGTCGGGCGAGAGGCACCATAGTTGTAGCGATGGGTTTTCGATTCGTAATCCCAACAATCCGATTGATGAAAATCTCGCAACCGTCGACGGTGTCGCTTCGTCGGGCGATCGTCCGAACCCGCCCTGCAACGGGTACACCTCGGTTCGCCCTTCGACGGAGAGTGCAAGGGTCAATTCAAACGTGAATCGCCCATCTCGACCGACCCATAGGCGATTCAGTCGCGTGCTTTCGAGAACGCATCCGACCGGCCAAACCGCTTGTTCACGCAGCCAATTCGTGATCGACGCCGTGGTTGGGAAAACGGTTTCCACGGACGCAAAGGACGATTCCAGATTGCACACGGAGCCTGTCACGAAATCCATCACGGGTTACACTTCGTACACGGAGCAAAGCCCGCATCGAACGCTTGATTGCGAGTCTTGATCGCCACCCATCGGTCGGGTTTGATCTTGGCGGAATCCTCGCAAGAAGGTCGATGAAATGTTCCATATTTTGAGTCTCCCGAATAGGAAGCCTCTTTCGAACCGGAGATGCCCTTCCATATTCCACGAGCATGTTTTCGGGCTTCCGCTTGCGCGGTGAGCAACCGGTTTTGGAACCGAGTGGTCTCCGGCGTCAACCTGACATAAGCAAGCCCCTCTCGAACCAAGGTCTCATTGACAAACGATTCGCCCGCGAAAACGTAACAAGATCGCCGCCCCTCACTGTCTCGTTCAGAATCATCGGCTCGTAGTCGGACTCGTTTCCCCTCGACCAACTCTGCGTTTCGTTTTTTGGCTGCTTCGTATAATGGTTCATGCGGATACGGCGATCGAATTCCCGAATAAACAAGATATTCATCATCCGGATTATCCGTGTCGAGCTTGATCTTGTGCCCGCTGACCACCCGTTTCACGTCGGCATGTAAGGCTTTCTGGGACTCTTCGACAGAATTCGACTTTGGTCCTCTGCCAAAAGCCACAAGGAGACTTCCGGCGCTTAGAATAACCAGCGTTCCACCGAGAATCGCCGTGCTCTTGTTGGCCAACATGGCCGTGATCGTACCGCTCATCATCTTCCCCGATTCAGAAAGTCCCAAATATCCTCCATGACGGAGTTATCATCCCGTGAAAACGGTCGGCCCAAATCGTTTTTGGTCAACAACTCTTGATCCTTGACCCACCGGACATGGCCGTCGAGGTAAACCGCGTTGACGCCGGTCACGTGACCCGATTGAACCACTTTGGGAAGATGCAGCGCATCGGCGAATACCGCAGGGTTTCCCTGAAAGTCGGAGAGGCTTTTTCCGCTCAAGTGAAATCGCCGAGAGTATCCAGCACGGGTATCCAACAGCGAAACGACCGGCCATGGATTTTGCGGTGTCGCCAAGCTGTTATACGGGTCCATTTGAACGGGGCAGTACAACACTTGAATGTCATCAAGATATTTTTCGTCGCTGACCAACGGTCCGAAATTAGCGTCAAAGTCCCGCCCGTCGTAAATCAGATAATTGTACTGCCAAGCTCCGTCGTCCTCATCGTTGTTCAAGTCGGGAAATCGTTCGTATTCATTGATGTACGTCGTTTGGGAAAACATCATGGAGCGCAAGTTATTTCGGCATTGCGTTTCCTTGGCTTGCTGGCGGACTCGACTCAAAGACGGCAATAGGATGGCCATCATGATGCTGATGATCGAAATGACCACCAGCAGCTCCAGCAGGGTAAACGCACGATTAGGCCGGATTCGTTCCCGCGTCTTTGGTACATTCATCATGATCTTCGACCTCCTGATTCCGCCTGTCGTAAGTCGGATTCAACGAACCGCAAACTATCCGATACGAGCGCTTGCCAACCGGGTCTGAGATGTCGCAACATGCCTCGGGCCAAGTCCAATCGGGCAATCGCGGAATACAAATTCAGCCCAAGCAGATCGACGGGTTGACCGTGCACGGAAGCCCAAGCCTCCAACCACGCACTGCGCCAAATCTCCGCCTTCGCCGGGCGCACGCCGTATTCCTCTCGAACGCCCAACATTTGAAGCTGACTCGCCAAGGTGGCGACGTCGATCGTGGGATCCCCCTCGGCCATGCGATCCAAGTCAAGAATTACGAACCGATCTTTCTTGATCGACAACTGATTCCAATGAAAGTCGTTGTGTAGCGTCGATCGAGGCGAATCGTCGAGCCCCTGCAAGAGAGTGGAAAGCCGCTCCACCGCGAGTTGAAGGTTGCCGGTCTGCGATGGATACGCCGCGGCAAGATCCTCCGCCGCATGTCGAGCGCGGGTGAGCTGGTGGGCCGGCGTCAGCGTAGGCAATCCATTCACTTTTGTGGAATGCCAAGTGGCCAATCGTTGGGCCACTTCCTTCATCACGTCCGACGGATTCTCTCGCCGGAGCGTTTCCAAAAGCGTCTCCCCGCGAATCCACTCTACGGCCAATAGGCCTTGTTCCACTTCCGCGCCGACAACCTTCGGCACGCGAAATCCGGTCGATCCGCCACGCTGCGATTCCAGGGCCGAATGTCTCCTAGTGAGCATCGTGCACAAGGACGGTCGGCAGGCCCGAACGGCGATTCTGCGGATCTCCACGTCGCCCGCGTCCTCACTTCCCCACTCTCCGCGAAGGCGAACAATCCATTTTTGTTCCGGGACATAACGCACGAGAAGACGCTGTAAAGAACCCGGGTTCAAATTCAGACCGTTGCCGCCGCACGCCGACCACTTTTGCCAAGTCGCCGCGCATCGATCCCGGCGTGCAAATGTCCGCAGCCCGCGTAGCCGACGATCCTGCGGAAAGGCATAGGCCTCGACGCTTTGGCCATCTAATTCCAACACTGTGCCACGTCGTGACATCGGCCTACGAACCGGGGCGTGGAAATACACCAACTGCCCCTCCGGCCACAGGCGACTGGCCGGTGTTGCCGGATCATCCATCAGGGCGTACACCACGCGAACATATCGCTTGGGATGATAGAGAGCTTCGATCAGCCGAGCCGATCTCCAAGAGGAGCGAACGTCTTCCTTCACCCGAGTGAGTTGACCGCGACACGCCTGAAGAACAAGCTCCGCATCGACCAGCGGCGTCAAAGCGCCGATCACCGTTTCGTTGGGAACATTCATGGCCGTCGTCAACATGCCAACTGCTCCGTCGAGGGAGAAGAGCGTTCCAACCCGCCGCCCGCCCGAACCATGGTCGCATATTCGCCGTTGCGATTCAGCAACTCGCGGTGCGTCCCCATTTCGCAGACTTTTCCTTCGCGCAAGACGATGATGCGATCAAACCGATCCATCGCCCGCAAGCGATGGCAAATGACAAGGGTTGTCACCGAATTCGCGGACGACATCCAGGCCTCTTCCACCTGCTGACGAGTGACGGCATCCAATCCCGTAGCCGGCTCATCGAGCAGGAGAACCTTGGGTTGATGCAGAAGGGCGCGGGCCAAAGCGATCCGCTGTCGCTGTCCGCCGGAAAGCGTTTGTCCTTTTTGGCCCAACACGGTCTGGTATCCGCGTGGAAGGGCCTCGATGAATTCATCGGCGGCCACCAGTTGTGCCACTGTCCGAATGTCGTCTTCGCTCGCGTCGGGATTGCCCAAGGCGATATTCTCTGAGATGGTCATGCCAAACAGCACGGCATCTTGATGGGCCCAACCGATCTGCCGCCGCAAGGAATTCATGGTCACGTTGCGAATATCGGTTCCGTCAATTCGTACTGAGCCACTTTGCGGATCGTAGAACCGAAGCAAGAGCTTCGCCAAAGTGCTTTTCCCGGCGCCGGTATGGCCGACGATCGCCACCCGCTCACCCGGTTCCACGCGGAACGACACATTCTCCAACGCCGTTGCGTGTGGAGAATACGAAAACGACACGTCCTCGAATTGTACAGTCCCTTGAATGCCATCAAGTGTCACCGCACCGTCCGCCACGCGAATTTCCGGCTGCCACGAAAACACTTCCAGGATTCTCTGCCCACAGGTCGTCGATTTCGCCAACATCGGCGTGATCTTCCCAAGCTGGCGCATCGGCTTGCTCAGACTTCGCAGGTAGGTCAAAAACACCAGCAGGTCACCCGCCGTCATTCGATCCGACATCACGTTTCGAACGCCGAGATACACAATCGCGCAGGTCGCTAGCGCCGAGGCGATGGCGATCACGCGGTACAACTTGGACTCCAACCGCGTCGTCTTCACCCCGGCCCGCGTGGAACTGCGATCTTGACGCGAGAATCGTTTCTGTTCGACGGCTTCGCGATTGAACGCTTGAATGATGGACATCGCCCCGAGAACATCATGGGCAATATTGGCGACGACGCTTTCCTTCTCGCGTTGTTCCTCCGTGGCTTTGCGAATCTGCCGAGAAATGCGCCACCCAAACCACAACGTAATTGGCAACGTTCCAAGCCCGATCAGCGCCAACACCGGATTGATCCAGACCAAAACAGCTACCGTGGCCGTGACCACCAGCACGTTTTGCCCCAGCATCATCACCGCGTTGACCAGCATCTGTCGGAGCATCTGCACGTCTCCGGTCAGTCGCATCAACAGGTCCCCGGACCCGCGCTTCTCAAAAACCGTGGGAGGCAGCGTCTGCAAATGGGCGAATAAGTCTCGGCGAATCTTTCCTACGACCTTGGTTCCCACTGTCGCTAGATTCACATCTCGAATATGAGAGAACAAAGCGTCAGCCACCGCCACGGTCAAAATGAAGCCGCACACCCAGGCCAATAAACCGATCGCGCCCGACGAAACTCGAAGCAATTCGTCGATGATCCACGGCGTATTCACCCGACTGCTTGGGTCTGTCAGAACATAGTCAAAAATGACTTTGATCGGCCAAGGAGCGGCCAGTTGCGCCAACATCGCCCCGATGGTCGCGGCGAATGCTCCGAACAACGTCCATCCATGCGGGTTCAAATATCGCGCAAAACGAGACCAGACCTTGCCGGCTTGGCCAAGGTCCAGTTTTCCGCGACGCGTTTTGACGGTCCACTTTCGTTTCACGCCGCACTCACCAATGTCGCAACCTGTTCGGAAGTCGCCGATTCATTTGACTGAACCGGATGCTTAGCCCGCCCAGAAGGCGTTCCCAAGACATCCATCAACCAACCTCGAAAAACACCGACGTTGCGCGTGACGTCGAATCGTTCTTCCGCGCGTTGCCGACCTTGTCGACTCAATCGGGCGGCCAATTCCGGTTCCAACAGCACGCGCCGGATCGCCGCGGCCAGCGCCTTCGAATCTCCAGGTTCCACCAGCAATCCACTTTCGCCATCGGCGATGATTTCGGGCACGCCGCTCAACCGCGTACTCACGCTCGGACAACCGCACGCCAGGGATTCCAACAACACAGTGGGAAGTGCATCCACGTTACCATCCTTGGCCTGAATACAGGGCAACGCGAAACACGCAGACCGCCGCATCCATTCACCAACGACCGACTGTGGCAGCGGACCGAGGAATTGCACTTGCTTTTTGAGGTCCAACCGTTTGACTTCGCTGACCAGTTGCTCCTTCTCCCTGCCTTCACCAGCTAACCGGCAGGTTACCGAAACCCCTTCATTCCGCAGATGCCCGACGGCTTGGATGAGGTGCAAGAAACCCTTTTTCTCGATAAACCGACCGACGGTAAAAATCGACATCGGTTCACGGGGTTCCTCGCTCGCCTTGAACCACGCCAAATCGATACCGTTATAATTCACTCGAACTTTTTCAGGGTTCACCCCGGGAACCGACTCGACCAGAAATCTACGGTTGGATTCACATACCGTCACGGCAAAACGCGACCCATTTATTTTCTCGGCCAACAATCGCCGATCCACATTATCCCGAAATATGTCAAAGGCATGCAAGGTTAGACTATAAGACAAGCCGCCCAAGCGCGAAGCCAACAAAGCCAGCGTCGCCTCTTCCGTTCCGAAATGTACGTGCACGTGTTCAACACGATGTTTTTTGGCCCAACGCAACAAGTGAGCGGCTTGCAACCATTCCAAACGTCCGATGCTCTTGCGGGTCACGACGGACCCCAGGGTCCGCAAATATTTTGCGGGCGCGGAGCGGAGCAACCCCCAATGCGCTTTCAGATGCCCCGCTCCCTCGCCCACAACCGTTTCCGGCAGGTAATACGCCCGCGCTTTCACCCGCGCTATGGATTCATGGAACATTCCTTCATCCGGTTTGCGCATCGACGCGATGCACAAGTCGACGCCCTGCCGTTCAACCTCCAAAATCTCATTGACCACAAACGTTTGACTGAATCGCGGATACATGCGAAGCAAATAACCGATCCGAGGATTGTTCTGCTTCTTGCTTGAACCTTCCACCGATCCACCCGTCATGACAAGACTCCATCGGCTACGCACGCGATCCCTCGATGAGGGCTGGTTTGAGCCATCGACTTTTTTCGATCGATAGCGACGGAAACAACTTCCGACGTGGTCTTCGCGGCCCGCGACCAGGTGTAATGATCTCGAACCTTCTGGGCGGCGCGCGCTCCGAGTTGCTCACGCAACACCTTGGACCGTCGCGCTTCTTCTATCCGCTCCGCCAACGCTTCAACATCATCCGGCCGGCAAAGAAGACCATCCAAACCATCCTCAATCACTTCCGCAATCTGCCCAAGTCGTGAAGCCACCACGCACACTCCGGCGGCCATGTACTCGAATAGTTTGATCGGTGAAAAATAGAATCCGTCCACGTTCTTAAACGGGGCGACGGCCACATCCATTGCCCGGATCATCGCCGGGACTTCTCGATGATCCACGGCCCCGGTGAATCGAACGGATTCTTCCAGTCCGAGTCGCTCCACTTGATCTTCCAGTGCGGCCGCCGCCGGTCCCGAGCCGACGACCACCAATCGGGCCGACGGATCATTTCGCAGTACCTTCTCAAACGCCGACACCAGCATATCCACGCCGTGCCAAGTCTTGAGACTTCCCACAAACCCGACGACAAATTCATCGCCAAATCCTAGTCGCTCCCGACAGATTTCGCGGTTGGGAAGGCCATCAAAGTCCTGAACATGAACGCCGTTTGGCACCACATGAATCTTCCTTCGGGAAACGCCCCTGTTCGACAATTCATCCGCCAATTCCGTCGACACCACGATGATCTCGTCCGCCCCTTGCAAAACCCTTTGTTCAATTTCCGCCGCCAGGGATTTCATTTGTAACGAGCGATAGTCGGTGGCTTCTCGGGTAATCGGAGCATTGACCTCCAACACCAACGGAACGTGCAACGCCGTTGCGAGGTCCAATCCAACATGACCGAACAACGACAATCGCTCGATGATCGCGTCGGGCGGGTTTTCAGATAACCGCGCCGGCACGTGCTCCAACGCCCACGCATTGAAAAGAACCGAGCGAATTTCACCGGATAGCGAACTGCGCAGTTCATGTTGGGCAAGCCACCGTTGCACCATTCGCCCAACATCTTCAACAAGGACGCGCCCTTCGGTGGCCAAGTAATCGCTACCGAATCGTCGGTATTCCGTGAAGCGCCTGGCGCTGAGAAGTTGAACATCGTGTCCTAAATCGCCGAGAGCGTCGCAGATGGATCGCAGGTGAATGGACGCACCTTTGGTGCCGTCCGGAGAAACCCCGAAATCGCTACACACGTACAGCAGTCGCACGAGAAACTCCCTCCCCAAGAAAGTGAGCGAACCGCGCCGTAACTTGGTCCAAACCTTGAAGGTTGAGTCGGGGGTTCGTCGGCGCGTCGCCTTCGGCCAGCATCTCGCAAACCCGATCCGCGAGAACAGAAGAAGGCGACATGGTCGTGGGGTCGACGACCGATACGGCCCCTCGCTTTTCCCAAAGGCGAGCTCGAATCGCTTGCTCCATTCGTGGGTAAATCCGCGGAACGACGATGGCCCGTTTTTGATGCTGCGCGATCGTGCAAAGCGTGTTGTACCCGCCCATCGTGACCACCAATGAAGATTCGCGAATCCGGCAACCGACGCAGGGCTCAAAGTCAATCCACGTCACGCCGTCCACGGTTGACGCCTGCTCCTTCAACGCACGCCCTACGCTTTTCGGCAAGTCCGGTCCGCCGACGATCACGGACCGGCCCCCCAGTGCCCGAACGCGCTTTGCCGCTTCACTCAGGTAACAACGGAGAACGAACTCTCCGTCAGTTCCTCCGCCCACGGTAACCAATACCGTCGGGTCTTGTTTTTCCGCTTTTGGACGATGGTTGCAGACCTTTCGACTCACGTATCCCATGTATCTGGTTTTCGCGGCAACGGTGGACGAAAGCTTGTATTCCTTGACCACATCGAAAAGGTCTTCCATCCCGTATACCCAGACCTCGTCGAAACATTCCTCCAACATCGTGGAGACTTCGGCTCGACCCCATTGGGCGATGGTTGCTTCCGGCGAATCCTCGATGTCGCGCATACCAAAAATGATTCTCGTGTTGGGGCGATGCAATCGGGCCCAGCGAATCGATTCGACCAGCTCACGGCAAACTCCCAGGGGAGCCTTGTCAATCAGAATCGTATCGGGATGAAAATGTTCAACCGTGCTCTTGATGAGTGCTTCGCGGCAGGTCACTACTTCTTCCGGCGAAACATTCAAATACTTGCCGCAGTATTTCCGGTCTTCGCCCTTCGCCAAAGCGGGCAATTTGATGTAGTCCACTCGAGGCTGTTGGTCGAACAACGCGGCATAGGGAGTTCCGGTTACAATCAGAAACGTCGAAGCAGGGAAGTTTTGTGTTATTCGCTCGGAAATGGCCAGTGTTCTTGATAAATGACCTATTCCGACACTGTCATGGCAGTATGCGAAAACTCGGTGTGGATTGGCCTCATTCATTTCCACCGTCCGTATCCTGTTTGGAACCAAGCGATTCCTTTCCGCTGTTCGAATGTTCAACATAATGGTGGTTGAATGGCATACGACGTACCAAATCATTTATTTAAACCTGCGCTTTAAAATTATCTATTTTGGACAGAACTGGTCTCGTTTGCGGTGAATCTTCATCGATTTCTGATGCAAAGCTGCGAGTTTACTCGCAATGAGAAAAATCTAGGGACGAGTTTATTCGCATGGGAGAATGTCTGGCGTCTCTCCTGTGAATATAGGCATATAACGGCAATTATCCCCATATGCCCAAACTTCCTATGCTTACATAGCTTGGTAGCGGAAAGCGCATTTCACTTAATTTGATAATATTGCGGTAGTTTGGCACATCCGTTGCTAATCTCATTGCCAAGGGAGTCATGGGAGTCATGGGAGTTAGGAGATGACTCCTTTTTTCGCTAGATAGGATTGTCCCAAGCTGGTTAAGAACTTCAGTAAACCTTCATCAAGGGGTAGCTATCAATGAGTTGGAATGGAGGGCGTTTTCAGGTCGCTTTTGCAGCTGCACTCTTGGTGCAAATGCACGGCCAAGTGGGCGTGGCGCAAATCCCCGATCACCCCGTCATCACAGAAGTTTTTACGGATCCGATTGGGTTGAACGATGGGCCTGTGGGGCGCGATCCGCTCAGCACGAACCAAGAGTACATCGAAATTTACCTTCCCCCTTCGGCGTCGTTGAGTCCGGCGCTCATTCCATTCAAAGACGCTCTTCGCCTGACGTTCTACGAGATTGAAGGAGATACCGATAGTTCCGGGGTCAATTTGGTCAATTATCGATTCGACCTTCCGACTTTTGACTTGGACGCGAGTAACGGGACTACGGCCGGCGCGGTAGCGCGACCTTCCAGCGGCGTCGTGGTGTTGGGATGGGTCGACTATGTTGGGAATCCCCCTACGGGATTGGTCGGCACTCCGGGTACGCGCGTGGCGATGATCAACGGAGGAATCACATCTACCGGCGGAACTTACGTTTTTGTGGCGATCAACGGAAGTCACTTCACCGGCACGACGAACTTTTCGGTTCCGACGGCAGAGAATTTAATTGACTTGCCCGCTGAAGCCAGTTCCGGCGTGATTCAGAACGGTTCGGGGGCTTATTTGCTGGTGAATCGTGACCTGGCGGGATATGTACAGTTGTGCGATGACCAACACGCTGGGAGTTGCGCATCCGGTGCTTTTCCCAATCTTCCGAGCGACGCACTGCTTTTGAATACCCCTTGCTTGCATGACGCCCTTGCGGGGAACGATGACGCGAATTTTGACGTGCTGGACCAACCCTCTCCGGATGGGAACGGCATTGATCTGGGCGAATCTTTGCCTCCTGCCGGTGCGTTTAGTTTGCACACGTGTCAAGTTCCGGAAAATGTGACGACGCAGCCGAACCCCGGTGTTGCGAACGGTTATGCCCGTAGGTTTGTGAATGTGGCCAAGACGACCGAGTCCGCTGCCGCTGATGACCCGGTCGCGGATGCCCAAAATGCCTATCGGCACGTCCGAAACGACGGACCGTTTTTTGCGACGCCGGGTTCGGCCGTCTTCACGACGACTGCACCCGAACTTTCCGTTGCGGCCGTGGCTGAACAAAGTTTCCAAGTCTTGTTCGGCACGACGGGAGGACCTGCCCTTTTGTCGGCCAACGTCGGAGGCAATTTCCCGATCAACATGAGTACGTCCGCCAGCGGATCGACCAACCCGGCGGCTGCGACGTTTGGTGGTGGTGCGCCTGCCAATGCGGTAGGGGGTCAGAGTATCGGACTGCCAACCATTGGCATCACTGCGGCGGCGGGAGCTGTTCATAACTCCTCGGCTACTTCCACGATTACGGTGACGGCGACGAACACCAACGGCGGCGATCCGGCTGTGGTCAATCCCATCCGGATGACGACGGCTTCGGCGACGATCTTGAAGCCAACGACAGGACAAAACTCCGTAGGCGGAGCTTTTCAAACGACCGTGTTTGTCGGGGTTTTGCCGATCACGGCCAATGGAGCAATTACGAATGAATTCCGATCGTCGAGCTTGGGAAGTTTTTTAGTGTCGTTGCCGGATATTGCGGCGGTGCAAACGTTGGGCAGCGGCGCGGCGCTGATAAACCCGGCGACGGATTTCAGCAATGGATTGGTCGTCACACCGATGATCGATGATCTTCCCGACTTCGGTCAAGAATGCACAGCTTGGTTGTTCGATGCGGGTCCGCCTGGAAAACTAAGTCTCTTCCAAACAGTCACACAGTCCGCTGAAAACGTTGTAAATCCTGGTACTTATTTGGATAGCTTAGCCGTATGCCCCCTTCCGTTGCGCAACGTGGTCAAGGCGGAAAGATATAACGTACCCGATACGACGACTTTTGGCGGCGGCTACACCCCGACGGAACCCTTGTACTTTGTGGATTCCATCGGCGCTTTTGGAAATCTTCGTAGCGGTCTTTCGAACGCCACGACCACGAGAACGTTTGAGATGGCCATTGTCGACACGAATGTTCGTACGGACAGCACGGTCGAGAGTGGCAAGACGGACGACTTCGGAATCATTATTAAGGTCGGAACAGTTGAAGCCGGCGCCTCGGTGGTCACTGGTGAGTTCGTCTTTTTGAGCATAACCGGCGGATTGCAAGGCGCGGACATTGACCCGCGATTGGATGCCGCAGCGTTAGCCTACGTATATCTGCTTGATTTGGACAATCTGCATAGTGTTTTGGGGATTATCACGGTTGAATCGGTGTATGTGGTGGACGGTTCGGCCACGGGCGTACTTGAGGTAATCGAGGTTTTCAAGCTTCCCGAGGCCCCTTTGGCCGACCTCAGCGCGGCCGCTCCGGCGACGCAAGAAAGTTTGTGGCGGAGTCGGCAGAATATCATTCGTTTGACGTTTGATAGCAATATCACGCTTCCGCCGGGGGGATCGGTTTTGATTCAGCAGATGCTACCCGGTGGCACCTACGGGGCCGACCAATCAAGCGGCTTCACTTTTGCAATCGAGAACGACGGCCTTGGGAATCCGCGGATATTGAAGATACTGGATACCGATCCGACGAATTTCGTTCACCGCAATTGGTACGCGGTTCGAAACACCGGCGCTTGGACGGGAGTATCGAATTTCACCGTGCAATACATCACGCAGATCGGCGACGCGAATAACGATCGACAAGTGTTGAATGCGGATGCCGGTTTGATCAACGCCGGGATTCCGAATTTCAACTCGGGCGATAACGATCGGCGCGATATTGACGGCGACAGCGCGATCCTTAACGCCGATGTCAGTTCAACGAATGTGCGTATTCCTTCGTTTCCTGTTGTAAAGCCGAGCGGTCATTGAGCCGGCGAAAGTAGGATTATCGATTCCATGCGAAGGAATAGGACATGAAGAGGGGGAAAGACAGCGTGCGTTGGGTGTTGGCGGCGATCCTGCTGATAGGCGAATTTGGGTATGGAGCTACTGCGACCTTTACTCCGATCGGTCCCACCGTTGTAGCGCCCGGCGTTTTGGTCCGATTCGAGGTCGTACTCACCACCACGGCGATGGCGGGATTCAGCGCTGCGGATGTCATCATCGGTTCCGACGAAGCCACGAATATCACGTTTGCGTATAGCACGGCTTGGACTTCGACATTTCAAAATGTGACGGCGGTGATTCCCGATGTGTTTTATCCTCAGGACGTGTTTGTCGGAGGAAACAACCCGACTTCGGTGGGAACGACGATTACTCTGGGAACCGTCACCGTTGACACTCGTGGAATGTCTGCGGGGACTTATCGCGTTCGCGTGGACCCGGCGGTGGATCATGGGTTCAGCCGATTGTCGTTGGGTGACGCACGCGATCCGATCGTCGGCGTGGCCACCTTTGACGTGGAGTGTCCGCTGGGCGATGCCGAGTGTGATGGGGATTTGGATTTGGTGGATTACAGGGAGTTCAGGACGTGCGTTGCGGGACCGGATGTCAGTTTGGAAGGTCAGTGTTTGGCTGATGATTTCAATGGCGACGGCGACGTGGATTTGGAGGATACGGCTCAATTTGCCAATTTGTTTACCGGAGCTCGCTAGCTCAAAACGCTCCGAGAGTAGACAAGGACCTGATTTCAGACAACAGACCGCGTTGCAAAGCTGACTTTTGTTGGCGGCAGCGGTGGAATGGTGAAGGACACAAGATGCGTCGTTTTCTAACTCATGGATCGTGCTTGTTTGTTTTGTGGACGGTCTCGGTGGCGTGGTCGGCGACGGCCACATTTACGCCGGCGGGTTCCACGGTTGTTCCGGCAGGTACAAGCGTCGTTTTTGATGTGACCGTCACCGTGCAGTCGTTGGGTGGGTTCAATACGGCGGATGCGGTGATCGGTTCGGATGGCGCGATTGATGTAGCGTTTTCGTATAGCGCCGCCTTCATGGCTGCCTTTCAAAATGAAACGACGCCGATCTACGACAACGGGTTTTATGTTCAAGATGTTTTTGTCGGGGGGAACAATCCCACGTCGGTCGGTACGAGCCTGTTGTTGGGAACGGTGACGATCGATACGACGGGGATGACGGTTGGAGCGTACCTCGTTGAGATTGATAACGCACGCGATGGGGCGAGCACGCTTGGTCTCTCTGGAGTGACGGAGGCTCTGGTCGGTTCCGGAGGATTTCAGGTCACTCCCCCTTCTGGGGAAGCGAGCTTTGACGCGGAAGGGAGTCGCTATCTAGCGATTTTCCCGGGGGATGGCGTTGATCCCGTGGGTTATTTTGTGACGCCGGTTTGTGCTGGAGGTGTTGGCAAGTACGTGGGTGCGCCGAGCGGTCCCTTCAACGTGGCGAGACTGGTGGATAATCCGGTGAATGCGGCTTATCTGACACCAGCGCAGTGGGGGCTTTTCGTTCACCTTACCGGCGTTGATATTGTTCCCGAACAGGCGTACGACTTGCAGGAGGACCTTGGTACGCCGGGAAATCCGAATCTTCAACCGCCCCTGACGACCACGATCTGGTTGTGGGGAGATGTAGACAACACGGTGTTGGTCGACGTTGACGATCTCATTTGTCTTCTCAATGCGTTTGCAAACATCTTGACGTGTCCCATCTATGCGGTTGACCTTGCTGGCGAGGATCCGGATCAGATTATTGACGTGGACGACCTGATTGGACTTCTCGGCGCCTTCGCGTCGGAACCGTACTTCGGCACATCACCGTGTCCGTGATTGCTAGCAGGCTGTCGGACTTGAGGTCCGCGTCTTCGACGGGCTGATCCGTCTTC
>JBBTCX010000298.1:0-5557 GCA_038043045.1 Planctomycetota bacterium | reverse complement strand
GGGGGGGGGGGGGGGGGGGGTTAACATGCCTAGGTCGGGGCATCGACCCCACCTTGTTCCCGTTTTCCCTCCGACATTCTAGATTCGACATTTCGCATTCTCCTTAACTCTCGCCCCGGCCACGACGAACAAGGCAACCCCATCGCCCTTGACTTTTCCAGAACAAAAGTTATAGTTATGTACGGGTCGGCGTAGAGTCGAAACAAAACCCGGCTTGCCGGGCCAGTACCGCGACAGGCATGGAGCGGTCCGTCTTGACCAGAGCGGCGTAGGTCGGGTGCCCCATTCTTGCCGAAGGCAAGGGTGGGGCACGACCCTCGAGCGAAGCCATCGGGTGACACGGCCAAGCGCGAGCTTGGCAGGGGGTTGTGGTGAAACGAATGTCGCAGGAAATAAACTTCGACTTTGCGCGGCGCCACAAAAACGAGACACAGTAACGCCGTAGTGGAAAAAAGGAATCCGCGGTGAACCCTGTTACAAATGCCCAAAGAACAATGTTTTTCAAAAAATCCCTATTTTACAGTCTTTTCTCGAAGTGCCACGCGGTGACACTCGCAAAACAAAAAAATAACCAAACGAACCCATTGTCGAGTGTCACTTCAAAGGCGGGGTTATCGGAACCTCGCGCATTCCACACCCCAACCCGCCCCAAATTCGCGGCTCGCATGGCCGTTAATGTTATCGGGCCCATGCTGCCCGTTTGCCGCTCCCTAGAATCCCGACTACTGTGATCAAAAGAGTACACGAAGAGGTCTTTTGGGGGTGATTACGATGCGGTTTTGTCTGGTGGAACTAACGGGTCGGCAAGGGCCGGTGTTGTGTGTCGAACGATCCGGCGGATTGGTCGCTCTGGATGCGCCACCAAGCGTGCGACTTGCTCTAGACGCCTACGGGCCGGATGCGCTAATCAAGCGCGCGAAGGAAGCGACTGGAGCGGCCGTGCCGTTGTCAGACGTTCGTCGTTGGCTGCCGCCGGCGCCCGACCCGCGAACCTTTCGCGATTTCTACGCCTTCGAGCAACACGTCAAAGCCGCTCGCGCCCGTCGAGGCCAAGAAATGATCCCCACGTGGTATCAAATGCCCATCTTCTATTTTTCCAACACCGGCTCGCTCAAAGGCCACCTCGAACCGATCAAGAAACCCGCGTCAACGTCGGAACTCGATTTCGAACTCGAAGTCGCCTGCATCATTGGGAAACAGGTTCAGGATGTCAGCGGACCGGCTGCGGAGGATGCGATTTTCGGGTACTTGGTTCTGAACGACTGGTCGGCGCGGGATTTGCAGCGCGAGGAAATGAAGTGCATGCTCGGACCGGCCAAGGGGAAAGACTTCGCCACGTCGATCGGCCCGTGGGTGGTGACCAAAGACGAATTGGCCGACCGGCGCGTGGGCCCCGGAAAATACGACCTGTTCATGAAAGCTCGGAGAAACGGCAAGGAGATTTCTTCGAGCAATTTCAAAACGATTCATTACGACTTCACTCAGCTTCTCGAAAGAGGGTCACGCGATGTCACTCTTTACCCCGGCGATTTGATCGGCAGCGGCACTACCGGCACCGGCTGCATCCTCGAACTAGGTCCGGAAAACACCGGCGGCTGGCTGCAATCGGGTGACACCCTGGAACTGGAAATCGAACGCCTCGGCATCCTTACCACGCCGATTCATTAGCGCGCGCTATCGAACGGTGAGGTGATGTCGAACCACGATCATCTGATCATCCGCAACATCGCCGAGCTTGTCGTCATGCCGAAAGGGCCGGTGCACGGGAGGGCGATGCGCACGGTGGCGCGCATTCCGAATGCGGCAATCTTCATCCACGACGGCCTCATCGAATGGTTCGGGCCGGAAGCGAGCTACAACGGCCCCGCCGACCTTAAAGCCATCGACGCGCAAACCGGGTGCGTCGTTCCAGGTTTGATTGACTGCCACACGCACACGGCTTTCGCCGGTACGCGAGAGAAGGAATTCGCCCAACGAATCGAAGGCCGTTCGTATGAGGACATCGCCCGAAGCGGCGGTGGGATCGTGGTCACGGTCGACGCGACGCGCAATGCGACTTTCGATGAACTCGTCGAGCTTGCTCTTGCGCGTCTTCGTCGAATGCTCGCCAACGGGGTCACCACGGTCGAGATCAAATCGGGCTATGGCCTCACCGTTGAAGATGAACTCAAGATACTCCGAGTGATCCGTCGACTTGGCGAAGTACAACCCATCGAACTTGTCCCAACGTACCTTGCGGCCCACACGACACCACGTGAATTTGTGGGACGACCCGATGATTACTTGGATGCGGTTTTCGATGAATCGGTTCTCGCCACGATCCAACGCGAACAGCTTGCGGAGTTTTGCGATGTCTTTTGTGAACGAACGGCGTTCACGATTGAGCAGTCGCGGCGCGTGTTCGTTGCGGCTTCGAAGTTCGGCATGCGTGCCAAAGTTCACGCCGATCAACTCAGCCAAATGGGTGCGAGTCGATTGGCCGTTGAGGTTAGAGCGATTTCGGCGGACCATCTCGAAAAGACAGACGAGGGCGCGATCGCCGCATTGAATTCATCGAGCGTCATTCCCGTCGTGTTGCCCGGTTGCTCTTTCTTTCTAGGCGTCCCTTACGCCCCGGCGCGGAAGTTGATCGAGGCGGACTTGCCTGTCGCGCTCGCTACGGATTTCAACCCTGGTTCATCGCTGGTGGAATCGCTGCCGCTGGTGATGTCTATCGCCTGCACGCAAATGCGATTGACCCCGGCGGAAACGTTGGTAGCGGCCACCGCCAACGCCGCCGCCGCCGTCGACCGACATTCTCGAGTTGGTGCGATTGCCATCGGCATGCAGGCCGATTTGACGATTCTCGATGTGCCGAATCTCGATCGTTGGCTTTACGAGCCGGGGAGAAGTTGCGTCCGTACGGTAATGAAGCGTGGACGATTGGTCCACCAACGCAACGATTAGCCGCCACGCGAAATGGGTGAAGCGACAGAGCCATTTTTCGGGCGTGTTCTCGACGGCGAAGCCACTGCTCAAGAGCAGTGGCGCTTGGTGGCACTCGCGCCGGGATGACGACACCCCCACCCTGCCCTCCCCCTTGAAGGGGGAGGGGGAAGAGTGTGACTGCTCACAGAAGAGTGGCACGGGGTGGCACTCGCAACGGAATGAAGAATGTCGAGTCGAGAAGGGCGAAAGGATGTCGGGTCGATAGCCCGACATCCTTTGCTTCCGTTCAAACATCGCGACCCCACCCTTTTCGTTCGTAAAGGGTGGGCCCGGGTTATTTCTTAATCGTGATCCAGGCGTAGTGCGTACTGCCATCCGACAGCGTGGCGATCAGCTTCCATGTCCCTTGGCTGAAGCCGGTCTGGGTGCTCAGGTTGAAATGCCACTCGCCGTCCGTTAGACGGAACTGGTTTCCGGTCGTGGCAGCGTCGGTTGGCGTGGCGTCGATCGCCGGGTCGGAGTCCACGGCGCTACTGTACTTGACGGCTTGGAGCGTGTGGATGCCGGTCAGCAGCGGATCGCCGCACTGCGAGGCCGCGAACTTCGCCGGGATCGTGCTGCCCAGCTTGAAGGCCCGCAGCGGGTCGGCGAAGGTGCCGCCGGTCGCATCGGCCCCGCCGATCGGCGGCAGGAAGCCGACGAAGCCGATGGTGTCGTCCGCTCCGCAGCCGCAAATACCCAGGGTGATCTTGTTGGAGTCGTTGGGGCAGCCGTCTTCGCAGTCGGCCGTCCCGTCGCCGTCAGTATCGGTATCCTGCGTACCACACCCGCAGATGCCCGGCTCTAACTTGTTCGGATCGGCCGGGCAGAGGTCGATCAACGTGCAAACGAAGCCATCACCTTGGTAGCCGCTGTTGCAAGCGCAGGTGAAGCTGCCGGGCGTGTTTGTGCAAGTTGCGTTGACGTCGCAATCATGAGTGCCCAGAGTACACTCATCGTCGTCGGTACACATCAGGTTATTAAAAAGAACCTGATCTGGTGCATGATTATTACTCGCTCCAGTTGCGTAATCTCCCGTTACAAGGTCTAGATCCATGTCAGCGTCCACATCAACCAGATTCCCATTATGCTTGAAGTTGTTGCTTCCAAACTCCTGCTCCGTGAATGAGCCCAAACCGTTGTTACTATATACAACGTAACCCCTGCCTCCGTGCCCTTCATTCATGGCGATTAGATCCAAGTCGCCGTCCAGATCGATATCACCCACTACGACACTGTTGGTTGCCTCGGCTCCGAGTAATTGCCCTGAATCCGCGAACGTGCCGGTCCCATCGTTCAACAGTATTTGATTCGAGCTGGACGCTTGGTTTCCGACCGCCAAATCCGCATCACCGTCGCCGTCCAGGTCTCCGGCAGCGAGGCCAAATGGATACGTAGCCGTCGTGGCCTGCCCGGTATCTGTGAAGACTCCACCGCTGTTCAAGAAAACTCTGATCTCGCTCCCCGCGGGGCCGAACGACAACGAAGCGACCGCAAGGTCGTGATCGGAATCGTTGTCCAGGTCAACCAAGGCGACGTCGGTAGCCTGGGAAATACCCGAAACGACGGGGATGCACGTGTAGGTGGTCGCCCCGGTGTTGAGACATGCCTGAATACTCTCCTCATCGGAGATAAAGCCCGCGACAACAAGATCGACCGACCCATTGCCATCGATGTCGCCCGCCTTAACCGCGTCTATCTGGGCGTACGACCAGGTGTTCGACCACACTTGCGCAAATGCGCCTGTACCGTCTCCGCGATATAGAAAGACACCGGCACCGCCACCGTCCCCACCAACCACGAGATCCAGATTGGCATCGCCGTCCAAGTCCGCAAGCGCGCCTGACCGATGAGGAGTGGCTCTCTGAAATGACTTTGAAGCAGCGAAAGAAAACAGGCCATCTCCATCATTAAAATAGATTTGCACCTTATAATAGGCGTCTTCCAATGCCACGATATCGGGATCGCCATCATTGTCGATATCGCCTACCAAAGCCTTCCATGTAAAACCGTCTCCCAGCGCCTGTCCGGAATCAGTAAAGAGCGGCACTCCCGGTGAGACCCCGCCGCATCGGCACTCGCTTGGCTCTCCTGTGCAGACGAAGCCCGGCTCAAAAGCGCACGAAGCTGAACAGCCGTCGCCATCGGCGACGTTGCCGTCGTCACAGGCCTCAGGGTCCTCAACCCAACCGTTGCCGCAGGCGGCTAAGACCAACGCGGGACACGAAAGAAACGAAACCAGCACCCACAAGAATCGATTGCCCATTGACATGGCATCTTTCCCTTTCTCTAAACCCGATCTATTCCATTTGACCATTACGGGCACCGCGCCCGCTAGGAAACAAGGTATTGTACCGAGGCGAAGCTTGGGTTCAAAAGCATTTCCCGTCCTTCATGCCGGTTTGGGTGCATGACACTTTCGGCGAAGTCGGGACCTTGGCGAGACAGCAGGAATTCGATGCCGTTTTCCTTCCCCCCTTCCGGGGCGAGAGTCTTTTTTTTTCTTTTTACCACGGGTTCCGCTTCGCTTCACCTGTGGCTACAAGCCTTATGTTTACCCACAACTTCTGGAGCCTTGCGGCGGACTTTG
>JBBTCX010000297.1:0-24507 GCA_038043045.1 Planctomycetota bacterium | reverse complement strand
TTTGTAGCATGAAGCGAGAAGAGATGAGTGTATTTCAGGTCACGTCCTTCCTTAAAGAATGTGTGGACGATTTGATGACTTAGGTTTTTTAGCCTAATCCGAACTATCACGGGTGCTTTCTCCACAATCGTCGTTTCGTAGGGCCGCACCTCCAGTGCAAGTTCCCCTTCCTCGGCAATAGTTACAAATCGGCCGTAGTCGATTTCGCCTAGGCGGAGGACCAAAGCCGCAAATGCGATACCTATATTTATCATTATTCTTCTCCCATTTTTGTACCACTGCGGATATACGCGATCTGGCTGCCGAATAATTCATCATCGGTACCCGTCCATTCGTCGACCAACGAGTTCACAATGTGGGCCTCAATTCCGAACTGGTGACCGATTTCGTGAGCGATGATTCGAGCTTCCATGAAGGCGTGGGTTTGGCTTGGGCTATGCCCAGCAAAGAAACCTGTCTGAATCTGCGCTATATAATCGCGAATCGCCTCTTGGAAAACAATGGTAACGTTTTCAACCGGTGAACCAGAGGTTGGTGTTAACCCAAATACGTGACCCAGAATTTCGCCTATTTTGAACGATACTGGATTTGTAACCGGTCCATGGATATGATACCAGTAATCCGGGCCGCCGTCAGCAGTCGATGCGCCTTCGGGCTCATTATTGCCGAGTCCAACTCCATACGATTGAAATCCGCTTACAATAAGAGCCGTCCAGAAATTGGGCGCGGGATGAAGATCTTGGTCGGTCGTAGCGAGATTAATTAAGTTAAAGGGGTCGCGGGTCATCATGGCCACAAAGGGAACGGTATTGTCTCTCGCCGGCCCGTACTCGCTGAACTCCACGTAACAGTTCTTGTATTTGTCGTCCAGCACCGAAATAATCGCGTTGGGCGTCCGCGGCAGCACAAACGCATCGTCATCCGTCACGACGGCTTCCTGGCCAAGGTCCGTGGATGCGACTGGTGTATCCATCGTGTAGTCGTCATCCGAGGTCGCATCTATGTTATCGATGATGGTATACACACTTCCCGTCGCAGGGACGCTGAGGGTGCCACCCTCGAAACGACCGCCGTCATTGATATCCGGCACATCCAGTTCCACCGTCCCATCGCCGACATGCGGACTGTTGTTCATGATCGCATCAATCGATCCGGTGTAACTGATGTCACTTCCCGAACCCATCGAATCCAGCTCCAACCATACGCGCCGCCACACCGTGAGCATCGGACTCCAATACAGCGGGCACGAAAACCCGGACCACGAACCGCCCAGAGCGTTGAGCTCGTCGGCGTGTTCCTGCGGTGTAACGGGCACCCCCGCAAACTCTGTATTCTGATTCAACGCTTCCTGGATCACGGATGCACCAGCGCGATAATTATTCCCCGGTTGCATCGAAACCGTCAGAAACACTTCCGCTCGACCGTTGGCGTCGGTGATCGCCGCGTCGGTCATCGGAGTTTCCGGATTGGGCCGATTGTCCGGGCCGGTTAAATCATCATCGATCGCCTCCAACTCCCGAATACATCCCGGCGGCGAATTCCCGGGAATACACGGAAGATGTAATCCATCGAAAGGATCGTCGACATCAAATATCCGAAAATGAACAATGACATCCTCGACGGGCGGCGTGACCGAAGCTACGAGCTTCACGCGCTGCCGTACAATTCCGGCCTCGGTATCCCCAGGCGACAGCCTATCCGGAAAAATGCGTCTCCCTCCGACGTTGGGACAATTGTCAAGATCGGCATTGGTCGGATCGGCCTTCTCCCACTCAAGGTTCGTCACCGCCACCACCGGCAGCGAAGGACTCTGCCATAGGCAACAGGTGTTGGGATCGCCTTGAACGACTTGTAATTCCCACGCCGAAACACAACCCGACGGCGGGTTCCGCCCTTCGAGACACCACGTTTCCGGCGGCGGCCAGGCCGGGCAACCCGGATTGAATTCCTGAATCGGGTCACGCTGGATCGAATAATAAGCCCCGATGGATTGGGGACCCGATCGGTAATGCCAATGATCGAACGTGCAATGTCCTGAGCATTCCGGCGCACCAGACGCCGGACACCCATTCGACGCGACCTGGACGCAAATGACTTCGTTTTCATTGACCATGTTTCCGTGGAAATAATCCGCAACTCCGTTGCCGTCATCGTCATCGTTGTTGATCGGCAAATATTGCGGAAGCCCCACGAGATTCACGGTGCAACCGTACGTGGAACACTTATCCATGACAGGCGGAGGAGTATCAACAAGCGTGTATACACAGGCGCCGTCAATGTACTCGTCCAACGTGCATAGATCACCGTCGTTACAGATTTCCTCGTGGAGGCAGCCGGTACCCTCCGCGCAGTCGTCTGAGGTATTGCTGTTTCCGTCGTCGCAATTTCGAGGTATTCCGTCCATACAGCTACCGGAAGAAGGATGGCAATAGCCCCCTACCGTGCAGGAACTCTCGGAGCCGCAGTTTATTGGGGCACCGCGACAAACCCCTTCAACGCACATGTCTTCGATCGTGCAGGCGTCGTCATCGGTACAAGGGATACCGCTCAAATTTATGAAATAGCACTCGTACCCAGCATAGGCGTCAGCAAGAAAGCAGACGTCCTCCGTGCATTCATTGAAGTCGTAACAGGGTTGATCCTCCCCGCTGACGCAAACGGTCCCTTCGCAATGATCACCCACTGTGCACAGATTCCCGTCTGAACAATGGACGGTTTGTGCCCATGGAGTGTGTCTGCAAAAGCCTCCCACGCAACGATCGATCGAACACGGATTGTGGTCATCGCAATCTTGCTGGCCACCGTTCGCGCGGGGAACCTCGCCGCATATTTCGGTGGGCGAGTTAGGACCGTCCGGCTCGGTCGGAGGAAGGGGGAACGATGGAAATCCTTGAGTTGGTTCCGCCAGCGTGAATACCCCGATCCACGGGACCACGAACATCTTGACAAATGATGTTGGCCTCTTAGGACTCCCAAACGCGTGAAAGACCCCAAGAGTCGAAATAGCGCTTCATCAAGCCAACTACCGTGATTCTACACGGAATGGTCCTGGAATTCAATCGACGGTGCGTTTCGAACTACGGTTGCGATCGGTTGGTTCCGAAGTTGTTTCCGTAGATGATGTACGCATCGCCGGCGTTGCGTCGTCGTCCGACGTCCGCGTCGGAACCGGAGGCTTCCGGACCTTGGGGAAAACTCAGATCAATAAAATCGGCTTTGGGGTTGCCGATGGCGATATCTCCAAATCCATCGTTGTTGACATCTCCCAGGAAAGCGACCTTGGCCGGGGCGGCTTCGTTGGGTCGGCCTTTCACGTAAGGGCTGAGAAACACGATGCCTGGAAGGTCTTCGGTGCCCACTTGCGAAAGATTCCAAGTGGTGTTTTCCAAATGGCCGCCGCCGAAAACCAGATAGACGACTCCCAATCGCGGGCGACCAGCCCGGTCGATACGAGTCTCTCCCGGAACGACGATCAGCAGATCGCCGAACCCGTCTTGGTTAAAATCGCCGGCTGAACTGATGTCGACTCCCGCGCGATCGCCGGACGATGTTCCCAAGAACACCGTGCCGGGCAGGTCGGACGTGGCGATCTGAGTGATGTCCCGATCGCCGTCGACGAAGACTCCGCCAAAGATGATGGCGACGAATCCATTATCGACCAAGTTCGCGCAACAATCCGATCCGCCGTCCTGCAGACATTCAAAGACATTCGAATCGTCCGGATCAATGTCGAAATCGTTGTCATAGTCGAACACCTTACAGGCATCGCTGGAGAACATATCCTCTCCGTCCGCGCTGAACCGGTTGCGGCAACTATTAAAATTGGTCGTGGCAAGATCTGCCGAATCGAATACCCCGTCCCGATTGAAATCTCCGCCACAGGGACCCCGGCTGACCGCGCCGAAATCCGTCCTCGGGGACGATAGGAAAATGTCGTCAACCCGATCTCCGTTGACGTCCAGACCTGTGGTCTGTCGCCACCCGATTTGATCCCCCGATTTCACGCCGCGAATTCGCAACATCGGCGGTCGAAGAAGCGAATCGTCGGCCAAGGAAAGGCTGAAATCGCCAATCACGTTTCGACCGTATAAGATGTAGGTTGCACCGCTGTCCGTCCGATTGGTGCGATCATTTAGCGGCGCTCCGCACAAAATGTCGTCCACTCCGTCCTGGTTGAAGTCACGGGCGGACTGTCCATCCCCCAAGAAGTCATCCACGTTCTCGGCAAACACTTCAAAGGATCCAGCCGGGATCACCGGGCCGTTACGCGGAACCCCGTTCGTGCACGATCCGAATCCTCCCGCGCCAGTTGGAAAACGCTGCTGATCCATAACCGGTACCGCGGAGGTCGCGTTTACCGAGTCATTCTTGTCTCGCCATCCGGCCACGTTGTAATTGAAACCAGGAATGACCGTAATGCTCCCACGATACGCAGTCGACCACCACTGGGTGCTCTGAAAGCCATAGGATTCGAACAGGTCCAAAAGATACCGCTCGTTACGAGGCGCCGAAAAAACAAGTTCATCCACGCCGTCGTTGTCCAAGTCGCCGATGGAGCCAACGGTTTGGCCGAATAGGTCCTCGCGCGGTGGTTGGTTCAAAAGGTTATGGTCCACGTCGTCATACCATCCGGCGACATATCGTACGCCGGAAATTCGCCCTGCTTCGACGGTCTCCGCGCCGATGGCCTCGGCAAATGCGTTACTCGCCTGGGGGAAGATCCCTCCGGTTTGATTCACCCCATCCAAGCTAAGGACGTGGGCTTCTTGCCCGACCAGTTCAATATGAACGGATGTGTTCTCTAATCGATTGACGTTGATCGGCCCGTCGGTGTCCCGGTTTTGACTGTTGATTTGGACGGCCATTCCGCCCGAATAGGCGTATAAATCCGATTCTCGATCATCCGGCTGGTCCGTTCGGTTGTTGACCCAGGGGTCGTTGTAACACCCTTGAGCCCCGAATAGGTTGGCCCGCGAGTAATTCAGTCGCAGAATGGGGCGGCTGTTCAAGGCACTGAATTCCGTGGATCGAACCCCCGTTTCGTTTTCACCGTCCATCGCTTGGGGAACGAGGATGAGTCGGATCTCATCATTGAAAGGACGGAGAACGCCGTTCAGCAAATCCAACACAAGCTGGGACACGTCAACCATGACGGTATCGGTACTTTCGCCGTCGATCATCCCGACGTCATCCATTAGATAGTCCGTAACCACGGTGGGGGCTCGCCCGCCCGCGAACGTACTAAAAGTGGTTTGTTCCGTGAAGTCGACCAAGAGTTGATGGACCGTGGCCGATCCACCGGTGTTGAAAACGCGAAACTCAAGTTGTGCGTTGATGGTCGACGGATCAACCAATTCCAAACTATCGATATCGGGAATCTCTTCCAATATGTTTCCGAATTTGATCAACGCCCATTGGCGAACGCCTGCGGCGGGATCGTCGCGCCAAAACAGGCCGCCATCGGAACCGCTTGGCGTGGTCGGCGATGCGCTGTTGATGGTAAGATCCGCCACGCCGGCGAAAGCCGCGGACTCAGTAAAACCATCTTCAACCTGCACGGTTCGTACGCCCTCGGTGAACGTGAGATTGACTTCTTCGGTCGCATCCGTGTCAGGGTCCTCGTCTCCAGGATCATAATCTTGGGAGTCATACACCCCGATAACGCGGGAAAGGCCGATCATGATTTCTGGGCGCCCATCACCCGTCAGATCTCGAATGGAACTGACGCTGGTGATTCCATTGGTGTGCACATCACCCGTAATCACGCCAAAGTTCGTAAATTCCCGGACGGGTGGCGCTTCGAGGATCGTGCCGCTGATCGACTCGGCCACGGCATTGACCGGAATGTCCCCGCCGAATCGAACTCTGTTCAATCCGTAGATTATGTACCCCTCGCCCACAAGCCCGAAGTTTCGCGGGTTTCCGAATTGGGCAATCAAAACAAAATCGGCGACTCCATCGGCGTCGAAATCTCCGATCGAGGAGATACTCGATCCCGTGAACGCACCAGGGTTGAACCCGTAAAACCTAGCGCCGGCTATGCTCTTGCCCACCTGGAAAAGGTCGACAGAACCGGAAGCCAGCGAAACGACGTTGATGGTCCCCACGGCATATCCATGCACCGCGGGATTACTCAGGTCGTCCACCGTCGCTCGAATAAAGTAGGGTTGGCCGTCAGCTCGGAGCGGCACTTGGTTCAAGTCAATTGTGATGTCAAACGGAATAGCCTGAGAAGCATCCACCGGTACGATTTGACGTCGCAAAACAATGATTCCGGACCCCGGATTAGCGGGATCGTCGTTGTTCGGATCCAAATCGTTGTCCAAAAGAATGTAAAGGGTAATGTCGCTGTCGTTGTCGAAGGGAAACGGGTTTGCAGCCCCAGGAGCGAATTCCGTCGGCTGGACGGAGATTTGAAGAATATCATCCTGCGCCACGCTCAAGTTGAAAGCAGGTTGAGTCACCGTAACCGTGGGCGGACTCGTCAACGGGCCTTGCCCTGGTGGAACGACGTTGACAAGAATGTTTCGCGGTGCAGCGCCTCCCGTGTTCGCGAAAGTGGCGACGGGAAGGTTGTTATTATCGTCGATCGTTCCTTGAAGCTGATAAATTCCTACTGGGACAGCCGAGGTCCCCACCGAAACCGAATCCGCTCCCGTCGTGTCATTCTCATCAATCCCATCCACCAACGGGATCGCTTCGCCCGTCACCGTATTGGTTAACGCAAAGCTGATCGTCGCATTGGAATCACGATCGCTATCCGTCCACCGGATGACAAATATATTGCCCTGCGAGCTTACCAAATCCACCGTGGGTTCCAAAATCGTCAAAGTCGGAGGTTCGTTGCCCGTAACATCAGGGCCTCGAATGACAAATGGAGTCGGGGCCGATGAACAAGAGAGGTTTGCAACGACCAAGCCTAATCCGGTGACGGCAACCAGTCCGCATCCCAGAGATACCCAAACCCTTGTACGTACGGTCATGTGTTGAGCTCCGAAGAAATTAAAGTGCGGTTACAAATTCGCCGTCACCCGCCGGCTGATCCCTACCGAGCTCGCCTACACCCACATCAGCAGCGCCCGATTTCGCGGCGCGAAGTCGATGTAAAGGCTCGGTTGAGCGACGCCGGAACCCCGTCGCCGCAAGTCCTTTGCAATAATAGGGATCGCCAAGATGTCCCGTCAAGAATGCGATTCATCGCTTTCATAGGCGGATTGGACGTTCGTCCTTGTATCCTCAGGGTCCGTGACAAATAAGGCGGCCTCGGGGTAGGTCGATCGGGTGTTTTGATCCATCGTACGAAAGCCCGCGGTCGTTCCTAAACTAACCGGGCGAATACTCCTCGCCACACTCCGGGCATCGGATGGTGGCCAACCCTTTCGCGGGGTAGTCACATGTTGGGCAACTGATGTGGTGTTCATCAGGGTCCGGGTTGCGGAATGTGCGGAGGATGTATGCACTGGCAAGCAGGACACCCGAATTCGCGAAATTCACTGCGCAAAGTGAGATGGAGTTCGCAAGTGGAAAGCCGTTTAGAAACATCGCTATCAGTGCGAGAGAATGTACTAAAAACGCTGCGAAACTAGCGCAACCTACAAAAACAAGTGCTTTATGCCAACGCGCCAGGCACCAGATCAAATACAATCCCGTAGCCAATGTGAAGGTGGCTTCGAAAAGCTGCGTGATGTTCAGCACGAGGTACCACCCCGAAAGTGGAAATGAAGCTGCAGCTATTAGTTCTTTCAAATAACAGAGGCAAGCAATGATAGTTGTTCCACCGAGGATGATTAAAGCGGCTCGGACGGTTTTAGCGATCAGTCTTGTTTTGCGGTCGAGTTGAGGCATGATGGGTCATCGCTTGAGGAAGTATTCCATGAGTTCGTGGCCGGGGTCGACGTGCAGGCCGGTTTCGCGGGCGAAGGATTCGGAAAATGGGTTTTGGTGGATAGATTCCACGCCCGTACCGGCCATGCAGAACGGCGGCGGGGTGTTGGTGTGCACGCGCTTCATCACCGGAGTCGGATGATCGGGGGCGATGAGGATTTTCCATTCCGCAAACGATCGAAGCTTCTCCAGAATCGGAGACACGACGTGTTCGTCGACGCGTTCTAGTGCCAAGACTTTGGCATCCACGTCGCCTTGATGCCCGGCCTCGTCGGGGGCTTCGACGTGGACGATCACCAGATCGTATTGATCCACCGCCGCCACCGCCGCCCGACCCTTGGCCGCGTAGTCGGTGTCGAGATAACCCGTCGCCCCGGGCACGTCGATGATTTTCATGCCCACGCCGACGGCAATCCCACGAATCAGATCGACGGCGGCAATGACAGCGCCTGACACTTTGAACCGGGCGGCAAAGGACTCGATCTTGACCTGCCGACCCTGCCCCCACAACCAGATGTCCGTGGCCGGATTTTCGCCCAAATCGCGACGAACCAGATTGACTTCGTGGTCACGGAGTACTTCGGACGCGTGGGTCATGATATCCCGAACCCACTCGCTACCTGGCCCGGTTGGATGATGCTCGGCGATATTCTTGTCCGGAATATCATGCGGCGGCGTGCACCGCGGTTTCATCGATCCCGCGTACGTCGCCACCATCAAATTGCGATACGACACCCCGCTATGAAACCGGCAACCGAAACTCTCCAGGCGCGAATTCAGATCGTCGATGAGGCGGTCCGCTTCGGTTTGACGAATGTGCCCGGCGGTGAAGTCGGCCATTGTTCCGTTGGCGATGGTGACGAAGTTGCATCGAAAAACGATTTCGTTTTCGGCCAGTTTCAGACCTTGGGCCGCCGCTTCGAGCGGCGCGCGACCGTCGTGGCAGGTTCGCGGGTCATAACCAAACAGCGACAACGTGGCCACGTCACTCCCGGGCGAAAACTCCGCCGGAACCGTGGTGACAATGCCCTGTCGCCCGTGCTCGGCGATCCAGTCCATGCTCGGTTTGCGAGCTGCCTCCAACGGGGTTCGCCCACCCAGTTGTTCAACCGGTTCGTCGGCGGCTCCGTCGGGAAGGATGATGGCGTATTTCATGATGGAAATCCTACCACGACTACGCTTCACGTAGCGGTGTCACACGAAGGCACGTTCACTCACGACCGGGATTCGGTCCAGGCGTTGGCCATGGCGATCGCGGAGAGCATGGCTTTGGCTTTATTGAGCGTTTCTTCGTACTCTTTTGCCGGTTCCGAATCGGCGACGATTCCCGCTCCGACTTGGGCGTCCACGCGCCAACGCCCGTCGCCCGCCGGACAAATCACGAGCGTGCGAAGCGCGATGCAGGTATCCATGTTGCCGGCGAAATCGATGTATCCCACGGCGCCGGCGTAGGGGCCTCGGCGGACGGGTTCCAGCTCATCAATGATCTGCATCGCGCGAATCTTGGGAGCTCCGCTCACTGTACCGACCGGCAGAACACTGCGCAAAGCATCAAACGACGTTTTGTCCGCGGCCATGGTCCCCGACACGTTGCTGCACAGGTGCATCACGTGGCTATATCGCTCGACCGACATCAAGTCGTCGACGCGAACGGTGCCCGGCTCACAGACTCGACCCAAATCATTTCGACCCAGGTCCACGAGCATGATGTGTTCGGCGCGTTCTTTGGGGTCGGCGAGAAGTTCCGCTTCCAGACCACGATCCTCGGCCTCGGTCCGACCGCGAGGTCTTGTTCCCGCAAGTGGCCGAGTCGACACGGTCTGGCCTTCAATTCGACAGAGCACTTCCGGCGAACTGCCGACCAGCACCACCGAGGGCGTCTGAAGATAAAACATGAACGGGGAAGGATTGATGACCCGCAACGCACGATACACGTCAAAAGGAGAAGCGGAAGTCTCGGTGGTCAATCGTTGCGAAAGCACGACCTGAAAGGCATCCCCCGCGCGGATATAATTCTTGCATCGCTCGACGGCTTGCTCATATCCTTCCCGCGCGAAGCTGCTCTCCCAGCTTACCTCAGTCGGGATTCGCATGGGCACGGGTCGCAACTCGTCCTTGCGCTGTCCGCTCAGACAGAAGGCCATGTCTTGGATTCGAGAGCAGGCTTGTTGGTACGCTTCCCGCCAATCCACGGTATCGGTCTTGTGTGCGTAGGCGACCAAATGCGCGATCTTGCGTACATGGTCGAAGATCACCATGTGGTCATACAGACCGAAATGAAGGTCGGGCAGGAATCGGTCATCCTTGGGTGGCGTACCCAGCTTTTCGTAACATCGGGAAACATCATATCCCGCGTAACCGACGGCTCCTCCGGTGAAGCGAGGCAACGGGGATGATGAAGTCGTGCGAAATTGACTAAGAAGTCGGCGTACTTCCTCTAGCGGATCGGTGCCTTCGCAGGGAATGATTTCGGTGCCTTTTCGAATGCGAACCCGCGCACCGGCGGATTCCACAATCATCGCGGGGTCGGCGGCCAAGAAGGAGTATCGGGCGATCTTCTCTCCCCCGACGACGCTTTCCAGCAGGAACGCGTTTGTCGAACCGGCGGCCAATCGTTCGAAGGCCGACACGGGGGTCAGTTCGTCGCTCAAAAGGCTACAATAAACCGCAACGGAGTTGACGTCCGCCGGTAGTGCGGCAAGATCATGGATCGGCGGCAGAAACTCCAGCATGGCGCGATGCTATAAACCGGTTTATCCAGGGTCAATGCCGGGGCAGAGGTAAAGGTTGCTCCATGAATGCAAGATATACGGTGACGGTAGAGACGCGGTTTTCGGCCACCCATCAACTTCGGCTGGCCGACGGAGCGGTGGAACCGCGGCACGGTCATGATTGGTTGGTGCAGGCGACCTTTGCGCAATCGGGTTTGGATCGAGTGGGAATGGTGGTCGATTTTCATCAGGCCGAGGCCTTATTGAAGACCATCGTGGCGCCGTTTCATCACGGCGATTTGAATTCGCAATCGGCATTGGAGGGTCGCAATCCGACGGCGGAGGTCGTGGCCAAGTATGTTTTCGATCGACTTGGCGAAGGCTCGCTGCCTTGCGTGCTGCGCGTTTGCATCACCGAGGCGCCGGATTGCAAGGCATGCTATGAAGCGGAGTGACCTGGGCGTGGTAAGCACAGGTCGCTTGCCTGAATTGACGATGAAAAGAACGAAACATAGAATGAATGTTGAGGGGATTTCAAAGGGTTTGTCGGACTTTTTGATGACGCGCTTATGAGTTCCATGTGTCAGCGATGTAGCAAAGTTCGGGCCACCGTGCATGTCGTGGACACGGCCCCGCAGCGTAAAGAATGGCACCTTTGCGAAGATTGCGCCGAAAAAGAAGGCGTCATCGTCAAACAACATCATGCCACGTCGAACCTGATTTTGCAGGAGTTCATCAAACAAAAGAGCGGAACTCTAGGCGAAGACTTGAGTTGCTCGGAATGCGGGATGACGTTTAAGGAGTTTCAAAACAAAGGCTTGCTGGGCTGCCCGCATGATTACGTGGCTTTTCGTAACATCCTTCTGCGATTGATCGAGCGTGCTCACGGTTCCAAAGCGCGGCATGTGGGAAAAGTTCCACGCGATGCCGACTTGGCCATTCGAAAGCAGACCGGACTTCTTCGTTTGCGACGCGAACTTCAAGAGGCGATTGACCAAGAAAACTATGAACGCGCCGCGCACGTTCGCGATCAGATCAAGGACATGGAATAGGCATGACCTTTGACGATTTGATTCAAACGACCGGGGAATGGCTTCGTGGGTCGGGTCCACAGAGCGAGGTGGTCCTTTCGTCGCGGGTTCGCTTGGCGCGCAACTTGGCGGATCAACCCTTTTTGTCGACGGCGAGTGCATCGGAGCGGACGGAGATTTTTCGCTTCATCAGTCACGAAGTGCTGTCCCTGTCATCCGAGAGTCAAACGATGTTGATCGACGTGGATCGGGCGAGCCCGTTGGATCGCCAAGTGCTGGTCGAGCGGCATCTGATCAGTCGTCAACATGCAGCGGGTGAGGGTAGCCGCGGGGTGAGTATTTCGCCGGAGGAAACGCGGGCGGTGATGATCAACGAAGAGGATCATCTGCGAATCCAAACTCTGCGGAGCGGGCTTCGTCTCGATGAAGCGTGGGAGGAACTCAACGAGTTGGATGATCGACTCAGCGAACGAGTTGCTTTTGCCTTCGACCAAGAGATCGGCTATTTGACGGCTTGCCCGACCAACGTCGGGACCGGGATTCGCGTTTCGGTCATGCTCCATCTGCCGGCGGTGACCCTGACCAAGGATATCGAAAGGGTTGCGCGGGCGGCGCGGGATATGCGGCTTGCCATTCGCGGGATGTACGGCGAAGGGACCGAAGCCATCGGGGACTTGTATCAGATATCGAATCAAACCACGCTAGGTCATTCGGAGGAGGACTATCTCGCGGCCTTGGGCCAGACCACGATCCCCAAGATCGTTGAATATGAACTCTTGGCGCGAAACAACCTGGCCAAGACCAAGGCATATCAACTCGACGACAAGATTTGGCGGGCTTACGGAATTCTGACCAACGTCCGACGAATCACCAGCGAAGAGACGCAGATGTTGTTGTCGCCGATTCGCATGGGGATTCACATGGATCGGTTTCACGAGTTGGATTTGGCCACACTCAATGAAGTCTTCCTCCATAGTCAATCCGCGCACTTGCAAAAACTCGCTGGACGGACGCTCGGCGACGAGGAACGGGCCATCGCCCGCGCCAATTACTTGCGAAAGAAACTCAGCGGTTAGCCATTCCCTTCCACGGAATCAGGCTACGGCGGTCCTTGGGACAAAATGCTTCTGCCCGCCCAACATAGGTTGAGAATCTGCGGAATGGAGCGGCCAACATTGCGAGGAATCTCAAGGCGCCGCGAAGCATTCGCCAACTTTGTGCGCAGGCGGACCAACCCAAGTGGCGGTTCGAATACACATCGCCGAGGTGCCTTGAACCGGGCCGAAGCAACGCGGCAAGATACTTCAGTCGAAATCGCCAACCGGACACGCAAAGAAGATTGGTCAGGACGTGTTGGATGGGTGAACTTGCGTCGTGTGGGGTCTGAACCAGCGAGATTCGATCGAACCATGTCGTAAGATAACGCCGCAGTTCCCCTTGAATGTGGGGTGGAAATAATTCGCCGAATTGATCGTGAATCCGGGCGATGGCCTCACGAACTGGGAGCACAAGTCCCCATTCTTTCGCTCGACGGATCACCAAAGCCCAATCGATTCGGTCGCCCTGCAAATCAATCAGTCGCACGATATCATACAGCCACACGAGCCGCGAAAATCCGTGGAACGCGGCATGTGCGGCAAGGTGCAAGAACATCAGCGTCGGTGACGGAATCAAGACCGTGAGGCGACCGAGATTTCGCCGTTCCGCGTGTTCCCACAACGCGGAGTCGGGCATGAGTTGTGACACCCGCAATGATCGAAACGGGCGCACGTGAAGGTCGATTCGGATCGGTCGAACGCCGGGGGTAAAAAACTCCACTTCGTTATGGAATTGAGGGAAAAGATTGTCGCCGGCCAAGTCGGTTCCGCCTTGACAGCCAAGACGGTTCAGCACCTCGAACGCGCGAAGTAGATCACGGGATTGGATGAGCACATCCACGTCGCCCATGGGTCTAAGGTCTGGTCGAGGGTAAATGTCCAGCCGTAGTGCGAAGCCTTTCAGCAGCATCACCGGAATGACGGCCTCTTCGAGGGCGGCGAGAATCGGCTCCATTTCACCGCTGATGTGGAGATTCGATGCGGCGATTTGCAAAGCATGAGACTGAAGTCGCGTGGCATCACTTTGTGGAACATCGATCCCCTCTTGGTTCGCTTTTTCGAGCACGACCCCGGGAAGACCGGATTGACACGCCTCTTCAGTCAGGCGGGTCCAGTCGTGGGGTTGAAGCAAGAACGGTCCGCGGCGCAAGGGGCCTCCAAGCCAGTGCGACAACAATCGCCGGCTCGACAATGAGTGGATCGTCTTCATGTTTAGGCCGAACGCGCGCATCGTTCACCGTTGAAGCGAACCAGGTTCTGTATCAAATCGCATGTTTGTTGAAGATCGCCGGTGATCAGTCGAAAGCATTCCGCCCCACGAACCAGCCCGGTAAGGATTTCATGTGCCGGTCGATGACATGCGAAACGATTGAATGCGGCTTCGTGCAATTGGAAAGCGGTCTCCGCGCGACTCATGGGAATCAGGGTCGGTTCGGCTTTTTCTTGATATTGTGGGAATATGACGAAGCGAACGGGACAGGCCCGTCCGATTGCGTTGGAACGAACCGACAGGGGCTGCACAAACCCAACGGGGCCTTTCACCCCCTTCCAATAACGGCGACCGCCGTGCAAGGGCATCCCCAGCGACTCCGCGATTGCAAAGGAGGGCTCTTTGACGCAAATGGCCCGAGGGTAGGGATGGACTTCGAGGGTTTCCGCATCGATCAAAGCGAACTCATCGCAAAGGTAGTTCCATCCACGGTTGAATAGACCCAAACTCAAAGTTGACTTTCCGACGCCCGACTGACCGGGGAAAACGACTCCCATGCCATCGATTTCAAGCGTGGCGGCATGAAGTTGGAAGAATCTCGGGTAGGCGTGTTGCAATTCCCAACTGACCGCCCATTCCACGTGGGGAAGGACAGAGCAGAAGTGCGTCGGCGAGTAGAGCAGTCGCCCATTGATGCAAACTTGGAATCGGCGTCGCTTTCGTGCAGACCACGGCGTGCGAAGGACAGAGACGCGGACTTTTTTGTGCGACGGATTCAAGGTGGCAAAGGGGGCGTAAAGCGACGAGTATTCGCGGGTGAGTCGTCGCGGCGCGGTATCGAGCGTAACGTGAACGACGCCGATTTGAAAATGATTGGGTTCAGACATGCTAGAATTTTTCCAACAACCCCCGTTGCGAAAATTCGTCCAGGACACGGTTCACGTGTTCCAAGGCTTCGTTCTGGGTTACGTCGTAAACATCCGAGATTCGCACGGCGATGTCGTCATTCGTTTGGACCCCATCGCACTGCTTCCAGACGAACATCGCGGTTTCGTTTAACCGGTGTGTGTCGGCTGTCCGCGGGTCGTAGATCAACGCCTCATCGTCCAGAACATGGACGACCAACTCTGATCTTCGCCTGGGTTGAGAAAGTGCAATCAAGGCGCACATACCCCAGCCAGACAGTTTCCGCTGCAACAGGGTTCCACTCCGGGGCAAGCGTGCCCGACGTTGTAACAGCTATAATGCGCGGCGTAAGCTTGCTTCGCGAAAAGCGTGCTCAACAGAGGGGCCACGAATACGAGCTTGCCTCCACGTCGAATCACATCACGGCGCGAAGGCTGCTCCGGGGTCTGCAACTCGCCTGAAAATGACGAATCAGATGGATTGACCCCATTGTCGTGATCAGAACCCATAGCCCATTCTCCCCATGCTGTTTCCAATGACATATCGGACGCAAAAGGAGGCGAGTGAACGATTAAGGTTGCTTTGAAACAGAAAGCTGGTATTTCTAGACTAGCCCATGAGTGGAAAACTGGAGAGATTTTGGGGCGTTGCTTGAGGTAAGCCGTTGGTTTCGATAGGATACGGTGGGGGTCATACCGGGGGGGAGTTTCTGTCCGGGAATCTGGCTTCCGTAGTAAGATGGTAGGAGGGTGACCATGCTTTTCCCAGATGTCCGTGACGGGCATCCGCGCGGGTCCAGACAAAGGACCGGTTGGATGTCTGTTTTCATTTCGGCTGCCATGGTATTGGGCGTAGCGGGTTTGGCTCTCACTTCCGTTAGGGCTGAGCAAAGCGTTGTGGTTGGTTCGCCGGACGAAGGCGCACCAAATTCCGTCGGTCCGTTACCGGCGGAGTTTGTTCCGTCACCCGAAATCGGACCAAATGTTGACTCCACAGGGGGGGTGGCCGGAAGCCCCGCACCCGGTGCCTACCTTTTGGTCAGCAGCTTTCAGTGCAACCAACTAAATCCGTTTTGCCAGCCGGTCAACGCCGTACTTCGGTATAAGCTTGCGCCGGTCGCGGATCTGGGTAAGTATGATGGCGTCCACGTCAGCAACGTAAACGGGCCTTACGGACTGGCCATCCACCCCATCCGTCGATCGTTGCTTGTGGTAAGCCGTCCGGATAACAAGGTGTATGAATACAACCTTCAGACCGGTGCGCTTTTGGGGACGTTTATCAGTGCCGGTTCCGAGGGGTTGAACTTTCCGCAAAACATTCTTTTTCGAACGAACGGCAACGTGTTGTTGACCAGTACAGAGACGAATTCGGCCGGGGACAAGATCAACGGTGTTTTGGAATTCGACGGAACGACGGGTCAATTCGTTTCGGTGTTTGTGAACGGCGGAAGCATTCTTTATGGCGACTGCGTCCGTCCGCCCCAGTTTCCGAATGCCCCGTGTTTGCAAGACCCTGCGGGCATGGTCTGGGGCCCGAATGGTAATTTGTTCGTCGCCAGTATGCAGAATCACGTGGTGATTGAATACAACGGCACAACGGGCGTGTACGTCGGACATTTTGACTCCAGCAAGTTGGTCTCTCCAAACGGACTTCTCGTTCGGCCTGCGGGAACGCCTGGCGAAGGCAATGTCTGCGTGACCTCAAAGTATCGGGCCAATGCCGGCGAGCTGGATAAGGTGGTCGAGTTTGACAAAAACACCCGGGAATTAGTGAGTGCCAACGGAGGAGTTCTATCCACGGGGTTTGAGAATCCGGGACCGCTTGGATTAGAGAGCTCGTCGGTTCACTTGATCAGTGATCGGTTGTTCTTTAACGTATTTCCAAACTACAGCGATTGGATTCGGCGGCATAATTTCACGCCCGGAAACGGCTCGATTCTCAGCCTTTTTACGCGCACGAATGAACCATTTCTACACTATTGCACGGCCATGCTGACGGCGAATATCGGTTGTGAATCCGACGCGGATTGCTTCGACGCCAATCCGTGCACGACGGATACGTGCACGGCCGGTCTGTGCACGAATCCCGCGAACGACGCGGTGAATCCCAACGACGGATTGTTTTGCAATGGCATCGAAGATCACTGTCAGAACGGACAGGTGATATACACGACGCCACCGCCCAACTGTGGGGATAGTCTGAGCTGCACGTCGGATAGTTGCAATGAGGCCACGAATCAGTGCGATCATATTTTGCTGCCTGGGAAGTGCTTGATCAGCGGAATCTGTCGGGAAGGTTCCTCGAACAATCCAGCTAACGGTTGCCAAGAGTGCAATCCGTTTTTGGACACGACGGATTGGTCCCCCACTCCGGCGGGCACGGCCTGCGGAGATTTGAACAACTCGGAATGTGACCATGTGAATACATGCGATGGGGCCGGGGTGTGCTTGAATAATTATGAGCAGGCGGGTGAGCCCTGTGGCAATCCCGCTTCAAACACCTGCACCTTGCCGGATATTTGCAACGGCAGCGGAATGTGTAATCCGCGCGACATGGCCAACAACACGGTGTGTAATGACGGCAACCCTTGCTCCCTGACGGACCGTTGTCAGCTTGGGATCTGCTTGGGAACCGGTACGCCCTGCTCGAATCCGAATCTACCCTTCTGTTTCGATACCGGTGGATCATTCTTGTGCGTACAGTGTCTCGGGGACGAAGACTGCGTGGACGATCCACAGCGTTGTACCGGGGTTGCGTGCCTGTCGGATGTACACACTTGTTTCGAGTTCCCGGACGACGTGAACTGTGATGATGGGATGTACTGCAACGGAGTGGAACAATGCAACGGAGTCACCGGACAATGTGGGTCGGGGACGAGTCCCTGTCCGGTGGGACAATCCTGCGATGAGAATACCAACAGTTGCGTGGCCTGTACGACGGATGCTCAATGCAACGATGGGATGTTCTGTAATGGCGTCGAACGATGCGTCTCCAACAATTGCACCGCCGGAACTCCGACGAATTGTTCGTTTCTGAATACGACGTGCACGGTCGGTGTATGCAATGAGTCCCTGGATCAATGCGTGATGCAGCCATCCAACCAGGGCGGGGTGTGTAATGACGGGAACAGCTGCACGACGCAGGACGTTTGCACCAATGGGATTTGCGTGGGCGGCGGTCCACCACCCAATTGCGACGACGGAATCGTTTGCACGAACGATACGTGCCATCCGACCCTTGGCTGCCAACACGCAAACAACACGTCGCCCTGCAACGACAACAACCCTTGCACGTCGAACGACGTCTGTTCAAACGGGGCGTGCGTGGGAACCTCGACCACCGATTGCAACGACAACGAGGTGTGCACATCGGATAGCTGTCATCCGGTCTTGGGATGTCGACACAGCAACGTGTCCGGTCCTTGCAACGACAACAGTGTTTGCACGACCAACGATACTTGCTTCGGCGGGCTTTGTTTCGGCGGCCAGTCGATCAACTGCAACGACAACAATGCCTGCACGGCAGATTCATGTGATCCGGTACTTGGCTGCCAGCGCGTAAACCTTTCGGAACCGTGTGATGACGGCAACGGTTGTACGACGAACGACGTTTGTTCCGGCGGAGTGTGCGTGGGCGGACCGCCGCCGAATTGCGACGACGAAAACTTGTGCACCAATGACTCGTGTTCCGGCGGCAATTGCCAGCGTGTTAACAACGCCGTTCCTTGCAACGACAATATCCTGTGCACGACGGACGATCGCTGCGGCGGCGGTGCTTGCACGGGGACGCCGGTGGTCTGCCCCATCGGTCAATCGTGCAACCCCTCGACGGGACTATGTCAAACCTGTTTTGGCAATGCGGATTGCAACGACAACAATCCTTGCACGACTGATACGTGCTCCAGTGGAATGTGCGCGTTCACTCCGAATACGCAAACCTGCGACGACGGGAATTTCTGCACGATCAACGATCGGTGCAATGGGGGAAGTTGCCTGGGAACGGCGGTCATCTGCCCGCCGGATCAGTTCTGCGACGGTTCCGACGGACAGTGTGTGGATTGCCTTACCATCGCCCATTGCGACGACGAGAATCTTTGCACGAACGATACCTGTAACGATGGCACTTGCGTCTTCACGCCCAACAGCCAGGTTTGCAACGATGGAACACTCTGCACAATAGGGGATGTCTGTACGGGCGGAACTTGCCGTGGATTCGTGGTTGTTTGTCCTCTGCCGGATCAGGAATGCGATCCCGCGGACGGACTTTGTAAAGAATGTTTAGGGGACGCGGATTGCAACGACGACGATGCCTGCACGGACGACGCATGCTTGGAAAACGTCTGCCAACATGCCGAAGACCCCGACCGGTGCGATGATGAAGATTCCTGCACGATCGACTTGTGCAATCCTTCCACAGGCGCCTGTTTGCACAATCGCATAGAATGCGTTTACGCGGACATCGCTCCGTCCAACGGACGTGATTGCTTGGTCAACGTGGATGACGTGCTTTGTGCGATCGAAGGTTTCCGCAACGAGGCCCGCTGCCCACGCGCCGACGTGTATCCTTGCAGTCCGGATGGGATCATCACGATCACTGACGTATTGGCGGTCATTGAAACATTCGAAGGCCATCCCCCTTGTCCTGCGCCTCCGCAATGCCCGTAGTTGGTGAAGTCGACTAGCGTCGAGATCCGGCGGATTCTGTTTTGCGGGTGGAAAGAAAACCATCCGCATGGCAACAGCCTTTCGATCCTCCCCCAAGGTCCATTTGACTTCGGGACAGACTCATTCTAACCTGCGCTCCCATTGAGCACTTGGTTGAGTGACTTTGTTCATGAATGCTGAATTGCTACGCACGCCACTGTATGACACCCATGTACATTTCGGGGGCAAGGTCGTTGATTTTGCCGGCTGGGCCATGCCCGTTGTGTTTCGCGGGATTCAGGAGGAGCACGCTCATACCCGAACCGCCTGCAGCGTATTCGACGTATCCCATATGGGGCGATTGAGGTTGATGGGCGCGGGATGCGAGGGGCTGTTGAATCACTTGTGCACGCGCAACCTCGCGCGGGCCGAGGTGGGTCGATCGTATTATTCGCACATGTGTCGAGAAGACGGAGGGATACTCGACGACTTAATTGTTTCACGCTTTGAGTCTTGCTGGGGGGTCATTTGCAACGCTTCCAATCGAACGAAGATCCTGTCGTGGATCACGCAACATTCGAAGGGGCTTGACGTTCAAATTGTCGATGAGACGCTCGACACGGCCATGCTCGCGATCCAAGGCCCTCGTGCGCTTCAACTTGCCCAAGAGATCAGCGGTCTCGATTTTTCGTCGCTAAAACGCTATCGTTTTGTGGTCCATCATTTTCTGGGACTTCGAATCGTTGTCTATCGAAGCGGATATACCGGAGAGGATGGGTTGGAGGTGGTGTGCCCTGCGGCAACGGCCAGTAAGTTAGTTCCGTACTTGTTGGGAAGCGCGGAAGCCCCCCATTCGGTGATCAAGCCGGCCGGTTTGGGGGCACGAGATACCCTTCGACTTGAAGCGGCCATGCCCTTATACGGGCATGAACTGAACGAAGACGTGGATTCCGTCTCCGCCGGTCAGTCCTGGTGTGTCGATCTTTCCAAAGATTTCATCGGGGCAGCGGCCCTGCGACAAGTGGCTGAACATGGGCCCTCAAAGCAACTTGTCGGTCTTGAATTAGAGGGTCGGCGCATCGCGCGACAGCATCAACCAGTATTGGCAAATGGGACCTCCATCGGACAAGTGACCAGCGGCACGCTCAGCCCGACATTGAAAAAAAGCATAGCTATGGCATTTGTTGCTTCGGACCATAAGGAAATCGGAACGGAACTCGCGGTTGAATTGGGTGGAAAAACGATACCCGCAAGAGTTGTGGGGTTGCCCTTTTACAAACGACCTGCTTAATCGAAACTTCGAGGAAGCGTCTTGCCGTCCAGCGCGATCAACTGTCCGCCGCTGTACCGAGTCAACCCGCGCTTCCATGGCCATCCGCTCACCAGCGGACTTACCAGACTGATGAAATATGCGGGTTAGATGCGATTGCCCTGCCCAGGAGAGTGTGGCCAAACACGTCATGTACCGTCAACACCTTTGACGGTAAGCCGCAGGCGCGGATTCGACTTTTACGGCGAGATTCGGGATAATGGATGGAATGACTCTGCAAGGTGTGGACACTTTCCCAAAGCCGACAGCGCGAGATGCTTCGACCACCGTGAGGCCTGATGAGAGGCTTCATTTGGTCGTGGACCTGGTGCGGGAGATGAGCCTTCAGACCGATCCTCAGGACATGGTGATGTTCTTTCGTAGGCGAGTTCATGCGTTTCACGGGGCCAGCGGTTCCGTCTCGCTGAGTCGTCGAGGATTGAATCATCCGCAATATCGCATCACGCGAAGCACAAAATGGAAGGAGTTCATCAATCCTTGGACGGATACCCATCGATTGCCGTTGTTGCAGGGGGGATTGCTTGGGGAGTTGCTGTACAGTGATTTGCCGAGAATCATGTCCGACGTTCGTGTTCCAGAATCCGATCCGGCGTACGAGCACTTGCACGATGCGCGATGCTTGGTGGCGTTACCGCTATTTGAGAACGGGGTAGCGCTTAACATGGTGATTCGGACGGCAACCCGACCTGGAGCATGGGATGAATCGGATCTCCCCAATTCGATGTTGGAGGCGAATCTCTTTGGGCGGGCGACCAATCATTTGCTTCTCGCCCAGCAGCTGAAACGCGCCTATGGCGAGCTTGACCATGAGATGAAACGTGTCGCGGAGATTCAGCGATCGTTGCTTCCCGCGAGACTCCCTCGCATCCCGACATTGGACATCGCCGTTTCGTATGCGACAGCGACGCGAGCTGGCGGCGACTATTACGATTTCTTTGATTTGGGCGACGGTCGGTGGGGGTTGCTTATTGCCGACGCGGGCGGCCACGGAACCGCCGCCGCCGTGATTATGGCCATGCTGCGGACGCTCTTGCATGCCAATTGTCTTTCTTGCTCGACACCCGGCGGGTTATTGAAGACGATCAATACGCAGCTTTGCGATCGATCCGATCGATATTCGGCCATATTGGTGACCGCGTTTTTCGGCATTTACAATCCCCAGGATGGTTCCTTGACGTATAGCTGTGCGGGACACAATCCCCCTTTGCTGGTCGATCCGGGCGCGGAGGTCACGGAGTTGGAAGACGCTCAATCCTTGCCGTTGGCGGTGGATTCCAAAGCGGAATTTCCTGAAGCGACCGTTCATCTTCGTTACGGGCATACCTTGCTGATGTATACGGATGGAATCACGGAAGCTCTCAATCGTTCGGGTGAAATGTACGGTCGTCAGCGACTCTTGAGTTGTGTCCGTGAGGACGTTCCGAATGCACAACATATTATTGATTGCGTCACAAACAAGTTATTGGGCTTTATGGACGGTCAACCGCAATTGGATGACCAGACGTTGGTCGCTCTTCTGGTTAAGAGAGAATAAGCTCTGTTTTTGCCCCTTTTTTGGCTCGTCATGTTTCGTGGCTTTGCATCTTCGATGCCCTTCGGAAACCGTGTCTTGGTAATATGTTCCCCCGATGGCTCTGTGGTAAACTAGAACACGATGAACCTTTTCGCGGATATGCGTCGAGACCATCGTCGGTCCGTCGAACCCCTTGCGGTGAGGATGCGGCCTAGGACGCTCGACGAGATCGTCGGGCAGTCTTCGTTTCTCGGTCCGGGGAAGTTGCTTCGGCGAATGCTGGAAGCGGACAAGATCACCAGTGCGGTTTTTTATGGTCCGCCGGGGACGGGAAAGACATCGCTGGCGGCGGTCATTGCGGCCAAGACGAAGTCGCACTTCGTACAAGTCAATGCCGCGGCGGTCGGAGTGAAGGAGATTCGGGATATTCTGACCACGGCGCGAGATCGATTGGAGACCAGCGGTCAGCGGACGATTCTTTTTGTGGATGAGTTGCATCGCTTCAATAAGGCCCAGCAAGACGTTTTGCTCAATGACGTGGAAGATGGAACGGTTTTGTTTCTTGGAGCGACGACGGAGAATCCATTTTTTGCGATCAACGCGCCGCTCTTGTCTCGAAGCCAGATATTCGCGTTTGAACCGCTGACGAACGAGGACGTGAAATCGCTACTTCGGCGATCGTTGGTGGAATCCGAGCGAGGATTGGGGAAATACGGGGCGACGATTCGTGATGACGCCTTGGAGCATTTGGCCACGATTTCGGATGGGGACGCGCGGCGGGCGTTGACGGCGCTGGAGGTCGCGGTTCTGTCGCAGGTAGATCGCGTATCGAACGGCACGCCGATCGTGATTGACTTGCCAACGGCTGAAGCGTCGATCCAACGCAAAGCGATTCAATATGATACCGACGGTGATCTGCACTATGACGCCATCAGCGCGATGATCAAGTCGATTCGAGGAAGTGATCCGGATGCGGCGGTGTATTGGGTGGCGCGCATGTTGGAAGCGGGAGAAGACCCGAGGTATATCGCCCGGCGAATTGTGATTGCCGCGTCGGAGGACATTGGAAACGCCGATCCGCAGGGATTGGTGATTGCTCAAGCGGCGGCTGCGGCGACGCAAATGATCGGAATGCCGGAATGCCAGCTTCCCTTGGCGCAAGCGGCGATATATCTTGCCTGTGCGCCGAAGTCGAATGCGTCGGCGAAAGCGATTTGGGCCGCGGCGGAAGATGTTCGCACGGGAAGGACCATTCCGGTACCGAAACATCTTCGTTCAACCGGGTATTCCGGCGCGGGCAAACTTGGGGCGGGGGAAGGGTATCGGTATCCCCACGACTCGCCTCTGGGTATAGTGGATCAGGATTATTTGGGCGTGGACAAAGTATACTACAACCCGACAGACCGTGGCGCCGAAGCGAAGTTGAACGAACAGTTGGAGCAGTTGCGCGATCGAAGAAAGAGCACCAAGGTTCCACCGCCGTCGGCGTCATCGAATTCAAATCCGTGAAAAACGATTTACGACAACGAATACGAAAGGCTTTGTCAGAAGCGGCTCCGGAGGAGCTTGCCAAAAAGTCGTTGCACGCCTGCCAAAGCTTGTTCGACCAACCCGAATACAAGAAGGCCGAAGTCTTGATGGTCTTCCTATCCTTGCCCACCGAGGTGGATACGTCACCGATTGTTCTTCGATCATGGCAAGAGCGAAAACGGGTGTTGGCCCCGAAAGTGAGTTGGAATCAGCGGCGAATGCTGCCGGTGGAAATCCGATCGTTGACGGATGATCTTCTTGTTTCGGACATGGGGATCCGCGAGCCGGCATCGGGAATTCCGTTTCCCGTCGCGTTTATCGATCTTGTGATTGTGCCCGGTCTTGCCTTTGACGAATATGGAAATCGTCTGGGTCGAGGGCGAGGATTCTATGATCGGTTCTTGGCCCATCCCGATTTCAAAGGCGTGGCGTGCGCGCTGGCCTTCGAGTCTCAAATGACCCCTACCGTTCCGGTGGGTCCGCTGGACCGGCGAATGGACATGGTCGTGACGGAAGCAAACGTTCGACGGTTTACGTCGTGACCTTCTGTTTGCCGAATCGTTGATCTTGGGTTAATCCCGTATGTCGCAGGTCTTGCTAACCCGCATTTCTCACCCGGCGTTCGGAGTGTCGGCGTGGGGCTGATGCGCGC
>JBBTCX010000296.1:0-19219 GCA_038043045.1 Planctomycetota bacterium | reverse complement strand
GTTTACTTTATTTATTGACATCTCATAATAATATCAAATCAAAAGGTAATAAAAATGGCAAATAATGAACAGGAAGGCGAGAAGTTTAAATCAAAACATAAGCTGAAGAAATTGATTGATCAGCTAGCAGCGATAAAGGGCAGGCACACCGAGCTCGTGAGCGTATACGTTCCCGCCGGATACGTTCCGCTATCCACGTCCAACATGGTTGTGCGGACAATCTGCGGCGGGTCGATCCCGTTGCTGTACGGAATCTCCAGCGGGTAACCCAATGCATCGACCGGCACCACGACTCCGGTGTTTGAAGACGTGCCGTCCGCATTGGCGGAAATCCACGGACGGGACTGCTTGAAGGCGTCCACAAATGGAATCTGCGATCCCCAACCGTACACCTTCGCGACGTTGATGCCCATTCGCTCGGTTCCAACCGTGGAGGCGGCATTCACCGTCACCACCACATCGTCGCTCGCGGTCAACGCGTTGTCACTCGCGGTCAGTCGAAGCGTGTATGCGCCCGCCGCCGAGAAAGTGGCCGATGTATCCGCCGCATTGGCATTGCCAAAAGTCACATTGCCTGCACCGTTGACCTTGCTCCAGGTCACGGTGACGGCGCTCGGCGGAGTGGGTAGACCGTCATCGGTCACCGTGCCGTCGAGGTTGACGCTATTGGCGGGCAAGGTGACCTGTTGGGCCACCCCGGCGTCCACCGACGGCGGAGTATTGCCGGTCGCCGTGGGACGGAACTCGAACGCTCCCGCGTCCCATTGTGGACCGCCGGTGCCGTTTCCGTCGTAGGGTCTTTGCCCACCCTGATAATCGAATAGGACCGAGGAAAGATTTGCACCGGCATCGATCGCCACGCTCCCCGTGCGTAGACTAAAATCTCCCGCCGCCGGATTGGTAAACGCCGGATTCCCGGACAATACGTTGTGGTCGGCGATCAATCCTTGCCCGCCGCCGGTCATCACCGACGAATTCGGGGCGCTGACCAGGTTGTTTTTGACCTGCGTGTTTTGGGCCACGGAGTTGATATCCACTCCGACGAGATCGCCGGAATCCGAACGGTACATCGTGTTGTTGAACACGTTATATCCGATAGGGGCCGGCTCAATGCCACGCTGAGCCAACCGCACGGCCGATACGCCGCCAGCGGGACCGCCCGTGCCGTCGAAAACGTTATTTCGAACCGTGACATAACGATTGTTCCCATAAAGCATGGCCACCGTATTCGGGCCGGCCCTCATAAAATTACGCTCGAACAACAGATTCTCAATTCGCTGATCCTTCCCTTGATCCACGGGGCCGATCGTAATCATCCAGCTCACCGCCCCCGGATTCTCAAAACGATTATCCGAAATGATGGAATGCTCCACCGTTTCCGTGGCGGTTCCCGGGGCGCGCTCCGGATTACCCGTCGGGAAATACCCAACGAATTTCAATTGGTGTTTGTTGGTATGGCCGCCGCGGAAGATGTTGTGCGAGATCACTGAATGGGTGAGATAGCAACGGAGCAAATGCTCCGCGTTTACGTTCTCAATCAGTGTTCCCAAGACGGCCACATGCTGACCGAAGTTGTAATAGATACCGTACCGATCGCTACCCAGAATCTGGCAGTCGACGAAGAAGTTCCTCGCTCGATTTCCGAAAAGATCGGAGGTGCTGATCGCGTTTCCAAAATTGGTGAATCGAGAGCGCAGGACAACGGTTTCCGTTCCCGGACGCATCGCGTAACCCACGGCGCTGCCGGTGAAATCAACGTCCATCACCCGAACGTTTGTCGTTGTTGCCTCCAAGGTGAGCACTTCACCCGATGTTCCGTTGTGGTGAACGATCGGATTTACCCCCGTGCCATAGGCTCCGATCGTGAATGGACCTTGGCGGTCACGAATAACAAACGTCGCCACATGGGTAAACGTCTGACCCCTCTTCAACAAGAGCCGGCGAGGCCCGTTCGAGGCGAACAACCGACCCCGCGCAAAATCCCACGTTCTGAACGGCTGGTTGAACGATCCATTGTTGGCGTCATTGCCTTCCGTAGCGAGATAGTAGGTTCGCTCAGCGGTGGCATTGCTGCTGTTGGCGTAGACCACTTCCGGATCCTGAACCACGATCTGCTGCTGATAGGCGTGCGGAGATCCGTTCGGTTCCGTTACCGTTAACGTCACCGTAAACGTGCCCGGACTCTCAAATACATGTCCCGCAACCTGACCGAACGCTTCGTTCTTAATTCTGTTATCGGTTGACCAACGGGCTTGCGGATTATCGCCGAAGATCCATTGATACGTGAAACTCGCGTAATCCGCCCGACCATTGACCACCGGCGGCTGGAGGACGCCGCTGGCTGCGCCTACGGCATCGAACATGACACCCAACGGGGCCACGCCGGTCGTTCTCAAAGCGGTGTTCATCGTTCCGCCGCCCGTTCCCACGGTCAGGGTGACGAGAACAGTTACAAGTGCTCCCGAGCTTGGTGTCACAGTAATTTGCCCCTGGTACAGACCGTCGGCCAATCCAGTTCGGCTCACGGTCACGTTGATTGTATCTTGTTCGCCGGTGCTCGAACCACTATTCGGGCTCGTCGAAAGCCACGCGGCATTGTCCGAGACCGTGTAGTTTAGAGTCCCCGATCCGGAGTTCCATACCGCAAACGTCTGGTTTGTCGTCGACGATCCAAAGGAAAGAGACGTCGTGCTCACTGAAAGGGCGGCACCCGATGTTTGAATCGTGACGACCACGAAATCTGTCGCCGTTCGAGCCTGCGAATCCGTCACGGTGAGCGTATAGGTCGTCGTGGTCGCGGGGCTTGCGGTTGGCCGGTCGATATTCGGATTGTTCAATCCGGTTGTCGGAGTCCATCGATAGGTATACGGCGTCGTACCTCCCGAAGCGCTTCCGTTCAAGGTCGTGGTAGAACCCGCTGGAATGGTGACGTCGTTACCGGCATTGGCCGCAAACGTCGAGCTCGTCACTGTAACCACGACGGTATCGGTCGCCGTGCGAGCCTGCGCATCCGTTACGGTGAGCGTATAGGTCGTCGTGGTCGCGGGGCTTGCGCTTGGCCGGTCGATATTCGGATTGTTTAGTCCGGTTGTCGGAGTCCATCGATAGGTATACGGTGTCGTACCACCCGAAGCGCTTCCGTTCAAGGTCGTGGTAGAACCCGCTGAAATAGTGACGTCGATACCGGCATTGGCCGCAAACGTCGAGCTTGTCACCGTAACCAAGACGGTATCGGTCGCCGTGCGAGACTGCGCATCCGTTACGGTGAGCGTATAGGTTCTCGTGCTGTTCGGCGTGGCCACTGGCTGTGCCACATTCGGATTGTTCAATCCGCTTTGCGGACTCCATGAATAGGTATACGGTGAAGAGCCACCTGAAGCGCCTCCATTTAGCGTCGCTGATCCACCCGGTGGAACCGTGACATTTGGTCCGGCGTTAGCAACCAATGCCGGCACTACCGTGATCCTTGCCGTATCCGTATCCGTCCGTCCGAGGGCATCGGTCACCGTCAAAGTGTAGGTCGTGGTGACCGTGGGATTGGCGACCGGCCGTAGTGCGTTGGGATTGCTCAACGCGGTCACGGGGGTCCAACGATAAGAGTGCGGTAGTCGACCGCCGCTGGAACCGCCCTGTAACGTGGCCGATCCGCCGACCACAATCGTCGCGTCCGGACCCGCACTGGCATTCAAAGCCTGATATTGACTGGCCTGTTGCTCCAGGCAGTCCATAGTTCCGTTGGTATCCGAATCCAGATCCTCCACCCCACAACCGCAGAGTCCGGTTGCGATCTTCATTGGATCCCCCGGACACTCGTCGGAACAGTCGTTTAGACCATCATTATCGGTGTCCCCCAACGAGCACGGGGCCGAGCCGCCACCGCCGCCCGACCCACCCGATCCTCCTGAGTTTTGCGTGGAACCCGTAGTCGTGGAGGCCGCGGCAAGTCCGTCGTCCGAAATCGAAACCCCGTCCAGTACAGTAAATCTAACCATGTCCTCACCGTGCAGATCGCCGTTGCTAACCGTAAGTCTGAATTCCAACTCGGCATCGGCATCTAATACCGGGGTCACAAAACTGGCGATCGCCTGGTCGGGATCGATCAGCAATACCGGCGGACCAAACGTTTGAGTCCAGAGATAGGAAAGTTCATGTCCGTCGGGACTGATACTCTCTTCGCCGTAAAGGAAAGCCAGTTCATTTTCTTCCACGGTTTGATCATCACCGGCGATCGCTACCGGTGAATCAGAAATGCCGGGAACTTCAATGTCCACTCTTCGGACGAAAACAACCTCGTTGTCCGAGCCGTATGCGGTGACCTGCACCCGATGAACTCCAGGTCGATCAAAGCTGTATCGTTGCTTGATTCCGCTGAGCTCGGCTTCATTGCTTATATTCCAGATGAATCGGAGTTCACCGGCGTCCTCCGTATCGGAGGTCACTTCGAACTCCCAATGGTTTTGGTTTTCATCCAGTGCTGTCGCGTTGACCCGGAAACTGCTATAGTCCGCGGTTTCGCTGACCGTAAGGGGTAACGTATCTCGATCCGGTTCTTGATTGGTTTCGCCACCGTTTGTTGCAAGATCGGACGAGAGATTTGCTGTTGAATCACAGCCTAAAGGTGATAAACAGACAGCCATTCCCAAGAACAAGCCGGCTGTATAGACGGTAGATCGGACGCGGCAAATAAACCAACTCATAAACTTCCCCCCCCAAGAACTTCCCCTACTCCCCTGCTCAAGCCGGTTGGGTCTTAATAATAAGGACCAAGCCGTCTTACCCAAACTTCCAATTAGAACGATATCAATGCAAGCCAATTCTGTGCGATTTCGAGACATCGCTTCTCTACGACCAACTATGTTGTAAATAAGAACGAGGCTGGCAAGCCGAAAAATGGGCGGGCACCCATCAGAACGTATGTGTCTTTTCAGTCGCTCAGGTTATCGGCTTGCACTAGTCTCCGCAAACTACTCCCCGTTAAACCTCCGTCTTCCCCTATAATTAAGACTCGGTTTACAGAGCAGCCAACGTAGCTTATATCGGCCCATTGAAGTAGTCAACAGATTCCGATGAATTATGTTGTGAGTACTTCAGCGATACAAAACGAAGCGCGCCTTTTTGAGACAGTCTAAAGAGCCCATGACCGACATGGTCCTCATCATCATCGTGAATTATAAGGTCGGCGATCTGACCATCGATTGCTTATCGTCCCTTGAGGGCGAAGTGGCGGGGCTTTCGAACAGTCGGGTCGTTGTTGTCGATAACGATTCCCAAGACGGTTCCGCCGAAACCATCCTACAAGCGATAACCACCAACACTTGGAACAACTGGGCCACTCTCATAACCGCCGAAAAAAACGGCGGTTTTGCCGCAGGAAATAACCTCGGAATTCGTCATGGATGGAAGGGCCCGAATGGATCAACTCCCGACTTCGTTTTGCTCCTCAATCCCGATACCGTGGTTCGGCCCGGAGCGCTTCGATTGCTCGTTGATTTTCTGCAAAGCCATCCCGACGTCGGAATCGCCGGGGGCAGAAGCGAAGACCCGGACACCACGCCACAGTATTGTTGCTTCCGGTTTCCGAATGCGTGGAACGAATTCGCCGCCAATGCCAAGTTGGGTTTTGTGGACCGCGTGCTCAAGAACAAGATTTGCAGAGTCCCGTTTTCTAACGAGCCTCACCCCATCGATTGGGTTTCCGGGGCGTTTATGCTCGTTCGCGCCCAAATCTTCGATCAGATCGGTCTGTTCGATGAAAATTTTTTCCTTTATTACGAAGAGACCGACTTCATCCACCGCGCGCGCAAAGCCGGCTGGCTCTGCTGGCACGTCCCTCAAAGTCGCATCGTGCACTTGGTCGGCCATAGCTCCGGTGTCACCATTCGTCACCAACGACCCCGACGCAAACCCGTCTACTGGTTCGATTCTCGGCGCCGCTACTTCCTCAAGCAACAAGGCCTATTCCACGCCGCACTCGCCGACCTGATGGCTATTTTCGGCGTGGCGTTAGGTCGGACCCGCGAAATCTTACTTCGCCGCCCAACCACATTCCCCCCGTGGTTCCTGTGGGACTGTGTTCGTAACAGTGTGCGACGATTCCGCTAAAATGAGGCGCTCTAACAAATCGTCTACGAGGGCTACTCTTCGCATACGGGGTCGCGCGGGCTCCCGGTAGGCCTGGATGGAATTCGCAGCGCGCCTCGCTCTTGCGTTTCAACCTAGTTGGGAAGCATGACTCGCAGGGCTGCGGGAACGACTTGGATGGTCGCGGGAGTTGAGGAGATCGGCTCCCCGTCGGACCAGATTTCCAACGGACGGCTGCTTTCAAGCGTGAGTTTGGAGGTACGCAAGAAAAGAACTTCGGGTTGGTGCGAGTGTCGCCCAAGAAGGATGCGCGGAAGAAGCGTGAGAATTCGAAACTTGCTGACCGGGTCAATAAGGCAGATATCCAACTGACCGTCGGTGGCATCGGCTTGCGGAGCGATGGGGATTGCGCCGCCGTAGGTTGGAGTGTTCGCTACGGAAGCCACAAGGATTTGGCGTTCCATGCGGCCGAAGGGTCCTTCGATGGTGATGGTGGGAGGAGCAAAAACCTTGAGCACTCTTAGAGTAGCCACAAGGTATGCGGGAGTGCCGCGCAGTGGCATCGGTGTGGTGTCGACGTAACGAGTAATCGCCGCGTCGATGCCGAATGCGGCAACGGTGCAGAAATGGCGGCCATTGACCCAGCCAAGGTCGATCGGTTTCGCAACGCCGTTGGTGATGAGCGAAGCGATGACATCGCGTTTTTGGGGAACTCGTAGGGCTTTGGCGAAATCGTTGCATCGACCGGCCGGCGCGAGTGCCATCGTAGGGCATTGATCGCCGAGTGATGATCGCGCGGTTGCAAGAACATGGGCGATTTCGGAGATGATGCCGTCGCCGCCGCAGGCGACGATGCAGGTCGGTCTTTCTCGATCAGACTCGATCGCCGCAAACGCAATGCGCTCAGCATCTCCGCGCCCGCGGGTGGGCTCGATGCGAACTTGCCGGCCTCGTTGCTGAAGAATCTCGGCTAAACGCTTTGACTTCTGTTCGGCTTTTCCGCGTCCGGATTTCGGATTGACGATGATAAGAATGTGCGGGCGCGCATCCATCCTGCGGCGTCACTTTACCGCGCACATGGCGATCGGCGGGCAATGCAAATAAGCGATGCGCGGGTTTTGCCCCACGACATCCTTGGCCATCGAAATCGCGGCATCCATCGACGCCGCAACGTCAAAACCAATCCGCCTCGCCGCCAGTTCGCTTTGGGGATTGATCACGATCACCTTGCCCATGTGGGCCATTCCGTGAGCGCCCCAATACCACATGTAAAACGGATGGACGCCGTGGTAGGCGTAAGAGTTTCGGTATAGGTGACGATACCAGGAATTTTCGGCGTAGGATTTTTCGAAGCGACGTTCCAGTTCCCTGGGGTCGCGCGTTTGCGGAAGTAAATCCTCGAAGAAGTCGTAGTAGGAAGGGTGATGAATTTCGTGGAATTGGTTTTCGACCGGGTGGTCGATGATCATCACGCCGCCGCGACGGATGTAGGGTTTGCCGCGATAGAAGTTGAAAAAATATCCGACGGAGAGGCAATATACGAGGATGGGGTTGAGGATCGAATGGACGTTATAGGGGCCGATGGACGGCAGGCCGATCAGGACGATGTCGGCTTGGCCGGTGAGTTCGACCTGTTGTTGATGGTCGACACTGTCGAGCGTGGCGCGGTGAACCAGTTCGGTTTTTCCGGCGTTGACGCCGGTCATTCCGTAGGGGGCCGGTAGGGCTTGGTAGACTTTTCGGCGTAACGATCCGGGCAAAAGTTTCAAACCCAATCGTGAGCCGTGATAGGCGATGCGGTCATGTAGTTTCCAAGCGTGCTCGCGGGCTTTCATGAAGCCGAGAAGATTGTGGAAGAGGTTGCCGTTGAGGGTGGTTTCGATGGTGAAGATGTTGATTTTTTTCGCGGTAATCTCGCCCATTCGTTCGCAAGAACGGTGAAAATCGCTGTTGGGCGGGTCCATGTAGCTGGAGTCGTGGAGGAGCATGTTGGCGTTGTGGTGATGTTTGACGCAGCGGTAGGTGGCCAACCCAACGGGGACGGATTTGTGGCCGCCGTCCATGGTGACGAGGTTGATGTTGACGTAGATCAGCAAATCCGATTCGACGGCGCGGCGGTTGAGTTCGACAACTTCGCCGTGGGGGGTGGTGCCGAGGACGGTGTTGCCTTCGGGGTCTTCGGCGTCGTGGTTGTAGAGGCGTTTGGGAAAGAAGCGGCGGAAGATTTCGGGGCCTACCATGTGTTTCATTTCGGCTGGTGTGATGCGGCGGTGCAAGCAGATGGCACAGATGAGTTCGATGTCGCTGACGCCGGCGCGATCGAGTCGTTCGAGGACGACCTCCATCACTGTCTGGCGAACGTCGGGTCGGGCCATCGGCGGTAGCGGCAGCGACACATCGTCGAAGGCGATGGTGACTTTCATCCCGGGGCGAAGCTGCGCCGCAAGCGGATCACACCACAGCGGATGATCCACCGCCTGCTCAATCGCCGCCCGCCGATCCGGCAACGGCTCCAGCGGCGGATTGGGATAAATCACCTCCGTCCCCACCGGCAACTGATGCCGCTCATACCCCTCCCCCCGATTAAAAAAAAACGGCGGGTCGTCACGAGTGACGACGTGGATGTTGCCGTTGGTGTTGTGCTTGCCCATGATCCAGCTTCCTTGTGCCGGGGATATTTTTAACCTGTATGGCAGTTTGGAGCAAAACTTTAAACCCGGCCACGATTCAAACTTGGTGATTAGTTTGTATTTGCTGCTCCGGCGATGCCTCAAGCAATGGGCGATTTGGGAGGTCGGGGTGGCGTATTCCTTCGAAGAGTGTCTGCATTGGATTCCAGAACATAGACTGCTTGAACAAGATTTTCGACAATATCCATGACGTGATTCACGTCTTTGTCGTCGTGGCGGTGTCCCCGATGCGCTGCGGCATGGCCTGCTTCGATCGCAGCCTCCAAGTAAGTGCGGTTTGTTTTGCTGATATAGCCCGCTTGCTCCATTTTTTCGAGCTTTTCGGCAAACGTTCCTTGGTCGCCGATCTTGTTGAGCATCACCATGTCGATAATCGTGCGCGCCCCCATAATGGCCAAACGGTTGCTACCGTTGTGAAGAGCGGCGTATATCTCTCTGAGCAGATCGTGTCCGGGCTTAGATGAATAATCAGTCAGCCATGCAGGTTTGGGACGGGTAACGGCAGGCGGAAAATAGGTAACGGTCGCCTCACCAGGGTCGCCGCCAACCCATTTGAAAGTGGATCGTAGTATGATGTTGTCGCAACCACAGCATTCCAGCATTTCATAGACAGTGTTTTCCCAATAGGACGGGAATCCATCAGGTTCCAGCTCTACCTGCTCTTGCTTTTTGGCGGCCAAGACGAAATGGTGCTTCTCACCGAGGCAGCGGTTGCAATGGGCCTTGACTGTTTTTGTTGGCGCACTTGTGGGCAAAACGCCCGAAGCAACAGATATCGGAGTAGAAACTACGGTGGTCATCTTTTTTGCCTTAGGCATCTTCTTTTTTCGTTTTACCACAAACGGAAATGGTAACGATTTCGGGCGTAAGCACCAATCGGATTAAGGTGCATGCGCCGTAGAGCATCCGGGCGGTTCACCTCGTTCCAAGGTCAGGGCAATCGCATTTAAATTTTGCAAACCCTTCCCATTGGTCAGAAACACGGATAATTTTGGATCGTCGATGCGCAGAGTTCGAAGTCACGATTGTGCAATCCCTGTTTTCCGGGCTGAAAACGCTGTCAAATTTTTAATGCGATTGCCCTGGTTCCAAGGTAGGGTAGCAACAAGGATCATAGTGCCGAGGGCGATGCGAGAAGTTCAGCGGGAGTGATCGGAGTGATGCCGTCCGATCTATAGCGAATGAAATCGGCTTTATTCAGGGTCACGAGTTCGGTCAGGGAATGCGTGAGCATTAAAGCGACGGTTCGCGCGTCGTGGACCTGGACGCCTCTAACAGCATGTTTATGGACGAGGCTCTTCCATATTTCCGGCGTCAACGGAGTGTCCGTCAGCAGTCTCACACCTCTCTCGATTCGTCGAAGTCGCCGTTCCGTCTCCTCGATGGAAAGGTTGAAACCTCCGCGTTGACTGGGCGGACGAGTGCATACGTTCCAGAATTCGGCAAAATGCTGAAGACCGGTAAATATGGGTATCCTGGTGCTGATGAGTTGTCGAACCGCGGCGCGGACTTCAGGATAAAACGGATCCGCGTGATGGACCGCTCGTAACAATATTCCGGTGTCGATAAACGCCGACATCAATCGTGGTCCGAATAGATGTCTTTCGTCGAAAAGTCACGCGGCAACGGCGGAAGATTGGGTAAGTCCTTTACCAACTCGTCGAGCCACTGGTCCGCCTCGTCAACCGAAATCAGATCGTTGCGGCTCGTGAAGTACATTTTGAGATAATCCTGGATGGACACCCCGAGAACCGCGGCGTGGTCAGCAAGAGCTTTGGCGGTCCCGGCGTCAAGCTCGATCGTGGTGGTCTGTTGAGTCATGTTTCATTACTCCGTATTCAATATAACAAAGAACACACGTCCAGAATACGGGGTTAAGCCGTGTGACCCATTTCGTGCGAAAGCGGGAAAAAGACATTCGCAACGACGTCTCCACAATGTGAAATGCCTTACGAATTCTCGTAGACGCGAGCAGAATTTCTCGTTTCGCCGCGAAAGCACGCCTATCTCCAACTGGAAAACTCTTTGATGTTTTTGGCGAGGCGCTTGTTCAGTTTTTCCACATCAAACGCCTCGGGATCGAACGCGCCACCGATCCATTCGAGCATGGAATCGTGCTCCTCGTGCTTTGGGTCCCGAATGGCCTCCAGAAAGTCCTCATAACCACAGATGCCGCCGCAATCATCGGGCGGGCAGGCGCGTTTGCCGGCTACGCAGACCGGGTAACGCTTGCCGGATTCGCTGGGCAGGATCTTCTCGACGGTGATTTCGTGTTCCCACGAGTCACCGAAATCGTAAAGCATTTGGAAACGCATCCCTTCCGAAGTAGCGACTTCCGCGAGCGTCACGGCAAACTCATCCTCCGCGTCGTCCAGCTCGAATTGTGGGTCAGAATAGTCCACCTCGTCGATCGTGAACTGATGGAGGTGGCTGTTCGTCCAACCCATCGCGGCCTGCAAGATGAAGTTTAATTCGCCGAGTGTAACGTGCGACGGGACAAGTAGGCGTCGCCAGACGGGGGGATCGATCTCTTGCAGCGTGATCTTTAACTGGTAGACCTGGTCCGTCTGAATCGTCTTCGGGGATCGGGATCGTTTGGTGGTCATCGCATCACTCCTTTTTCCTAACCCATCCTTCGACGCGTAACGTCTCCGCGTCATAACGAGACTATTAACTTACGAGCCAGCGCCGAAGTCAAGTCATCGCCGTCCGATCAGTGGCAAGCTGGCGAACAGGGTCCGTTGGGTGCAAACGTGGTTTTGGCGATACCGGTGGAGGCGGTGTGGAGGGCGGAGGCAAAGGCGGTGGGAAAATCTTCGAGGGGGAAGGGGCTGCCGACGAGAGGGGTGAGTTTGGTTTGCCATTGTTTCATCCACTCGATGGCGAGATCGAAGGTGTCGTGTTGCGTGCCGGCGAATACTTCGTGGCCGTAAGCGTAGGTGGCGCGGAGGGTGAGCTCTTTGTACCAGAGCGGGGTCCAGTCGATGCCGGTGGGGACGCCGGGCATGCCGACGAGGACAAAGGTGCCGCCGCTTTTGGTGAAGCGAAGCCCATCGTCGATGGAATCCGAGGAGGCGACGCAGTCGAACGTGGCAGAGGTTCCGCCGATGACCGTGGGTTTTCCGAGATCGGAGTCGAGGATTTCGGCGTCGAGGGATTTGGCCCATTGGCGATAGCGCGTGCTTGGCGTGCCGGATGGTGACAGGAGTTCGTCGGCGCCGAGTGATTTGGCGAGTTGTCGTTGATGATCGTATTTGGCGACGGCAACGATTCGAGCGCGGCAACCGGATGCGCGAAGGGCGGCGATGGTGAGGAGTCCAATAGCGCCGCAGCCGATGACCCAGGCCGTGTCGTTTTCGTTGAGTTTCACGCGTAGAGCGGCGTGGATGGCGCAGGCGAAGGGTTCGATCAGGACCGCGGCGCGGTCGGGGAGTTCCGTGGGGACTTTGTACACTTGAGATTCATGGGCGACGAGGGATTCGGCGAAGCCGCCGCCGGTGTCGCGGCAGAAGCCGATTTGGATTCCGGCGGAAACATCGCCGCGTGTCACGTTGCGACACAACGCGTCGTTTTGGGAAGCGCAGGTGTTGCAGGGAGGTTCGATACCGCGGGCTTTGCAACCGAGTGCGGGGCGAAGGACGACGCGATCGCCCGTTTTCACGCACGTCACCGAGGTTCCGACTTCGATGATATCGCCGACGATTTCGTGGCCTAGGATGAAGGGCATGGAAACGAGAGGTCCTAGATAGGGTGAGCCTTTGGAGAAGACAGTAGCGAGGTCGGAGCCGCAGATTCCGGCGAGGCGGGGTGCGATGCGTACCCAGTGGGATGATGGAAGATTCGGAAGCGGCGTATCGATCAAGCGGATGGGAGCCAGACGCGTGGAATAGAGGCGTCGAAGGCGCGGAGCGAGGTATTTCAGAATCAGGAATCGTGGGACGCTTTTTCGGAATTGTATGGCTTTCATGGGTGCTATTGTTGTGAAGAGGCGTCGAGGGTCCAACGGTGAATCGGCCAGTTTCTTTTTTTTGCGATCGCGGTCAATTTTTTGCCAGGGTTCACCGTTTGCGGGAATCCGACGCATTCCAGCATGGCAAGATCGTCGAAACTATCGGCGTAGGCATACGAGCGATTGAGGTCGATCTGATGGCGGGCGGCGTAGGTCTTAATCTGGCGGGATTTTTCCGAACCGCAAAGGGGTCCTGGCAGGAGCACGCCGGTGAATAAACCGTCCGCTATTTCAAGAGATGGGGCGATGACATCGTGCACGCCGAGGGATTCGGCAAGAGGTCTTGCGAAGTCGACCAGCGTTCCGGTGACAAAAACCAGACGCTTTTTGTCCGCAAGATGCTGCTCGACGCAAGCCCGGGCGCCGGGAAATGTCCTTGGGAGCATGTAGTTTTGAACGCAGGAGAGTGCGCCGTTTTGCAAGAAGGTGGTCGGAAGACCGCGATAATCTCGATAAAAAGCGCGGTTAAATGCTGTGCGGTCGCGGCGGTCCAGCCAGAGGTAATAAAGACACTTGGGAAGGTAGGATGCGAGCCAGAGTTTTTTGCGCCAAGCGGATAGGTTTCGGGTGCGAAGATAAAAATAGTAGTGCACCACGGTGGCACGAAGGAGCGTGCCATCGATATCGAAAAACGCGGCGATGGGCGAAACGTGGTTGGAGGTCACCCGACTGGGCTCCGCGCCAACTCAGCCACGGACCGTTGTAGGGTTCGGGTCAATTCCTGAAAAATGGGGTACGGATCAACGTTGTCGGCGAGCGAGGGGACGGCGATGGATGGTCCAAAAGTCACACCGATGGGGCCTGGAGAGGGTAGTCGCCTTCCTTTTCGCATCCGCTCGAAGGCGCGGTGGATGTAGACCGGGATGATGGGCGCGTTTCGTTCGACGGCCAGGACCACGGCGCCGATCTTGAAGGGTTGAATGCGTCCGTTGAGTGAACGAGTGCCCTCGGGGAAGAGGAGTAGTCCATCGCCTTTGCCCAATGCTTCTCCGCATTTACGAAGACCTTGAACGCCGTCGGCTTGGCGGTCGAAGGGAATGGCATCGAATAGTTTTCCGAAGACGATGCGTTTGGAGGCGGTGTTGAAGAAGTAATCTTCGGCGGCGGCGACCCACACGCGGCGTTTTCCGCGAAGGGCGGTGAGGATTGCGGGGGCGTCGAGGTGGGAGGCGTGATTGGGGGCGAGGATGAACGGGCCATTCTTGGGGACGTTTTCCAGTCCGACGGTGTGGACGCGGATGTAGGTGTGCATGAAGGTGGATCGAAAACCGCTGGCCAACCAACGAGCGGGAATCCAGGGCGAAGTCAGTACCCCGTTAGGAGCGCTCGGCGAACCGGAGACGGCGAACCAGCGTCGCCATGCGGAGGCTCCTCGGCCATTCCCTCCGACGGGCGTTTTGCCCGCAACCAGAGAGAACAAGTCTCCCACGCGGGAGATTCTTGTGGAGGTTTCGTCGTCGACTTTGGTATCGAATGCGGATTCGACCGCGCTGAGCACGTCGATCTTTCCAATGCTGTCGATTCCAAGATCAAGCAATAGATGAAGGTCGGCATGGATCGCGGACTCGGGGCGTTTGCTAGCATTGGCGAGAATTGCGCGGACGGTTTGCGTCGCGGGGTTGTCGCCTGAGAGGATCCCCTGGCTAGACGTTTTCGTTTGGGCGGCGGGTTTTTCAGTGCGGCGCGGAGCGGACATGGCCACCCGTTCGGCGACGTCTGAGGATAGACGATGGATCGTGTCGCGAATGAATTGGCGTTTGGCCTTCAGGGTGGTGGTTTTCGGTAATTCACCGAGCCAAAAATGGACGGACTGAATACGTTGGTGAGTGGGTATGGACTCGCCGATGGCTTCGATCGCGTCGCGGACGGCTCGTTCGACCGAAGATCGATCCAGTTCAGGACCGGTGTCTGGATCGACGACGACGGCGGCATGAACGATGTCTCCCATGCCGTTCTCCGCCGGGAGGCCGAAGACGCAGAGTTCCTTAACGTTGGGGATTTCGCCGTACTTGGTTTCGACTTCGTCGGGATACACATTCTTGCCGGCGCCGGAGATGATGAGGTCTTTGCAGCGCCCGGTGAGGAGAAGAAACCCATCGGCGTCGAATCGGCCAAGATCGCCGGTGCGTAGCCAATCGTTCTCCAAACACTCGCGGGTGGCTTCGGGGTTGTTCCAGTAGCCGGACATGACGTTCGGACCTTTGACCCAAACTTCGCCCACGCCTTCGAGGTTTTGATTTCGGATTTCCAATTGGACGTTGGGCAGCGGCGGCCCGACGGAGCCTGGTTTTTCAGAGCCTTGAGGCGTGCAGGTCAAAACGGGTGCCGTTTCGGTCATGCCGTAGCCCTCGTGAACGATGAATCCCAATCGGTGGAAGGCGTGCCACAGTTCCGGGTCGAGGCGAGCGCCGCCGGAAACGAACATGCGAAGCTTTCCGCCGAATTTCTTGTGAACCGGTGCAAAGAGCCGTCGAGCGACTCTTGGTCCGCCGGTTGCAGACAAGGCCCCGAGCACGCGAAACATGCCGCGTTTCAACGCGCCGGAAGAGGCCACCTGTCGCTCGATGGAATCGTGGAAGAGCTGGAGCAGTCGAGGAACGACCAACATGATGGTGGTTCCGGTGGCTTGCATGGCCGCGAGTATTTCCGGGCCTTTCAGTTGCTCGACATACGTAATCGTGGCGCCGGCGGCGAGTGGAACAAGAAACCCCGCGGTGAATTCAAACACGTGATACATGGGAAGTACGGATAGGAATTCGTCGTTGGCGAGAATCGGGTGGACGCTGGCGAGGGCTTGGGCGTTGGCGATGAGGTTTTGATGAGTCAGGGGCACGGCGCGGGGATCGGAGGTCGTTCCGGAAGTAAACAGTATAGAGGCGATTGAGGTGCCATTGACCGGCACCCCATCAGGCGTGCGATCCCGCGAGGCGCCGGGAAGAGGGATAAACGGTTCGGTCAACGGAACGATGTCTTTCGAAACTGCGGCGAAACTCGGTCGAAGCGTGTCATAGGTGGACGGTCCGGCGCAGAGAAGCCTTGCACCGACGAACTCCACGGCTCGGAGAACATCCGAGGCGGTCATCTGAGGATCGATAGGAACGGCGGTCATGCCGCCGCGCATGATCGCCAGATAAGTCAACCCCCATTCCGGGCCGTTTTCGGAGCAGATGGCCACGCGATCGCCGGTGGTGAGGCCGCGTTCGTGAAGACGTTGTAGAATCGAACCCGTGGCTTGCAAGGCCTGTTGATACGTAAAGCCAATCCACTTTCCTTGGCGGCAAATACGAAGCGCCGGCTTGTCGGGGATGCGAGCTGCGACTCGGCCAAAGACGGTGAAAAGGTCCGCGGCTTGCAACGAATGCGAGGAAATATCGCCATCCGACGACGCGGCTGCAACGGTGGCTCGTATTCGCGGTCCCGGTTCCAAGGCCCCGCCCAAAACGTGCGATCTCAAGCCGGGAATATGGCGGTTGATCAGGTAGTCTTCCCAATCGATAGTTCCCACGTCGAAGGGAAACTCCCGCAGATCGTCGGGGTGAAGCCTTTGGCGAAGTTCGCCGAGATGATCCTCGGCGAAGCGAACGTCGAGGTGGGTGTACGGGGCGTAGATTTTGGCGAAGTAGATGATTTGTTGAATTTGCCTGGCGGCGACGGCGGATTTGCGTGAACGTCGATCGGCGTCGGGCAGCATGCCTCCCCATTGCCGCAGGAGTGCCAAACGTTTGTCACGGTTTTCCCATGCCCGGAGAAATGCCTTCATTTCCACGAACCGAAGCGGGGCGGGGATCACCCGCTTGCCGCTTTCGTTGTTCATGGGGTTGGCGCGAAACGCGGATTCCAGAAGCTTGCCCATGTCGCGCAATCGTAACGGACGGCGATCGCTGGAAGCGGATTGATACAGAGCGACGGAACCCTTCCGCTTATCCAAATGATGCAAAGCCGCCAACATTCCGTTGACCACGAAGTCCACGGGGATGAGATCCATCGGAACATCGGGGCGACCGGGGAAGTCGCGGAGTTTTCCACGACCGTAGGCAGCGATGACCGGGTCCGCCATTCGCAACCCATCAATCCATCCCGGTACCGGTTCGTCGTAGCTGCTCTCAATGATGGCTGGTCGAAACACAATCAGCGGGACATCGCCGTGGTCTCGGAGAAGAAGCTGCTCGCCGATCCATTTGGTGAACGTATAGGTATCATTCCAACCGTGAGAGCGGGCATGGCGCATGCCGGCGTCGATGAGTTCCTTGCGACACACCTCCGAATCCCGACCGTGTTTCTGAACCAAGTGGTCGGCGTCCTTTTGAAGCGCCGCGATGATCGCATCGAGATCGAAGTCGCCGGTGCCGATCTCACGAGGCAACGATTCACGCGCCTGTTCGGGAGCGCTGAAGTCTTCGACAATTGTTCCCCCTCGAGCTCCGCAGACGTAACACGTGGATACATGCAGGAAAGGAACGTTGCCGCAGTCTTTGGCTAATTGTAGCGGACGCTTGGGGCCCTGGGCATTGAGTTGGATGGCCCAATCGAGTCGCTCGTCAAAGGTCACGGTGGCCGCGCTGTTGACCACCAGGGTGATTTTTCGCGTGAGGTCGTCGTAATCGCGCTCTGGGAGACCGAATCGATCGGCGGTCAAGTCGCCCCCGACGACATGCAGTTTTTCCTGCCAGAGCTTAGTGAATCGTTCGCCGAGTGCGGCGCGAAGGCGATGAAAGAGATGCGATTGAATAACATCTCGTTCGAGCCGTTTCCGGGGCGAAACCCCGTCGTTGCCGGGGCGGATGAGAAGATGGACGCCGCCGATGGTGTCGACGGAGCGGAGGAGTTTTTCCACGAAGGCCTTGGCGAGAAACCCCGTGGAGCCGGTCACCAAAAGGTGTTGACCGGCAAGGCGGTCGCGAATACGTGGATTGGCCCCGGGTATGGTCACTTCAAGCACCTTCCGCGTTCGGCCCGACACCCGCGCCGTCGCTCCTTGGATTGTTCCTCCCAAGATGCGCGGCGACTTCACCTTTCACGCGATCCTGAAGTTGAGAGGGTGTCATCGCCAGTACGACTTCACTTGGAACCGGTGTGCCGAAAACCAGCCGGACCGGGCCGGGCCGAATTCGTAAGGACCGAGGAGGACACACCGCCCAAGCGCCGTCAATCGTAAAGGGTACCACGGACATGCCTGCGCGGATACAGACGTTGAATGCCCCAAGCCGGAACGTCTGCAACGAGCCGTCGGGGGTGCGGGTGCCTTCGGGAAATACGACGAAGGAAATCGGATTGCGTTGCAGTTCCTCGATCATACCGTGCAAGATGATCGCCGCTCGGCGAGCGCGGCCACGATCAACAGGCACGAATCCATAGCGACTCAGAATCCATCCAAAAATGGGGAATTTGAATAACACTTCCTTGGCCATGAAACGCACGTGACCGCGAAGCGCAACGAAGAGGATAGGAATGTCCAAGGCGCTTTGGTGATTCCCGACGAAGAAGTGTGGTATTCCATCGGGAATACGATGTCGGCCTTCGACGGTCAATTTTACACCGCAGACCCATAAGAGGGTTCGTCCCCACCAGCGCGCGCCCAAGGCGAGGACGGACTTCGCGGGATATACCAGCCCGATCAACAAGACGGGGATGCCGATGATGAACAGCAAAATCCCCCAGACGATGATGGCTGCATACGATCGAAGCATGAACTTAACAACGGCGAACCAGAACTCAACGCCAAGCATTGTACAAGAAGGATCGTCCCTGAAAATGCGGAAAGGGGGACAAATCATTTTGGTGCCGGAGGGAGGTTTTCATCCATCAGGGGAGAGTCCAACCACTCGGCCAACTACCGCACATTGAAATACTTGGCCTGGCGATGGTGGGTGATGAGCGCGGTCGTGGTTTGTTCCGGTTCCAGTTGGAATTGATCGGAGAGCGTAACACCGATACGTTCGGGTTGAAGGAGAGGCCAAAGCTTGAGCTGGTCTTCCAGGCGAGGGCAGGCCGGGTAGCCGAAACTATAGCGGGACCCTTGATAACGCTGTTTGAAAATTTCTTGCCGGTCGCGGGCGTCGGATGCGGAGATGCCCCACTCCATGCGAATCTGCTTGTGAATGTACTCGGCCAGGGCTTCGGCGCACTCCACACCGAGACCGTGTAAATGCAAATAGTCTTTGTATCGATCCGCGGCGAACCAATCGCGGGCGACCTCGCTCACCCGACGACCGGCGGTCACCACGGAAAAGGCGGCCACATCGTATTCTCCGCTGGAAACCGGTTTGAAGAAATCGCTCAAACACCAATAGGGCGGCTTGCCCATCCGCGGAAAATCGAACGAAGCCAACACCAGACTTCGATCGTCTGGATCGAAGATGTTAAGCGTATCGCCGTCGGCCTGTGCCGGCCAAAAACCATAGACTGCGTGTAGCGGCAAAATGTTTTCGCGTTCCCAACC
>JBBTCX010000295.1:0-7693 GCA_038043045.1 Planctomycetota bacterium | reverse complement strand
GTCGGCGAACCTTCCTACCAAGCCACATTGGTCGGTTCCGACCCGCGTAGCGATCTCGCCGTCCTGAAAATAGACGCGACCGGTCTCAAGCCGATCCGGTGGGGGGATCTCAATACCCTCAAAGTCAACCAATGGGCATTCGCCTGTGGAAACCCGTTCGGACTTGCGAATTCCGACGGTCGTCCTTCGGTGACGTTTGGCGTGGTTAGCGCCCTGGGGCGACAGATGACCCGGCGACTCGTCGGCGACTCCGACATCGAGTATTACGGCAACTTGATCGAAACATCGGCATCCATCAATCCTGGCAATAGCGGCGGCCCACTGTTCAACATCGACGGCGAGGTCATCGGCATTGTCACCGCGATCGAAACCGGTTCCGGAGTAAGCGAAGGACGGGGCTTTGCCATACCGGTCGAGAAAAACACGCGCCGTATCCTGGCCGCCTTGAAGTCCGGACATGAGGTTCGTTATGGATTCCTCGGGGTCACGGTGCAAGAGGTCGAAGCCGCAACCGACGGACGGGTCGTGGATATGCGAAACGCTTGCGGTGCGGTCATCACGGAGATCAAAGTGCCCAACGGACCGGCCGCCAAAGCTGGTCTAAAACCACGCGATATTGTCATCGAATACGACGGAACCCCCGTGGAGAGTTCCGATCACCTCGTGCGTCTCGTGGGATTCACCCCCGTCGGAACCGAAACGGTGATCACTTATCTCCGAAGCGGAGTTCGAAGGCGAACCAACGTGACCATCGGCGACCGAACGGAACTCTTGAACCAGCAAACCATCCGCAGCGCCGCGGAGTGAAATCTTAAATTCTACGTGCCTCCGGTTGGCGCCAACGTCGCAACCTGCAAGTTTGAATCACTGTGACCATTAGTTGATCGTGACTCCAACGTTCGAACCAAGGCCCCAATTTCGTAGGGTTTCGACAAATAGGCATGGAATCCAGCTTGAAGGAGCTCCTGACCCCTCGGCTCCGAAAGGTGCATTCCCGTCCCGATCAACAGAACGCCGTTCAAGACCGGGTGAGAACGAACAAATTGGCAAAGGACCTTTGGACTCGTGCCGCAGTCGTCAACATCCACAACCAGGGCATGCGGCTTGACCTCTCCCGCAAGAACCCCGGCTTCAAACGCTGAGTCCGCAAAACTCACCTCGAATGAAGGGTCCTGGGAGAGCACTCGTCGAACGGTGTTGCACCATTCCCGATCGGTATCGAGGATAAGAAACTTGGTTCGCCCCGACTCCAATCCGTCAATCGGAATCCCGTGGGCCTGCATGAAACGGATGAGTTGATTGAGCGGAATCCGCCGATCCTTGCTCCCAGGGATTCGATAGCCGCGAAGTTGACCGGAATCAAACCACTTAGAGACCGTTCGCGGTGCGACGTTGCAGATTCGCGCGACATCACCCGTGGTTAATACGTTTTTCCGATCATTCATGCGGCGCTCGCCGATGATTCCACCGACCGAAAGGGCTTTTCGCTTCAACAGCGCGAAAAAAAACTAGCCTTTTCGACTTTCGCTCGGGAGGCTCCGACGAACTCGTAACGGCATGCAACATCGCCAACTTTCGTTGACCGATCCGGGAATGTCTTTCCCGCGTCCGAATTCGGATCCGATCACATACGGACCCGGCCGTATCCGAGAAAATATCGGGTGGGGGAGATGGAAAAAAGGCCGTCCCAATAACGATGATCCGAGAATCACCGACGGCTGTCGCATGATTCTAGGCCGCTACACTTGTCCAATCCAAAGAAAACAAAAAAAGGGGGAGAGTCAAAACTCTCCCCCACGTGAACTACGAAGATTGAAAGGCCGAATCGCCCAAGTCCGAATATTCTACGGGCTTTCCGAATCCTTTGGTTCTCTTTTGGTTACCCGTTATCTCGCGGGCAACTTGAGAATCTGACCAATGCGAAGTTGAGTGGCATCGCCGTTCACCGCGTCCTTGTTCAACGCGAAGAGGTCTTTCCATCGAGACGATTCTCCAAGCTCTGACTTGGCAATCGAATAAAACGTGTCCCCAGCCTTGACCCGATACGTACGAGAGGAATTCGCTCCTTTTCCCGGTTCAGTGGAGCGGGCCGCCGCGATTTTTCCGTTCGAGGCATCCTCAGGGAGAGAGGGAATTCGAATTACTGTTCCCACCGCAAGCCTCGACGCATCCCGCACATCCGGATTGTTCGTCGAGAGGAATTTCGCGTGCTTTTCACTGCCATAATAATTCTGTGAAATCGACGCCAAGGTGTCACCCGGCTGAACCCGATGAGTCTCGACCGATCCCTTCCCTGCTGCCTTCGAGGTAGATGGATTGGCCGAAGAATCCGTTCCTTTCACGGTCGAACTTTCCGGCGTGGAAGTTGCAGGGGGCTTTGTCGCATCCGCGCCGGCGCGGCTGGCGGCAAGACTCGACTTAGGTTGAACGCCACCCGTTGGATTTGCTCCTGTTGGGTTTGTGACTCCACCGTTCGCGGGACCTTGCTGCGGATCGGAGCGAGGTGCGCCGACTTGTGGATTCGAGGGCGTCGGCGACGCAACCGGTTTTGTGACCGGTGTCGAAGGCGGGATCTGACCCGTGCTACCACGCGCTTCATTCGCTGGTGTCGACACAGGTGCCAAAGGATTGCCCGTCTGCGCGGCCGATGGATCAGACACCGCCGGACTTGGTTTCGCCTCATTCTGTGCGGTACTCATAGAATTACCCGGCGCAGTGATCTTCGATTCCGTTGCGGGAATCATGGGTCCCGTCGATCGACGGGAATCATCGGGCCCCGATACTCCAACCGTGGGTGTTGTTGTTGAGTCACCCGTCGTCGGGCGATTGGCATTCGGTACGGCCGCGTTCGCCGTTCGCTGATCTTGAGCCGGAGTCCCCGTCACCGCAGGATTGGCATTCATGCGGGGATCATTTCCCGGCGTTCCACTTTTTAAGATGGATTGCCCGGTATTTGTCGGTTGTCCTGCCGGAGTTGGATTGGACGAGTTTCCTTTTGCGGCGTCCGCCAATCGATCACGAGCCGCTTGTTTATCTCGTTCCGAACCGGCAGTCTGCGCGCTGGCAGGTTTGGTCTTTGGATTCTGTTTTGGATCCGCCGCCGCCGTTTTTCCCGCGGGATTCGCCTTTTCAGGCGTTTTTCCGGTTGTTCCTGTCGCTACCGGAGGGTTAACCGGAACGGTGGCCTCCCCGTTTCCACTAAAGAAAAAATAATAACCGCCAACCACGCCGACCAACGCCGCCGATACGGCAATACCCAACTTGACTTCTGCGCGCATCACAACCGCTCCTCCGATGTCGAGTGAATCAAAAACAAGAACCAAAAGGCGATGTGCGAAGCATCCGTGCCTAGAGGGACGATCCATCCTGCGGGCGCCGCGCCCTTTCGCCCTTGAGCTCGTGCTCCTTTTATGCACCGAACTCAAGGGCGAAGTCTACGCAGACCAAACTTCGCCGTCAAGCGAAATCTAGACAATCCTTATGCCAGCGCCGCTTCACGTGCCGTCCGATACCGGCCACGCTCCACCGCACGCATCAACCGCCATCCGCAGGTACCTAAGACCAACAGGCAAAGGATGACTTGGGCAACCCCGTTGGGCACCCCGGCCAGAACAATCCCCACCGAGCCGACGGCAATTATGATCCACACCACCGTATGCAGAACCACCGGTCGATAGACCAATGGAACCGCCACGGCCAGCGTGCTATACGTACCGCTGATGACTCCGATGAGCATCGCGTACGCAAACCCGTGAATTCCCGCACCGCCGAATACGTACAGCGTGCCCACCACCATAAACACCGTCAGTGAGGTCAACACCGTCCGCGACAACGTCTGGTTTAAGCTTGTGTTGATGAGCGCCGGTGAAAGCGTTCCAGATTTCCCGCGATTTTCGCGGATTCGGTCGAAGACCACGATCGTATCATTCAAACTGTACCCGATGATGGTCAGGATGGCCGCGATAAACGGCAAGTCCACCTTAAAATCCTCAATCAACAACAGACCCGAAAGCGGAATGTTGAAAATCAAATTGCTGACCGCCAACGCCCCCATCGTAATAGCCACGTCATGCACCAACGCCACCAAGACCGCCAATCCATAGTCCTGCGTTCCGAATCGCATCCACACGTACACGGCGATGGCGATGAATGACAGCACCAGCCCGAAGATCGCTTTGTTCCCCGTCTGTGTTGCAATCTGAGGGGCGAATTGCACCACTTTCGAAAGCGATCGCTCATTTCCCAACGCCGCTTCCACTTGCGCCAACATTGGTTTCGCCAGCGAATCCCCCCATAACGTGGGGTCTTCCTCAAAATGAAGAGCCTCATCCACCCCGACCACCGCAAACCTTCGGTATCCCGACTTGCCTCCCGGCAATGTCGTACTCGTGCCTAACGGAAAGACCGCCAAATCTCGCGTGCGGTGTTGCTCAAACTCAGGCTGAAGGCCGACTTGGTTAAGTCGCTCTTCCACCATCGCCGCTTCAACCGGCGGCTCTACATCCGCCAGCCGCACATCGATCGCCACTCCGCCTCGAAACGCACGAACATCAAAATTCGCATCCGTTCCCAGTACGTCCGACAAGTAGTGATCATCCCCCTCCACCACGAAATAGCGCTCCTTCAACTTTTCCTCGTCACGTTGAGACGTAAACGCGATCGCCTTTTGAATCTTCAGCTTTTCTCCCATCGCCGCCAAAATGGCCGCCTGAACCAAAGGCCGCGAGGTCTCCGTCGTGACGACCTCAAAAGACTGACCCTCCGTCGCTGCCGTTTCGGGATCACCCACAACTTGAACTCTGGCCCGTCGCATCCGTCCCGCAGCCTCCTCAGCTCGCGCGGCCGCCTCCTGCACGCCTTCCTTGAAGGTCGCCAAGGTCAATTCGTTCGGCTTGGAAACAAAAGTGGCCGTCTCGCCCGTGGCCATCACACCGCCCCGCTCCAGATTCTTTTCCACTGTTGCGCGCATCAGTACGCCTAATTGCTCCCCCGACAAACCAGCCGCAACCAAGGTATATTGCCCCGGAACTTCGCCATCCGCTGATTGAGCCGCGCGTAATTTTTGAGCCGAAGTCTGCAACCATTGAACAGCCGATTTCTTGTCGGCACCGGATTCCGTAATGACCTCCGCTACTTGCTCATCCGTCATCTTGAACTCGGGCTTGAGGTCGATCTGAACGCTCGTCCCGCCAAGGAATTCAATGTCGAAAATCCGTTCCTTGTTGCTGGCCGCCAATCCGAAAAACAAGGCGACGCCTCCAACCACGGCGACCATCGAAATCGGCCAAAAAATTCGCCGCATGTTGATCCAATCGACCTGCGGGACACCGATCAGCTTTCGCATGCTGAGGTCGGACAACGCACCCACGGCGACCAAGCTGTTGAAAATCAATCGCGTTACGGTCAAGGCCGTGAACATGCTGGTAATCAGACCCAACCCCAATGCGATCGCAAACCCCTTGATTTCCTCGCTTCCCACAAACCCAAGAATGATCGCCGTAATCAGTGTGGTTAAGTTCCCGTCCAAAATCGCGGAAAACGCTTTCTCGTATCCAAGGTTTAAAGCCTTCTTAAAGACCACACCTCGAGCTCGTTCCTCCCGAATTCGCTCGAAAATCAGCACGTTGGCGTCGATGGCCATACCAACAGTCAAGATCAATCCCGCAATACCGGGCAACGTAAACGTCGCCTGCATCAGGGCCATGATCGCCAAAGTGAACAGAAGGTTGAGCGCCAACGCGATGTTGGCCACCCCGCCACCCACGAACCCGTAGTAGAACACTACGAAAACCAACACCGCGATGCAGCCATACAACGCCGCCCGGATTCCCTTGTCGCGATTCGTTTTTCCCAAACTCGGACCAATGGTCTGTTCCGCCAGCGGCGTCTCTTTCAACCGCGCCGGCAGCGAACCGGCTTCAAGGACTCGTACGATGTTTTGCACTTTTTCGAGGGTGAAATCGCCCGAAATCTGACAACGTTCACCGATCGCCTCTCTGATGTTGGCATAAGACATGGCTTCATCATCAAGCATAATGCAGAGATCGCGCTCGACGTTGTTGCCCGTTAGCTCGCGAAACAACCTTCCACCCCTGGGATCCAACACAAAGGAGACGTTGGTCTTGCCCGTTAAGGGGTCCTGATCCGGATACGCCCGCCGTAGCGCCCATTTGGATGCCCCCCCCAAACTCCGCAACAATCCAAACTCGGTGTCGTTATGAATGAGCACATAATATCCCCCTGCGTATTGTTCCATGATCGGAATACCGGGAATGCTCTTTTTCGCTTCGAATTCAGCCTCTTCTTTGAACCGCGTGAATGAAAGCAAGTCGTCGATCGGGAACCACCGATAGCGATCTCCCGCCTTCGGGCGCGGTCCATACTTGGCAAGCTGCTCGGTGTAATGACTGACCGATTGCTTAAGAAGCGGATTGGTGTGTTTCGTATTCCCCGGAGATTCTGGATCGCGGTCCGCCAGAATTCGAAATTCCAGTACCCCGGCCCCTTGCAATCGCCGTTTCAGGTCAGAGGGATCTTCCAACTCCGACTTGTCCGCGGCCCAATCGTCATGTGCTTTTACGGTAGCCGTGAGGGCTCCGTCTCCTCCACCGGAACCTGGAGCGTCATAGGCTGGGTATTGTGTACGCAGCTTTTCGAGTTCGGTTTCTCTTTTCTCTTTCTTTCCCAACGTCAAAATGTCGAGAAACCGTTGCAACGGCAAGCTCGACCCCATCAAATCATCAATCGCCTTTTCATACGTGGTTGAAGCAGCCTCTTGCACGGCCGAGTCGCCCGATTCATCGGCCGCTTTTTGCGATAGATAGGCGGCTTCAACGCTCTCGAGGAGCTTGGTTCGGTCCGAGACGCCGCGGGTCAGTTCTTTCAGTCGATTACCGCGTTCAGCGGTTGGGCTATTGAGCGCACTTTCAATATCAAACCGGCGAAGCCCCATCGCCTTGATCCGGTCAATCGCCGCCTCCTTGGCCTTACGTCGAACGATGGCAGCCTCTGGAGGACGCGGCATGCGAATTTCAAGTCGTGTCTTGCCGACTGGACGCCATTCGATGTTGAGTTGACTTTGAGGATCCACTCGGTCCTTCAGAACGCGCATGACTTTGCCCGAGACGTCGGTCAAGTCTCGACCCTCCAATCCGGTGGTGTCAATCTCATAGAGAAGACTCGTTCCACCGACCAGATCGATTCCGCCCTTCATCTTGCGAGACGGCGGGTACAAAACCACGAGACTGATGACAACCAGTCCGACAACCAGTAACCACTTAATAGCGCGATTTGGATCGTGCATGATTCATTCTCCCATTTGAAGTTTTTATTGCGTTCACGACGTCAGACCACTGCAAACGCACAAGCGACTCGCTGGAATTCAATAAAGTAATTCTTTCTGCGTTTCTACTTTGAGGTCTTGCCGTGAAAAAGAACTCGTTTGCCCGCCGGCGACGGCCAATCCCGTCACCCGGACTTCACCGCTTTTTCGTTAGACTCTTTGTGCGAAAGTCGGAGGCCCATGAATGCGAACCACCTCGGTGATTTCCGTCAAGAAAGTTTTGACTTCCCAAGGCTCAAAAACCCATTCGACCCAAGGTGGGTCGAGGGTTCCTTGCTCCAATCGCAAACTTGCGGGCGAGTAATATCGAAAAGCCGGGATGCCAAAACCCGCATGACGCACCAATCGACC
>JBBTCX010000294.1:0-10057 GCA_038043045.1 Planctomycetota bacterium | reverse complement strand
GCAGAGCAGCGGTTTTGTAAACCGCAGGTCGTCGGTTCGAATCCGACCGGTGGCTATGTCGCAAAGTCTCGCACTACGATGCGCTACATTGCTAACTTCCGTATTCACCGTGGCTTGTATGTTTTGTGCGTTCTCGTTCCATTCGCCTTCACTTTCGCACGCTATCGTATCAAGTCGCTGTGAAAAGCGCCCTGACTGCTGGGGATTCTGCTGGGGGTCCGATGCAAGTTTTTTCGCAGGAAACGGACATGAATTGTCGGTGCCTGTGGCTTGTAGCGCCGCAACCTCGTGCCGCGGAGTTCCGCTTACCGGCAAGCTGTCAAGTGCATGTGTCAGGTCGTGCAGTCTGGTGTGGGCATAACGACCGATGGTCAACATCGGAGTCGAATGTCTCGCCAAGTCCTGGCAAACTTTCACCGATGCGCCGCTCCTTACGAGCCGAGTAATGTAGGTGTGTCGCAAGGCGTGAAAGTCACAGACGCGGTTGTCGTGGTCGGTGGTCTTTAGGAAATCGGTTTTCAGGCGAAGCCTCCGTTGGGCCTTGGAAGCCACTTCCTTGATCCAACGTGCTCGGGCACATCGAAGGTCAACGTTTATCATCCGAGCGGCCTTGTCTGGTAGCTGAAACACCGACTCGCCCGCCGCCTTGTTCTCCAGCCAAGGCCGAATGATTTCAGCGAGATCGATCCGAATTGGTTGTACGTCCCGGCGTCGATGCTTCGAGTAGGCAGCCGAGACCGCAACCGTAGGCGGATCGGAATCCAAATCAAAATTCTCGGGGCACAAACTCTTCAGTTCACCCAAGCGGAACCCCGTCCCTGTTGCGACGCGGTACGCCATTGCCCGATCGATTCCCGACACTCCCAGGACCGATGGACAGGTTTCCGCTACGGCGACGAGGCGAGACAACTCATCTTCGTCCAGAGCGCGACGTTCGTACCGTCGATCCGTTTCTGCGTTGCTGGTCTTCAAGTGGAGGATCGGGTCAACAGTGATTCGCCCATCTCGCAGCAGCCATCGGGTAAACTGCTTTACCGCCCGCAACGTATGGTTGCAAGTTTGAACAGCCACTCCCTCGCCACGAATCGTTCCCATCGCGATTTGTACGCCGTGGGGCGTGATATCGTTGACCGATTCGGCGGTAAGAAGGGTGAATATGCGCTCTAAGCGCGTTCGGAGCAGTTTCGTTTGTTTCAAAGTCACTCCCTTGGCGACCAAGCACGCGATGAAGTCGTCTAGGTGAACCCTGATTGGCCGACGAGTTTGCCGAGTTATTTGTTCGGCTCTAACGTCGACTAGCCCTTCCCGACGGAGAGCTACGTCTGCTTCCAGTTTGTTTGCGATTCGTTGGGCGGTGGCGAAGTCGGTAGTTCGACTTGATTTTTCGTGGCGATGGCCGGAGTGGTCGAAGTACGCGATGATGTATGATCCTTTGCCGTTTTTCTTGAAGATGCTTGCCATTGGTCACCTACTTTTTCTTTCCTTGGGAGATTGGTTTGAACTCGATTCCCAGGCCCAAGGCCGTCAGAATCTTGCTGGCGCTTGATAGAGTTAGGTCCACCCGCTCATCGGCCATAAACCGCCAAAGACCCGCGTACCTCACACCGGATAACTCGGAAATACGGTTGCGGGTCAAGCCGCTGTCGAGGATCGCTTTGCGAAGCTGCGAGCCAAGATTCACGGTGGGAATTGGATTCACACTTCTAGGTTTCATAATTCTGATGATATCACCACAAATAGATTCCATCAACTTGAACAATCCTTTTCTTTGGTTCCGCTCGACTGACCGTGTCGGGCTGCCGCTTCGACTTCGATTTCCATGATCGCTTTACGTTCCCGGCTGTCGGAATCATCCTCGATCGCTTCCTGCCCACCGTTCAGTTTCGCCGCCTGCATTGGCCCCGATTTTCTTGAAACACCACCGGACGGCACTGACAAAACCGACAAAAGGGCGCTAGCAGGGCTTTTGTCGGTTTTGTCAGTTGGGTTAGTGGAGTGGTCCTGAATTTTCGGGTTGACCCAAAACCGGGTTCGTGGTGCTCCAAGTGTCTCTTCGCGCGTGCACGCTATCCAATCCAGATCGACCAAGACCTCGGTTGCACGCTTCAGGACTTCGCGGTCCGTAAGTCCAGCCCAACCTTGTCGATAAACATCCCTGAGCGCGAATCCGTCCGAAAGCGAACCGTTGACTATCTTTTCCGACAATGCTTTTGCTGCCGCAATATCGGGATTGACTGCGACAAAGTAGAGTCGGCGGGCATGGGTTTCGAGGTATTCACCCCAAGCAATTGCTTTCCGAAGCGATGTGATTCCAATCGGACCAGTACCGCCGTCGGCCAAGTGAATCAAGAGTGCCAATGACGGAATCAGGCTCCGGTACTTGGCCAGATGGGATTCCAGGATCGGGTGAAACTCATCTGAACGCAACCGATGTTCTAGCTTCTCGCGCCACTGGTCGAACATCTCTTGAGCGGCGTTATCAAAGCGGAGGAACGGAATTCCGTCAGCGTTCCCGTCCGACTGTGCGCCGATAGTCGCCGTGTCGAGCGCATCCATTCGCTGAAACACAGCATACGCTCGGTTTTTGGCGGTAGTGTCCGGCCATTGGTCTATGTTGCGCCATTCCCTTGAAACGTCCGGCCAAACCACAAGTTGAAATCGTTGAATCAACCCGTCGTCGCCAACATCACGAAGTGACGATCGCAAATACTGCTGTAGAACCGATGGTTGAATCCCTCCAAGTATCGAAACGGTCGTCGATTCGATATCAATTGTTCCCCGCACGATGCGGTCGTAGGTGAAGCGACCGGCACCGTTCCACGCTTCAAGGTAAAAAGCCCGCGCCGACTCATACCCTTCTTTTTCAAGCGATCGGAGGAATCCGACGAGCTCATCCCGAAATTGTAGGACGCCATTGGGATTGTGATTCAAGATTTCACCGAGCTTCTCGACCGTGCAGTCATTGATCAGAATTCGACGCCGCACCGGTGCCGCGTTATCACCTTCTGCCGACAACACCGCCTCCGCGACCGCCTCTGCATCCTTGCCTTCGTTGAGTGCTTTCAGAACTTGTTTCTCGCCTTGTTTGCGCCTGGCGTCGGCGACCATCAATCTTGCGGCGTGTTGCCGCACTTCTGCTTCGTACCGCTTCTTGGCGTCGATTTCTATCCGCTTCAATGGCCTTGTCGTCTCCTCCAGCATGGGTGTTTTCAAAAGACCCGATCTACCGATGATCGCCCCCCAAAGATTCGGAACCGCAGTCCAGTCGTCGCGGCACTTGGGGCGTATGCCGACTTTTCGGCCCACGACAGCCGCCAGCGACACCATCGCTCCGACAGCGGGAAAGTCCGGCGGACATTGTGACCGATCGGTGATGTCTTTTATCCATTCACGGAAAGAATCGGGGAGAAGCTCAAACTCGAACAAAGCAACCGGAGGGAGTTCATCAGGAAGCGGTTGTGGATCAGGCCAAGATTTGGGCAACTCCCTAGGTACGCTACCGACATTACCGACAAAAGGCTCCACCGCAATTGCGTTCGCACGCAGGTGTACGAGCAGGTTGCGACCCATTTCCAACGGATCGCAGACGTGGTTCGCCAGAAGGTAATCGCGGACATCCTTGACGTTGGCGGGTGGAAGTGCCCATGAAACCGGTTTGTCCCAGGCGTTCGAAAGCTCGGCGGCGATCTTTGTCGCCCCTTCGCGGCCCGGCCAAGATTCGTCGGGCTTTTGGTCGTTTTCTCCGACAACGATCACTTCGCGCTCGGAAAGAAGTTCAGCCAATTCTTTCCCACCGCCGGTGTTGTTGGGACGGCCAACGGCAGTCAGGCCCATCGTCAAACAAGCTGCAACGTCGCTCGGACCTTCGACAATCAGGACTGGATCAGGCAGACTGTCGAGTTCATTCGGGATGATGAGGCCACGCCGATGTCCTTTGCCGACTCTCTTGCTACCGTCAGGATGCCGCACGTTAGTTCCGACCACATTTCCGCTGGCGTCGCGTTCAGGAAAACAAGGATTTCCTTGGACGATGCCGATGTTGATGGCGCGGAGAGATTGGGCGCTAACGCCCAGATCGTTCGCCAAGTGTTGAACTTGTTCGTCGGCGAGGGCGGCAGCGTACTGCTTTGCCTTTTCATTGAGGTTCGGAGAGGCGCGCTCCATTGAAAATCCTCCTGGTTTGCCGTTCCGATCAGCGGAAGAGCCAATTCGCACGTATGTGGTGCATTCGCTCGTGGATTTGACGCGCCGGAACCCGTCGATCAATTCATCATTGATGCGAAAGCAGAGAATCAAATCGCCGGGATGTTCCGCACTATTTTTGCAGCGCCCACGGTGGCCGCAGACGGGGCAGGATTCATGTTTGAATTCGATAAAGTTGTTTCGTAAAATCATCGTAGAACCTTGTTCGCCCGCCGATCGGTGCGCGCAAACGACGCCGATCGCGCGGGTTTGATTGTCTAATTTCTGGAACCCGACGACCGTGATTCGATGAACCTATTCAGTGATTCGACGGAGTATCTGACGCTCCTGCCGATTCTCACAACGCCGATTTCGTGCGAGGCAGTCAAGGCCCACAACTTTCGAGGGCTGATAGACAACACCTTGGCCGCCTCTTTTGGATTCAGGAGCATTCTGGGTGGAGCAGGGTTAGGAATCTCGTTACTCACAGTCGTCCCCTCCCCTTCGCCGTCGGGCATCGATGGCGTTCAGCTCATGCCGGACCATAGCTATCGCGTCGCGTCGATAGAGTCGCAGTGTGCCCGCTCGCGCGGCGGGTTGAATGTGTTGGCGGGTGGCCAGCACGTGCATGACACGGTGGAGCGGCTCGCCTAGCTCAGCGGCAACCACTCCGGGTGTTAACAGTTTGGGGGTACCGTTCTTGGTTTGCATTCTCGCCTATCCTTTCGGGGACTACATTGCCCCTCAGAAGTAGGCGAAGTGTTCACGTGAACGGGCGTGAACGGCCTGTTTTTCAGTGTTTTCTCGATGCGTGAACGTTCACACGTGAACGGTTTGTACCGTGAACGATGCCGTGAACGGTCATCGTACCGACCGTTGGCGAGTCTGACGGGCGTCAGCCCGCCTGTCGGCCTTTTGATCGGCGACCAAGTCGTCAATCGTATCGAGCGACTCGCCCGGACTCGCTTCGGTCTGCTGGGGAGTTTGGTCAAGAAGAACATCCGTTAGAGCAACTGGTCGCCCCCCACTTTCCTTCGCAGCCTCGAATACCGCCTTGCGAGCCTTGAGAAAATTCGAGTCTTTTATCGCGTTGCTCAAGCTGGCGGGCGCGCACTTGAGAATCCTGGTCAGTTTGTTAAATCCGGGGTAACCATTCTCCCGAACGTATTTTTCGGCCTTAGCCCTCAACTCATTCCGAGGAGTTGGAACTTTGTGAGATTTGTTTCGAACAATCGCTCTTTGGGGGCTTGACATACCCGGCGTTGTCGCAATTTCGCCGCCGTCAACGGGTGTACATTCAACTTCGATTTCCTGCGAGTTTCCTACGCCGTCATCGTCAGTTCTTGTCCCCTCAATATGACTTTCGACACCTTGCGAAACATCGTTGGCTATTGGATTGACATCAAGAAACCTAACATCGGTTTTACTCCCCGAAGTTTCCGTTTCGTCACCGTCGCCTTGAGGCGAGTAAATGGCATTGGCAGCCGCGCGGCCTATCTCCTGAAAGAGCAACCGTGTTTGTTCGGGTGACAGGTTGTGAATTTTGGCCAAATGATGACCCTTTTCGACATGTTCAAGGAAATCATCCATGAATGATGCCGCGATCCCCGCCAACTCGCGCCTATGCTGTTCCTCGAAAATCGTTGTCTCAAACGAGTTCCAGACGGTGGATTGCAATTTCGCCAGACTCTTGCCTTGCGAAACGTCGATACGATTTACGGCCCGCAGCCATCGTCGCACGTAGCTCTTCAAGTCCAAGTAAATTCGCTTTGAGCATTGCGACATCAATTCTTCGGTCAATGGGGGTGGAAAACCAAAGGGGCAAGAGCCTAGTCCTTCTGGCGTATTGAAATGGATGGTTGTAACCTGAGCTTGAGCGCGGGTGTCGGTCAACGCGTGGTAAGTTTCAAGCGGCACTTCCACAACGTGTTCAATGGGCGGGCGGGTGAATCCAAGAATTGCGGAAAGCTCCGCTGCACGAAGGCTAAAATCGAAGAGTTCCTGTACGAACGTGTCCTCTCTCGACTCGTCGAGCCAGATGTCCAGCTCTTTGAAGATCACTGTGAGAAGTCGTTTCGCCTTTTTTAAGCGAGCAGTGCTCGAATAGCACATTCGGGATTCGACCGTCTTTGCCAATTCACTACCCTTTGATTGAATACCATATTGCGTTGAAGTTCTCATTTCTTGCCATTCGGCGGAATCAACCGCCCATCCTTTCCAATAATTCTACACGCTGCCCGTTCATGGCGTGCAGGCGCAAAGCTCCTGTCCGGCGAATGCTTGGAGAACGGCAATCAAGTCGTCAATGTCAACCGTCCCGTCGCCACCACAAGGCGCAATATCTCCATACCGCACCGGGGAATGGTCACACACACCGTCGGTACAGGAATCACGAGTGCAAAAGTCATTATCGTCGCAAATGACTTCGCATTGCTCAAACCAAAAACTTGGTAGCTGCACGAGATACGCTTCAGGCGCGCCATAGGGACTGATCCCCGAACCGACAATGACGCGCCCGTCAGCCGAAATTCGCGTGGCAACCGGTAACAACCAATCGTCAAGCGATAACGAAAACACTTTCTCCAACGTGGGGCGCAACAAACGCATTCCATTCAATTCATCCCAAATGAATGACTCACGAGAAATAGGAGTGACATGCTTGTATCCGACGATTACTTCACCATTTGCCGATACATCGTAAGCGTAACTGTCAAGAAAGCTCGGTGTATCTAGGGACTGGGTACCATCCTTCTCGGTCCACATAATTGCCTTGTAGGTGCTTGGATTGGAATCGCCATACCCTACAATTACGCTGCCGTTTGCGGATATTGAAGTTGGGGAAAAATATGTCCCACCACTCAATGGATCGATCGGTTCAACAAGTGATTCATCGACGGTCCAGCGAAAAGCAAATGCTTGGTTCTGAATCGATGAATTGCTCGCCGTTTGAAATAGGGGATTATCAGCGACCACTACGACAACTCTCCCATCCCCTGAAACATCTACTGCTGTTGAATACATGAACCCGTCTAGCGGAATGTCCACCATTTGCCCGCTGCTTCGCGTCAAATGGAACGCGACTGAATTTGCTCCACTGCTTAGTCTATATCCAACGATTATGTCACCATTAGTTGAGAGCGCCTGCGGAACGACGCCCACCCCTAGAGAAATGGAATTTCCATCCTGCCAAAGTATTCCTTCGATACCGTTGACGACATGCAAATAGCCAACAACTGTTCTCCCATCTTCGGAAAGCCCGACGGCTCGTGCATTACTCGAGGACGAAATCGGGGTCAGAAGTTGAAAGCTTTGATCTGTCCAAGTTAGGAGTGCGGCACCTCCGGACTCCCACTCAATTCCTGCCCCTGCAACAAAAAGACCATTCGCAGAAATCGCCGTAGGTTCGAATTGCCAGTAGATGCCTTGCGGATCACGGAGTGGAATAAACGCCGCGTCGTTGCTGCCAAGGGTTACGACTAGCCATGCCAAACTTGCACTCAGAATCGTCGATGTCATGGATGAGGCTCCCATACAACAAGAAACCCGCCCTGATCCGCGTGTGCTTGCCGCTCACGTTGGATTGGCCGCAGACCGGGCGGGTCGAATTTTCGGTTCCATTAACCGTCGCATCGCGAGCAATCAAGCACGCTCCTATTTTCCCAATCGCCGCTGCCCATTGCAAGCGATCATCCCCGGTTGTTTTCCAAGCATAGCGGCTCTCCGGGAAAGGATTAGCACTGGGCGTTCGAGCGATTTCGGAGGTGGGCATGGGCAAAAACGCCGACGAATTGGGTCCCATGCTTGGTCATGGACATGCAAAATTACGGATTGCTTGGTCGAGGGTTACATTAACCGGTACCTGCGTAATAAGCCGGTTTTGGGTTCAAAAACGTGGGGAAAAATGGGTCCCATGTGGCGAGAACGGGGTTAAGTACATGTCATCGTGCGGCGAAGGCTTGGGGGCGCTTTGAGGTTCGTTTTCGCATTGGGAGTCCCGGCTTTCGGGAGGGGGTTAGCATCGTCGGGTACTGTGTTTGCGCGAGGGGTCTTGGGTTAAAAATCGCGGAGAAATGGGTCCCATACTGGCGCGCGCGAACAAGTGTCACGTATTGGCACGTATGAGCAACGCATGGAAACGGTTTGCCATTGTCGAAACATCGACATGAAAACAACTCGAAAACTACTTGAAAACAAGCCGAAAACGCGCTGCAAACATGCCGCAAAGAATACGTATCGTATGGGTGACGCGCAATGACACTTGTTTTGCTACAACGGACCCGTTGTAGAATTTTCTTAAACAACTATTGACACGTTGTTATACATAGTGTATTGTATATGTAGTTCGATGCGATGTGCATCGATGAAGTGAGCCGGCGCGACTACTAATCGCCCGGCTCGTGGTCCGAACCTGATGAGAGGTCCGAACAATGGCAACGTACCATTCGGAAAGCGCCGAAGCAATCGCGGCGCGAAACAAGTCCAGAATCGAAAACTGCACGCGACAGATTGTCGAACGATTCGAGCGCGGCGACTTACCGAAAGCGCTCGCGCCGGTGTTCATTCGTCGCAAGGCTGATGTACCCTGTCGGAAATGGAGTTGGCGCAATCAACTTTTGACCGCGCTTTCAGGATTCGACGACGCGCGGACATATCTTCAATGGAAAGAAGTCGGTCGACACGTCAAGTCGGGTCAACATGCGTTCTATATTCTCGAACCATGTCGTTACACGGTGAAGGATAAGGACGCGGACACCGGCGAAGAAAAAGACGTGTCCATCCTTCGTGGGTTCAAGGCTGGGGCGCGGTTCGGATACGAACAGACCGACGGTCAAGCGCTGCCCGAACGCGAAGCCGAAGCGCGGTTTATTGACGGTTTACCACTTGTTTCGGTGGCGTTTTCATGGGGTTTGCGGGTCGGCACCTTCAACGGGGCGGATGGAAAGGCACAAGGCTGGTTTAGACATGACGGCGAGCGCGGCGTAGCGATCGCACTGGGGGTCGAGAATCTTTCGACGTGGGCGCACGAGTTGGTCCACGCGGCGGACCTTCGCAACGGAAAGCTTGTCATCAAAGCCGAGCGTCAAGAGTTGTCCAATGAAGTTGTGGCCGAGTTGGGCGGAGCGACTTTGCTACGCTGCATCGGCTACGAATCCCAGGCCGACTTGGGCGGGTGTTTCGAGTACGTCAAGACGTATTGCGATCGGAAGGATTGCAAGGTTGACCGGGTTTGTATGCAACTCTTGGATCGGGTTTGCCAAGCCGTCGCGCTGATTCTGGACACGGCGGATACCCTTGCTAACGCGCCTGCGGCGCAGGTCGGTGCCGCATGACAACCGTATCCGTTGCCAAGAGAGAGGGTCTTTCATCCATCTTTCAGCGGACTTTCGAGGATGTTTCGGAAGCGGTGCGGTTTGTTGAATACTGGTTACCGATGCACGTGACGATCCGGGACGAATCCGGTAAGCCGATCGACGTTCGTGCGTTCATTCGCCAAAGCAAGGCGAGTGAATCAGCATTGCATCCGTTCAAAAGTGCCGACGGTGCGGATGCGCTCTGTCCGTTCTGCAACGCGGCGGAAACCCCGATTCTTGCGGATGATGAATTGCTCCATGCGTGCGAAACGTGCGAGCAGACTTGGTATGTCGATGAGGATCAAAACATCCTACCCGCCGATCGGTGTCCGGTCTGCGAGTCCGACAGAATTACAGTGTTTGAAGACGGGCGCAGACTATGCGGCGCATGCAACCACAAGTTTTTCTTCAACGGTCTAACCTACGTCGATCCGCAAACGGTCGAAAGTGAGGTGCAATCGTGACCCTTGAACAAAAGCACCGACCGCAAACGTGGGATCAATACGTCGGTCAAGCGAAAGCAG
>JBBTCX010000293.1:0-5630 GCA_038043045.1 Planctomycetota bacterium | reverse complement strand
CGAAGACGGATCAGCCCGTCGAAGACGCGGACCTCAAGTCCGACAGCCTGCTAGGATGCACCAAAGATGAGTTGGTGTAACCCTGATCCGGCCAGCCAGGCGCCGGCGAAGAGGAACGAAAAGTACACAACGGTGCCAACAATTGTCACATAGCCGGCGAGGATGAAGAGCCCATCACGCTCCAGAATTCCCAACGACAACAGCAGAACGGCCAACGCCGGCAAGGTGTTGGCAAAGGGCACCAGCGGAAACGGGACCATCAAGAGAAGTCCGCTGACCACCAAGCCCAAGCCGTTGACGCGGGTCATGCCCCGTCCGGTGCTTAGGAAGAGCAGTCGCGGTCGAACCATTCGCTCGATCCGTACGCAAAATCGCGCACCGCGCTCCAACATGCGCGAGATTGGCTCGCGGGGAAACTCACGATTCATCAACCGATTCGGCAACCACGGAACCCGATTGCGCGTCACGCCCACGGCAAAAAGTACGATCAACAATCCAAACACCGTGCTCACACCCGGAATGGAAACCGGTAACACCAAGAATGGAAGGGTCAGGAAAAGCGAAGTGGTCAACAGACCTTGCTCGCCCACGTGATCCAGCAGGTCACGAAGCTTGACGCTTTCGCCGGACAGGGTGGCGGCGGCCTCCTTCAACACCTCGGACATGCGCTTTTCTATTCGTGGTGTGGCGATGGACATGAACATCCTTGTTGCTATGTGGCTCCGCGCGGAGCCCGCCCTACGTTTCGGGTGTCGGGTCGATGACCCGACCTACAATCTCCCGAAAAAACGGGGCTACTCCTTGGGAGCCGTGGTTCGATCGCCCACCGGGAAATTTTTGGTGGGCGTCCCCACGATTGTTTTTTGACCCAGCGTGATATATCCATCCTCTTCGATTTTCCCGGCGATTCGATTGATCGTCGACACGAATTCCGAGAGTCGTTCGAAGGTCAGCACGGCGGCTTCGTACAATCGCGGGTCTTTCACCAAGCGGCCTATGGTACCCGAACCGTCGGCGACCTGGTTGCTGGCTTCATGGAGGTTCTTGGCCGTGCCGTCCAATCGATCGGCGACGGACACCAGCTTTCCGAGTACGTTTTGAATCCCGTCGTCGGTGCGAATGATTCCGCTGTTTAGATTGTCGGAAAGCTTTCGGGTTTCGGTTTGCCAAAGTTCGACAGTTTTCCTTAGATCGCCGGAAGCTTGGCGAAGATCGCCGGCGACGGACTTTAGATTATCCTTCACTTGGGGATCACCGAGCACTTCGTTGGCATGGGCCACGAGTCGGTCCAGCCTCTCAACCGCCGTGGAGAGATTCGGCGTCATTCCGCGATCGGCAGCGCCGGGTTCATCCACGGACGTTACCGTTCGCTGCTCCAGCAGTTTCGATAGGTTTTCCGCGGCTGGTTTGGCCGCTTGGGCGAAATTGCCGAAGTGATCGATGGTGCGGATGAAGGAGGCGAAAAAATCCTCGCTGAGCACCTCACGAACCACGCTGGCCATCTGACCGGTGATGAGGGCGGTTCCCGATTTATCGAAGGGCGGCGTTTCGACGGCGGGAACGATAATGTTGATCTCGCCGGTGCCGAGCCCGAGCATGGCCCCGTAGATTCTGGCGACGGAACCCTGGGGTACTGAGTAGCGCGTTCTGATCCGTGTGTTTATAATAACACCACGACCGGGATGAGTGGATTTTTCGAAAGTGAGGCTGGACACGCGTCCGATTTCGACGCCGCTCATGGAGACCGGGCTGCCCTCTTCGATTCCGCGGATTTCGTTGATGCCGATGATTTTGAGTGGCCATTCGCCGCGCTGAATCCAGCGCGGGGTTTCTCCGAACCAGATCATCAAGATGCCGAGGATGGTCAGGGAAGAGAGGACGAATATCCCCACCATCATGTTTCGGGTTGTTTCTTTCATGGGTTACCTCGCTTGGCCCAAAGAGGCGATCTCATCCTGGGAACAACGACCTTCGACAAAGCACTTCACACGCGCATCGTCGGTTTTCAAAATGGAGTCCGCAGTGCCGTCGAAAATGAACTTGCCGCCGTGCAACATCACTATTCGATCCGCCACCCTTCGGGCACTCACCATGTCATGGGTCACGACCACGCCGGTCACATGAAGTTCGCGCTGCAATTTCAGAATCAGCTCATTGATGACGTCGGCGCGCGGAGGGTCCAAGCCGGTGGTCGGTTCATCATAGAGGATAACTTCGGGGTCTAAAGCAATCGCCCGAGCGAGGGCGACGCGTTTTTTTTGCCCGCCGGAAAGCTCCGCCGGCCATTTTTTTTGGATGCCATCGAGTCCGACCATCGACAGTTTTGAGCGAACGATCTCCGCGATTTCGTGGCGTTTTTTTCGAGTGTGTTCCCGAATCGGGAAGGCCACGTTGTCCCCCACGCTCATGGAATCGAACAACGCGCTCAGTTGAAACAGAAACCCGAATCGCGGGCGAAGGTGAACCAGCTCTCGTTCGCGGAGGTTGTCGATTCGTTCCTCGCGAAAGTACACCTCGCCGCTGTCGGGTCGCAACAAACGCACGATATGCTTCAACAGCACGCTCTTGCCGCATCCCGACTCGCCGATGATCACCGTGGTCTTTCCCGGTTGGAGATCCAAATCGGCGCCGTCGAGCACGACCAAATCGCCGAATCTTTTGTGTAAACCGACAAGGCGGACGATCGGCTCTTGGGATGTTGTGCGTGTGTCGTGCATATCGTTGAGCGTGTCATCAAATCAACGGTTTGAATCCAAAGAGACCTTTATACAATCCGGACATCAACACTCCGATGAAGAAATCGGTGATGAGAATGACGAGAAAGCTGACGACGAAGGACTCGGTGCAAGCGCGGCCCACGCCTTCGGCGCCAGGGCGACAGTGAAAGCCCTTGTAGCAGGCAATCAGTCCGATCATGCCGCCGAACACCATGCTTTTCACGAGTCCGGTTAAGAAATCCCATTTGCCGACGGCATTGGCGATGAAAAACCAGTAAGGCCCGGATGCGATTCCTTTCAACTGAACGGCCACGATCCAGCCCGCGATGGTGCCAAAAAAAACGCAAAAGAACGTCAACAGCGGAGTGAGCAAAAAACACGCTAGGAATCGGGGAACGACGAGTTGTTTCATGGGGTCGGTGCCCATGACGCTCAAGGCCATGATCTGCTCGGTGATTTGCATGGTTGCCAGTTCCGCGGTGAGTGCTCCACCCACACGACCGGCGACCATCAATCCGGCGAGCACCGGGCCAAGTTCTTGGACCAGGGTCAGGGAAACCAAGACGCCCATCTGTTGTTCGAAACCGGCGGCTTTGAGCTGGTCATAGCTTTGCACCGCGAGGACCAATCCTACAAACGTCCCGGTGACCATGATGACGGGTACGGTGCGATTTCCGACTTCGTACATGAGGGGCATGCATCGAAGCCAGGTGCGGAGACTGGGTAGGCCCGGAACCAACCACCAGATCATGTGCCAGACGAAGACCCAGAATTGGCCCAGGGCCGAGAGGGCATTGCATGTGCTTGAACCAATCACAGAAAACAAGAACGGAACCCTCTACTCGTTTGCCTTATCCTCAAAAACCCAATTCCCAATACGACCGCGCGGCAGCGCGTATGTACCGAGACGTTTGACGGGTGTCAAACCGATCGCTTGCATTGTGGCATTCTCCACGGCGACTATCATCTGGTACATGTCTGACCCCCAGTCGGCTGCGTCTATCATCGTCCCAACCTATCGGGAAGCTGCAAATTTGCGACCCTTGATCGAGCGCGTTTTCGCGGCGGTTCGAAAAGCGGGGATGGAATCCGAACTCATTCTCGTCGATGACAACTCACAAGACGGCTCCGAGGAATTGGTCGAATCGCTGAAGTCGAGCTATCCCGTTCGGCTTATCGTCCGAAAAACCGAAAGGGGTCTTTCCAGCGCCGTGTTGGCTGGTTTTGGGGAAGCGCGATACGGACGGTTGCTGGTTCTCGATGCCGATCTTCAGCATCCTCCGGAGTTGATCCCGGACTTGTTGAATAAGCTCGACGACCCCAAGGTCGATTTCGTTATCGGGACAAGGTACGCCGGCGGTGGAAAGCTCGATCCGAATTGGCCGAAGCTTCGTCAGTGGATTAGCCGATTGGCAACTCATCTCGCCCGTCCGCTTGCACCGTTGAGCGACCCGATGTCGGGGTTCTTTGCCCTCCGAAAAGATGCGTGGTTGCAAGCAACGAACGTCAGTCCCATTGGATACAAAATCGCCTTGGAGCTGTATGTCAAATCCGGATGCCGCAACCCGGCAGAGGTTCCCATTCAATTCGCTCCCCGAACCGCGGGTAAGACAAAATTCGGATCAAAGGAGGGGTTTCGTTTCCTCAAACACCTTTGGCGGCTTTACCGGTACCGTTTCCCATTGGCAACCTGTACCGCAGTCTTTTTGGTATCTGTCTTCGTTGTGTCAACGGGTCTATACTTGTTTCGGCGATGGATTTGATCGAGAGTGCATTTTGAACGAAGTACCGTGTATTCACTGCATTTCCATGGATTTTTTCAATGAGTCAATCAAAGACTAGCCTCCCTAAGCCCCCCAACGGTGAACCGGCCATTCGTGTGGTGATGATGCCGCGGGATACGAATGCCGAAGGGACGATTTTCGGCGGGGTGATCCTTTCCCTGATCGACCAAGCCGCCTATGTGGAAGCCATGCGTCAGGCTCATGCGCGGTATGTCACCGTGGCCTTGGATAAGGTCGAGTTTCATCGCCCGGTATTCGTCGGCGACGTGCTCAGCCTTTACGCCCAAGCCACGCGCATCGGCAAAAGCTCCATGACCATTCACGTTCGTGTTTGTGCGCGCCGCCGACATGATCCAGACGAACTGGTCGAAGTTACACAGGCCGACGTCGTCTTCGTCTGCGTTAACGAATCCGGCCAACCCACGTCTATCTTTTCGGCGTAACTTTCGCCCGGTTCGTGGTTGAGTATCATTGGGGGAGAGGAGACAACACCATGCACGCAATCGACATGATCCAGGCCATGCATCGACACGGGATCTGGGCGAACGAGGCGCTTTTGCAAAGCGCGGCGTCGCACACCGATGAACAACTCGATCGGGCCTTTGATATGGGAGTGGGGTCGCTTCGAAGAACGCTGATTCATATCTACAACGGTGAATTCGTCTGGCTACAACGTTGGCAAGGAAAAGCGGAAACCAAGTGGCCCAGTGAAGATGAAAAAACATCCGTCGTCGAATTGGGGGATCGATTCCGACAAAACGCCGAGGCGTGTGTGACATTCCTTTGCACGACCCAACCGGGCGATTTTTCGCGTGTCATCGTTTATCGAGATTCCAAAGGGAGACTTTTCCAAGCCTCGTTGATAGACATGATCCTTCAAGGATTCGCCCACTCGACGCACCATCGGGCGCAAGCAGTGAACATGATTCGCCGATTGGGCGGAACTCCGCCGGAATTGGACTATATGGTTTGGGTTCGTAAACCGGTGTAGGCGCGTCACGATTGCCAAATTGCGATTATGTTGCATGGGCGCCATCAGGTTGTTGATTCGCCGGCCCGAATCGTTACTTTTCGCAAATGGCCAAGGGACAAAGGATCAAGAAGAAGAAAAAAGGAAGAACGAAAAAAG